>SXOO01000076.1 GCA_005776725.1 Pseudomonadota bacterium | reverse complement strand
GGTTGGGATGTTAGCGGCAAGGGCGGCAAGGGCGGCGACGGCGGGAAGGGTGGCCGCGGTGGTCACGGCGGCGGCGGTGGCGGCGGTCCGAGCGTGGGTGTCTTCATCGTGGGCGTTGGGAGCCCCGTGTGTACCGGCAACACCTTCAATCAGGAGGGGACCCCGGGGCTCGGCGGGATCGCGGGCGACGGGTCCGCGTCAGGGGCCGACGGCGAGGCCGGGCTCTCCGCGTCCGTGGTCAACGGCACCGCAACGTGCCAAGGCGCCGACTGACGGCCTCTTGCCCGCGCGTCGGTCCACCGCTCACTGGCAGCTCCCGCTCACGCAGGTGAGCTCCGCGCCGCACACGGCGCCCTCGGCGCGCGGGGTGAACACGCAGGCCCCGATGATCGGGTCGCAGCCGTCGACCGTGCACGGGTCGTCGTCGTCGCAGTCTGCCGTGGCGCAGCGGCCGGCGGCTGAGCACCCGAGCTGACCGAAGGGGGCAGGGCGGGTCATCCGCAGGTCAGGCGTCTGGAAGTTGACGCCGGCGGTGCCGATGAGGACCGGTCGATCGTCCATCAGGACCAGATCGGCCACGACGCCGAAGGTGTTCGGTACGGACCACGTGCCAAGGACGTCCACGGCGCCGCCGTCGAAGCGCGACAGCGAGAACGAGGTGCCGGCCACCACCCAGCGGCCGTCCGACGGGAGGGCGATGCGGCGGTGGTCGCCCTTGGTCGACACTCTGTCGACGACCGCGCCCGTGGCCGGGTCGAGCCGCACGAGCTGCGCCTCCGCCACCGGGATCCGATAGACCAGCGCGAAGAGGTGAGTGCCGTCGCTGTCGAGGTCCAAGCAGCGCGTTGCTTCGCCCGGAACCGGGTACGTGAGCGACCACGGCGAGGTGCCGTCGGCGTCGACTCGGGCCACGACGGTCTGTGTCTCTCCCGTGATCGGCACATCGGTCGAGCCGCAGGCGTAGACGGCCCCGCCGAAGCCGTGGAGGGCCTGCGGGCTGCCGGTGCCGGGCCAGTCCATGGGGTGGGACCAGATCGGGGTGGAGAGGTCGGCTGGCGAGACGCGGAAGACCGTGGCGTCGAGGCCCAGGGTGAAGAACGGCCCGGTGCGAGCCAAGAGCGCCACGTCACCCTCGATGGCCGCGAGGGCGGTGGGAGTCACGGACGTGTCCGGGATCGCCAAGGTCCCCTCGCCCTGGAAGTTCCCGTCTTCGTCGAAGGCGGCGATGACGGTCTCGTTGGCACCCACCACGGCGTTTGCGCCGGTGGAGTAGACGGTGGCGCCGAGCTGCAGCAGGTCGATGAACGCGGTGGCCGTGGTGGGCGGGAGCGCGGACCAGCGCTGGAAGCCGGACCTCGAGTACTTGGCTAGATAAGCGAAGGAGCCGGCCGGGCCGCCGGAGACGAGGCCTGACACCATCACCTCGTTGCTCGGGAGCACCAGGGCGCTGCTGATGTTCTCCCCCTCGGGCGAGCGGGAGTCCCTGGAGAAGTTGAGGGCGCCGGGGGGGCCGGGACACTCGCGGCCTACCAGGTTCGGGCGCCCGGCGCCCTCTGGATCGCCTCCGGCGCGCGCCCAGCCGGGACCGTGCCCTGCCGAGCTGGTGGTCACGCGGTGCACGGTGGTGTTGAGAGTGAAGTACACGCTGCCGTCCGTGTCGGCGACCGGGCTTCCCGCGCAGTACGGGGCGCCGTAGTCCGCGATGATCACCGAGCTCGACTGAGCGCCTTCGGTCTGGAGGTCGAGCGCCCGGATCTCCGTGAGGCCCTGCACGAGCGCGCCGGCGGCCAGCAGGCGGCCGTCATCGAGGGACGCGAGGCCCGTGGCCGTGAGCGCGGGCAGCACCTCGTCGGCGATCACTCCGCCCGTCTCGGCGTCGAAGACCGTGAGCCACCCGGCTCCCGCTGTGGCGACCAGGCCACCCGGGCACCACCAGTGGGAGCTGCCGTTCGCCAGGGGATCGAGGCAGCCGTCGAGGAGGACGACCTCGGCCGTGGCCGCGCCGGGGAGCTCGATGGCTCCGAGCAGGAGGAGGTTGGCCGCGCCATAACGCACCACGCGATCGCCCAGCCCCTCGGTGAGCGCCGTGGACCGCCCGGTGGCGACCACCACCCCGTCGCTGAGCGCGAGGCGCGTGATTGAGGCGAGCCCGGTGTCCACGGTGCTCACTGCGCCGACGCCTGGTCGGTGGCGCGTGAGCGTGGAGCCGTGGGCCACGATGAGGTCGCCGTCGACCACCACGGGCGCGGCGGGTGACGAGCCCGGGAAGTCGACCACGCTGGTCTCGAGGCCCGCGAGGTCGAAGGTGCGCAGCTGGAGATCGAGGTCCACGCGGGCTGACACGACCATCCCGTCGGGCAGGAGGACCGGGGAGGAGCAGTCGTAGGCTGGGAAGCTGGCTTCGTGAACGATGGCGCCAGCGGCGTCGAGGCCCAGCACCCGGCAAGTACCACCGGCGGCGGCCGTGACCAGGATCTCGGCGCTGCCGGTCAACCCCGGGCGGATCGAGGGGGGGCGCGCACCGGGCAGCGGGGGACCGAAGGGCTCGAGCGCGCCGCTCGGGAGCGTGGCCGCTTGAAGTCCGGACGGGCCCGCCTGAATCAGTCGGCCGTAGAGCCGGCGCGGCGTCTGCGCCGTGCAGGGTGGAGCCGCGACTAGATCGGGGGGCTCGGTCGGCTCAACCGGAACGTCACCGGTCTCCCCGGGGACGTCGTCTGGGTTAACCGGGACGTCGCTCGAGGCATCGCTGCCATCGGCCGAGTCGGGGGAGTCGGGGGAGTCACTGGTGGCATCGTCGACTGCGTCGCTACCAGCGTCCTCGATCGCGGCGTCCTGGAGGCTCGCGTCTTCGGGCCCGGCGTCTTCGGGCCCTGTGTCTTCGATCGCTGCGTCGGGGGAGGAGGTGTCTTCCGCCGTGGCGTCCTCCGCCACGCTGTCTTGCGAGACCTCGCCGGAGCCACCCGCGTCCTCTTCGACGGTGGGCGGAGCGTCGGTGTTCTCGCCGTCAGCCGGCGCGCCTACGTCAGGCGAGCCGGAGTCCCCCGCCGTGGAGTCGCCGAGGAGCACGTCTTCGGTTGCGATCTCCGCGCCATCGGACGCCCCAGCGTCGGTGATCGAGGCGGCGTCGCCGCCGCAGCCCAGAATCCAAGACAACCCGAAGACGCAGACCCAGATCGTGTTTACGCGCACCATCCCCAACAACGTACTCCCCGGTTGGGGTGACCTCAAACCTGCGGTGGCAGATGGGCTACTACGGCCTCGAGAGGGCCCGCGCGGGAGGCCAAAGGTGTGAGGGGTGGGCGCGTCTGATAGGCTCCTTCGTCCTCTGGAGACCTGATGCGCCGATTCCTCACTGCCCTCGCAGCTACCCTTCCCCTCTCGCTCGCAGCCTGTGGCACCACCTCAGGGACGATCGTGCCCCTCGAGGTGCCGGACGGTTCCTCCGCGGAGCAGGCGGCGCGGGACGCGCTGCGCGATGGACCCGACGACCCGCGCGCTCACCTGGCCTTGGCCGTGGTGTTGTCGCGACAGGGAGCCCACGACGAGGCCATGCGACTCGCAACGCGGGCCGCTGGGCTGGCGCCGCGAGATCCCGAGATCGCTCGCTGGCAAGGGCGTGTCTGCCTGGCGGCCGGGCGCCCGATCGAGGCGTACCGCGCGTTCAACCGCGCGCTGGACGGGGATCCGGAGTGGCGCGCCGCTTACGGCGCCGAGGAGGAAGTCCAGCTGATCGACGCGCTGGCCGCGTACGTGATCAAGGACCGGCGCTCGCTTCGGGACGTCGCGGACGCGCGGTTCTCCTCGGAGGCGCTCTCGCGCGCCAGGGACGCAGGGCGGCTCTTCGACGCGCTGGGCCTGTGGCGCGCGGCGTCCGGGAGCCACGCCTCGGCGCTGGAGGCCTTCGCTCGGGCCACTGGGGTTCGAGATGATCTCCCCCTGGACATCGCGCGCTCGCACCTGGCGCTGCGCCAGACGGAAGAAGCGACCCGAGTCCTCGACGCTTGGGCGGGCGAGGCCGACGCCGGACGTCTCACACGCGCCGGCGAGCTGCTCGAGGAGAAGTTGGCGTTCGACGAGGCCGAGCGCACCTATTCCAGGGCGCTCGCGCTCAGCCCCTCGGATCGGTCGCTGGCGCTGCGCCGCGCCACGGTGCTGCTGAAGGGGCGCAAGAAGGCCGAGGCCGAGGCCGCGCTGACTGGCCTGGTCTCCAGCGCCACCTCCAGCGCCGAGCTGCTCTCGCTGGGTCAGCTGGCGCTTCGTTTCGGCTCTGGCGGGATCGCGTCCACGGCGTTCGCTGCGGCCGTCACGCTCAGCCCCGACGACCGCGGCCTCTGGAAGGTGGCCGTGAAGGCCCTGGCCGACGCGGGACGCGAGAAGGAGATCGAGGCCATCATCGGCATGCCGGATCGGCACGCGGCTTGGGGTGACGCGTGGCTCGAGCTGCGGCAGCCCGAGAAGGCGCTGGTTCGCTACGAGGCCGCGCGAAAGGCCCCCTCGCCGCCCACCGACCTCGCGCTGCGGATGGCGCGCGCCCAGCATCAGCTCGGCAAGGCGGGGCCGCGGGATGCCCTGGTGGCCGAGTACATGGCGGCCAGCGGCAACGGCGTTGACGTCGCCGCGTTCTACGAGGCGGTGGGCGAGTCCCGGAAGGCGCTGGACGCCTACCGGAGCGCGCTGCAGAAGGCCCCCAAAGACCGGGCGCTGGTCTTCGCCGTGGCGAAGGCGGCGCGCGACGCGGGCGACGCGACCATCGAGCGCCAGACGCTCGAGGCCTGGGCCGCCGGAGCGCCGGCGGGCGCGGACCGCGCGGCTTCCTGGCTGGCGGTGGGGGAGCACTGGGCGGCGCTCAAGCGCGGCGGCGACGCTGCGCTGGCGTTCGAGAAGGCGCTGGCGGAGGGCGAGACGCCGTCGCGCCGGCCCGCGTTGTTGGTCTCTGCGGACACCGCTGCTCGACTGCAACGCGAGCCCGGCCGCGCCGAGTCGCTCTATCGCGCCTGGGTGGAGGCCGCGCCCCCCGCCGAGCGCGCGGCGGCCCGTCGCCATGTGGCGGAGCTCACCCGCAACGAGCCGTCGATGGCCAGGCTGCAGAGCCGGCTGCTCGAAGACGTGGTGAGCGAGCAGCCCGACGACTCGGAGGCCTACGCCAACCTCGCCGACGCCTACCTGCGGCTGCGGCCCCCGCAACGAGACGCCGCCGAGCGCGCGCTGCGCCGGTTCGTAGACCTGAGCCAAGATCGAAAGTCGGCGCTCCTACGCGCAGGCGCCCGCCTCGAGGAGGCCAACGCGATCTCGGAGGCGGCCCGCACCTACGCGGGGCTCGAGGCTGCGGACGTGCCCGAGCCCGAGCGCTTGCTCGGGATCGCGCGGGTGTTGCAGCGCACTGGCGACGCCCGGTCCCGGGCCTTCGTGGAGGCATATCTCGCGGCGGTCAAAGACCCGCCCCGCAGCGTGCGCGACGAGATCTTCCGCATGGCCGGTCAGCTCGTCGCCGCCGGCGCGGCGCCCACCGCGGTCCGCATGTACGAGATGCTGCTTCCGGGCGAGCAGAACCGCGTGCGCATCCTGAAGCCGCTGGGCGACGCGCAGCTGGCCGCCGGCGACGAGGCGGGCGCCGCGGGCACCTTCGATGCCTACATCGTCGCGTCTGGGCGGAGCTTCCAGGCGATCGCGGCCGTGGGAGACGCGTTCCGGCAACGCCGTGCCTACGCGCGGGCCCGGACCTACTACGAGGCGGTGTTCGACGAGAGGGCGCGGACCCGGCTGCCGCGGCTCTTCCCGGTGCTCTTCGAGACCTACGCGAAGCTCGGGGACAAGAGCGCAATTCGCGAGCTGGCCAAGCGCTACGTCACCCTCACGCCCAACCCCAGAGCGTACGCGGACGCTGCGCGGCGCCTGCGCGAGGCGGGGCTCCTCCGAGAGGCGCTCCAGCTCTACGCCGAGGCGGCGCGCACGCAGCCGAACGGGGCGCAGTATCGCGAGCAGGAGGCGGCGATCGCGCTCAGCCTGGGCGAGCTGGACACCGCCGTCGCGGCGCTCGACGCGCTGCTAGTCAAGGACACGTCCGCGCTTGGGTGGGTGCGCGCTGCGCAGCTCCTGGCATCCCGCGGCCAGGACGCAGCCGCCCGGGCCCTGCTGGATCGCGGGTTGGCCAAGGGGGTTAAAGGCGGGAGCGTGCTCGCGGAGCGGGGCCGCCTGCGGCTACGTGCTGGGGACGTGGCCGGGGCCCAGGCCGACTTCGTGGAGGCCGTGGCCGACCCGGATCAGCTCGACCGCGTGGTCCCGGTGCTCAGGCAGAGCCTCTTCGCCAGCGGCAGCAGCGCTGCGGCCGTCGACATCCTGCGACGCATCCTGGCCTCCTACCCTGACCGTCACGAGACCTGGCTGGAGCTGGGCGACGCCGCGGCCCTCGCCGGTCGCCTGGACGAGGCCGAGACGCTGTGGGCGCGGTACGCCGAGAAGGACTCTCGCGGGGCGTTCGTGGTGGGCGGGCGCCTCTGGTCGCAGGGCGCTCCCAGCGCCGCGCGTCGGTACTACGAGCGGGCCCTCTCCCTCGACACCACCGAGAATCGCCTCGGAGTCCTGGGCGAGCTGGTCTCCGCGCTGCTGGTGCTCGGCCTGCCGGACCGCGTGCCCGCGACGCTCGAGCGCTTCGTGGCGCTCGGGCAAGAAGAGCTGGACCCCGCGAAGCTCGCGCCCCTCCTCGAGCAGACCGGCTTCGTGAAGGAGGCGGTAGATGCGTACGAAGAGCTGGTCCTCGCGCGGCCCGCCCCCGAGCCTTGGTACCGCCTGGGGTTGCTCCGAGCGCTTCTGGGCCAGCGTCGCGAGGCCGAGGCTGCTTTCTCGCGTTACCTCGAGTCGGACGCGTCGCAGTCCGAGCGCATCGCGTCGAGCGACCGGGGGAAGCTGACCGCTGTGAGGCTGGAGCGCACGGCCAAGATCCTCGCGGTGTGGGAGGAGACCCTCGCGTTCGAGCAGGCGCTCGCGCTGGTCCGCGCTGAGCACCGACACCACCCGGAGCTCGCGGTCCTTGGCGTCCACGAGGCGCGGCTCGAGCTGGCCACGGGCGCGGCGGAGGCTGGGCTCTCGGCGCTGGCGGACGCCGCGCGCGCGGAGGTGGTGGCCGGCCTGCAGCCGGACTTGTTGGCCCCGGTGCTCGAACAGGTCATGGCGCTGGGGCGAGGCGCGGAGGCGTTGGCCGTTCTGGCGCCGAGCCAGGAGCCGGTGTTCGCGCTGGCTGCGGCGTCTCTCGCGGCTCGCCTCGCCGACACGGGCGCGTTGCGCGCGGCCTTGGAGCCGCTGCTCGAGGCGGCGGGCGGGGAGCAGCGTGTCGCTCTGGGCCGACTCCTCGCGGAGGCGAAGCTCGAGGGCGAGGCCATCGAGCTCTGGTTCCAGGCCCTGGAGCCCGGGCGGGGCCTCGGCGGCGTGGACGGCGCGCTTCGTGAGCTGTTGAAGCGCCTCTCCTCCGACGAAGGCGCGGAGGACGTGGAGAGCCGCTTGTCCCGACTCGTGGAGGAGCGGGGTGAGCAGAGTCGTCTGCTCGCGCTCGCCTACTTCGACGTGGGGCAATACGGGAGGGCCGCCGAGCACGCGGCCGCCTGGGCGCAGTCGCTCCCCGCGGCGCCCGATCTGGCGGCGATCTCCGATGCCGAGACCCCGAACCCCTGGCGGCTCGCCGTCGACTGCCACCTGCGGCTCGACGAGGCCGATGAAGCGTTCGCCGTGATGGAGCGTCTGGCGCGCGAGGCCAGCGGCCCGAAGCCCGTCTTCGAGTTCGCCGCCGACCTGTTCGCCGATCGGCTCCGGCCGGATCTGGCCCGGCGTGCGATGAAGCGCGCCGCCGAGGCCGACCACAGCGACGCGGCCCTCGAGACCGCGAGCGTGGGTCTGGCGCTGGCAGCGGGCGCCCGGGAGGCCGCGCTCGCCGAGGTGGCGCGGCTGACCCAGACCCCGGAGGCGCGCGCGCGGCTAGCCCGTCCGCTCGCCGAGGCGCTCGCGAACGGCGGCGAGGTAGACACCGCGCTGGCGCTTCTGCAGACGGTCCCCGAGCAGGCGAGCGTGGGCGCCCTGGAGGAGGCCCTCGCGCGGACCGGTCGAGGCTCCGAGCTGGTCGCCCTGCTGGCGCGCCCCAGCCCCGACCCGCTCCAGGCGGCCGTGCGGCTCTGCGCCGCGGCTCTCCTGCACACGACGGTGCCGGTGGACGCGATGGAGCGGCTGGCCCAAGAGGCCGTGGCGCGTCGGCCCGACGCGATTCACCCGATCGCGCTCATGACGCGCGCTGTTGTGGCCCTGGAGCGCGGCGACGCCGCCGCTGCGCTGGCCCTGCTGGACCGGGTGGCGGAGCTCGGGGGGCTCGAGCTGGGCGCCACGCTCAGCGTGCGCCGCCACGCGAGCGGGCCACACACGGCGAGAAACGTGGGGTACGCGATCTTCCTGCGGCACGCGATCGCCCGCGGCCACGTCGACGCGGCGGACGCTGTGCTCGAGCGATGGATCGCGGTCAGCGGGCGGCGCGACGAGCGGCTCTCGGCGCTCACGGCCCTCACCAAGGACCTGGGCGCCCCCTCACCGCTCGACGTTCCCGCGCGTGGCCGCCTCGTGGCGCGCGCGCTCGAGGCTCTCGGGCCCGTGCGGCTCGGCGCGGGGGGGCCCGACGACGTCATGCACCTCGAGGCCGAGCTCCTCGACGCCTCGGGAGACGTCGAGGGCGCCATCGCCGTCTATCGCGACGCCATTCGGTGTTATCCCTCGGCCACCGGCTTCGCGAACAACCTCGCGTATTTGCTGGCGCGACGGGAGCGAGACCTCGACACCGCGCTCACCGAGGTGCGCCGGGCCTTGGCGCTGGACCCGGCCAACGACGCCGCGTTGGACACCGAGGGCTGGATTCTCCACAAGCTCGGCCGTCACGACGAGGCGCGCGCCCAGATCCTGAAGGCGCTGCGTGGGGTCACCACCGGCGAATCGCCGGGTCTGGCGGAGCTCTACTACCACCTGGGCGCCGTCGAGCGGGCCCGGGGAGCGACCGACGCGGCCCGCGCGGCGTTTGCAAAGGCCGCAAGGCTAGACCCGACGGGGACTTACGGTATCCTCGCGGCCAAGGAGCGCCTGTGAAACCTCGTCTCGCCCTTTGGCTCGCCGCTTTATCCCTTGGCTGCACGTCCGTGATCCGCGCGGGTGACGTGCGCGTGGAGCGCCCGATACGGGTCAACTCCAGCGCGCCGATCGCTGCCAGCGCCCCCACGTTCGCGTTGGTACCGGGCACTGCGATCGGCGGTCAGGCCGTCAATCCCGAGCGCCCTTACACCGACGTCTTCGAGGTCGGCGAGTTCCCGCTAGACTCCCAGGAGTTCATCCAGCCCCAGCGGGACGAGCTCCGGAACCTCGGATATCTGGTGGCCACCGGCAGCATCGCCACCGTTGGCCTGCAGCCGGTCGTCACGCGATTGGTCTACAACGTCTTCGGCTCCGACCCGACCGTCGGTTGGACCGAGGCCGAGCTCACTGTGCGCTGGACCGTGCAGGGGGCCGCTACGCTCACCGTGGAGACGCGCGGCTCCGCCGTCAGCCAGCAGCACACCCGCACCAGCATCCTCCAGGCCTACCGGATCGCCCTGCGCAACTTCCTCGCGAACGAGCAGTTCGCGGCGATCGTCTCAGCCGCAGCGGGCGCCTCGCCGGTGGTCACTCAGCCTGTGGTGGTGACGCCGCCTCCCGTGGTGGTTCAGCCTCGCGTGACGCCACCTCCCGTGGTGACGCCACCTCCCGTGGTGACGCCGCCTCCCGTGGTGGTTCAGCCTCGCGTGACGCCGCCTCCGGTGGTCGCGCCGCCTCCGGTGGTCGTGCCGCCTCCGGTGGTCACGCCGCCTCCGGTGGTCACGCAGCCCTCGTCCGCGCCCACGCAGCGCCTCCCGCGACCCACGGAGTCCGCGAAGCCGCTCGATCCGATGGCCGCTGCCCAGCGCGCGCGCCCCACCGTGGTCACGGTCCTCGCTGGCGACGGCTGGGGCTCCGGGGTGGCGATCACGCCCGAGCTCGTGCTCACCCAGGCCTCCCTGGTGAACGGCGTGTCTGGCCTCGCCGTGGTCTCCTCCACCGGCAAGCAGACGGCGGCTACCGTGCTCCGCGTGGATACCGGCCTGGACCTGGCGCTCCTGTCCGTGAAGGGCGCCAAGCTGGACGCTGCCCCCGTCAACCTCGCCCCGGCCAGCGCCGGCGATCGCGTGGTCGCGATCGGGACGCCGTTCCACCCCGCGCTCTCGTTCAGCGTGAGCCCGGGGGCCATCGCCAGCTCGGGTGATCGCCTGGACACCGACGTGAAGGTCAGCGTCGGCAACGGCGGCGGGCCCCTGGTGGACGACCGCGGTCGCGTGGTCGGCATCGTGATCTGGGACCGCGGGAACGGGGCCGAGTCCGCGTCTGCGCGGTGCGTGTCCGGCGGCGCCGCGTTCAAGGCCTTTGGCCTCGGATACGTCGACGTGGTCCGGCCCTAGCGTGCCTCTTCGAGGGGCGGTGGCCACGGCGACGCAGCCGGGCCGAGCCCCGCCGGGTTCAACACAACCAGCTGGCTCCCGAAGGACAAGGCGCTGAGGTTCGCGTGAGGCGGCTCCGAGCCGTCGCGCGACGCCACCAGCCAGGCCCCCCGGGGAGCCTCGTGCAGCACGACGCCTGCGCGCTGGTTCATGAGCACCGCCTCCTGAACCTGACGGAACACCGGGTCGGTGGCCACCATCGGGACGCACCGCCCGGCGTACCAGGTGAGCGCCTGGTCGGTGAGGTTCCAAGCCACTACCGGCGCCTCGCCGGCCGCGGCGGCGATGGTGCGGCCGGCGCGCTTGGTGTGCGGGCCGAAGTCAGGCTCCAGCCAGTACGCGAGCGTGCCTGGTCCCGCGGCCAAGGCGAGCACCCCCAACGCGGGGGCGAGCAGACGGGGTCGTGGCAGCCCAGCCGCCAGGAGCGCCAGCGCGGGCAGGGCGGGTAGCAGGTAATGCATGAGTCGAGTGGAAGAGAGCAACACCGGGGCCAGCGCCACCACCAGCCACGCCAGCGCGAAGGTGGCTGAGGCGAAGGACGCTGCTCCGTCGGCCGTGCGCCTCGAGAGCGACACGGCGAAGCCCGCCACCCCGGCGCACACCAGGACCCACTCTTCGGCCAGCAGCGCCAGGAGCTGCCCGGCCGAGAGCCCAGGCACCACGTTCGCGGTGGCTCGGCTCACTGCGTGGTAACCCACGAGGCCCTCCCACGCTGCCGCGCCGTGCCGCCACGTGATCGCTATCACCCACGGCGCCACCACCGCGATCGCCACGCCTAGCGCCGTCGCCGCGCGCCGCGGGCCGGCCGTCCGCCAGAGCACGACGAGCGCGAGCAGGCCCAGGGGGCCCGCCGCCACGCCTTTTGCCAGCCCGGCGAGGCCCAGGCCCAGCCCCGTGAGCCCGGCGCGCCCGTGTACGGCGGCGGCCGCCGCCGTGAGCAGCCCGGCCAGCATGGGGAGATCCGTCATGACGCGCCGCGCGGACAACACCGCGAGCGCCGTGGTCCCCATGAGAACGGCCGCCACCACGGCCTCCATGGGCGAGCGACCGAGCCCCACCGCCAGCCAGAACAGCGCCGTCAGGCAGATGACGAACGCGAACACCGCGGGGAGGCGCAGCACCCACTCGGCCTCTCCGAGGAGCGCCGTGAGGCCGGCAAGCGCCGCGATGAGCAGCGGCGGCTTCTCGAACTGCACGACACCGCACCAGCGGTTGTCGACCAGGTCGCCCGCCGCCCGCGCCTCGCGCGCCATCTGGGCGTAGATCGCGTCGTCCGAGTCGAAGAGGCTGCCCTCGCCGAGCGACGGTAAAAGGAAGAACAGTGCGCCCGCGGCGACGGCCCAGCCCGCGCGCTTCGCGGCCAGCGAGCGCACTCCCGCCGCCGGCAGCGGTTGCTCGTGGGTCACTGGCAGCTAGGAGCCGCCGAGCAGTCCTGGTCGTCGCAGTCCGTGAAGCCGTCTCCGTTGTCGTCGGCGAGGTTGTCGCAGACGGACTCGGCGCACTCAGGGGCCTGCCGGCACGTCGGGTCTTTGCAGCCGATGTTGCCGTCACCGTTGGTGTCTGCCCCGCCCGAACAGCTCTCGGGCGTGAGCACGTGGACGTCGTCTATCAACCAGCCGGCGCCGGGATCCGCGTTGGGGGCCTCCGTGACGAAGTGCAGCTGAAACGCGAAGCCCACTGTGCTGCCGGTGGGCAGGTCGACCTGGCGGCGTACCCACCGACCCTGAGCGGGGAGGTCGAGGGGCAGTGAGTGGGACTGGTACGCCACAGGCCCGAGCGTGCCCTTGGTAAACACCTCCACAGAGCGCTGGATCGGCAGCTCCACCACGTCCCAGTCCACGTACTCGAGCCAGGTGAGCACCGTGGGGCTCACCGTGGTCACGCAGCAGTGCTGGGCCAACGTCCGGTTCTCGCCGAACTGCGTCGCGGGTGGGGGGCCGCTGATCCCGGCGCTTCCGGGCCCGGCGCCGGTGAACACCAGCTCGCCCTGGGTCCCTCCCAGCTGCCACGAGGCGTCCCAAGACGGCCCTTGAACCGCCCCGAAGCCGGCGGAGACGCCCGACGGCGGGTAGCTCCAAGGCGGCGGCGGCGCTAGCGTGCACGCCGGTGAGGCCCGGAAACACCCGGGCTCGGCGCAGTCCACGAGGCCGTCGTCGTCGTCATCCACTCCGTTGCCGCAGTTGACCTCGGTGGAGCAGCCCTCGGCGCCCACGGCCAGGTCGTAGCTGCATCCGCCCCCGATGCACGTGTCGACGGTGCACGGGTCGCCGTCCGCGGGGCACGCCGGGGAGCCGCCGGCGCACTTGCCGTCTGACCCGCAGTAGGTCTCGAGCGTGCAGAGGTCCTGGTCGTCGCAGGGCTCACCGAGGGTGGGGACATTGAAGCACCCGAGCCCTGGGTCGCAGGAGTCAGCGGTGCACCCGTTCTGGTCGTCGCACGTGACCGCTACGCCTCCGGCGCAGAGGCCCACGGCGTTACATGACTCACCTTGTGTGCAGATGTTCCCGTCCGAGCAGACGGTGTTCGCGAGGTACTCGCCGGCTACGCAGGTGCCGGACTGGCAGTTGTCCTTGGAGCTGCAGGCGTTGCCGTCGTCACACACGGTGCCGTTGGACACCGCGCCGAAGGGCAGGCAGCCCTCCAAGGTGCACTGCCCACCGGCCGCGCACGGGTTCCCGGGGACGCACGGTGCGCCACTTGTCAGGGCGTACGTGCACCCCTGACCTGCCACACACGCATCGGACGTGCAGGGGTCGCCGTCGTCGGTGCAGACCATCGCGCTGCCTCCGCCGCAGAGGCCGCTCGTGCACGTGGTGCCGATGGTGCAGGGGTTGCTATCGTCGCAGGTCCCGGTGACGACCGCCCCGGGCTTGCAGGTCCCGTCGGTGCACGAGTCGCCGGCCGTACACGCGTTTCCGTCTTCGCACGGCACGGTGGACTTCACGCCGCGGCAGCCCTCGGCCACGCAGATGTCCTGCACGGTGCACTGATTGCCGTCGTCGCACGCCTGGCCCACCCCCTGCGACTGGTGCACGCAACCGAGGCTCGCGTCGCAGTTGTCGTAGGTGCAGGTGTCACCGTCGTCGCAGCTGGCCTGGAGCCCGACGCAGCTGCCTTGAGTACAGGCGTCGTTGTTCGTGCACTTCGAGCCGTCGTCGCACTTCGACCCGTCCGGCAAGTAGGCCACGTCACACCCGCCGGTGCTCGGGTTGCACTTGGTGCTGCCGCAGGGTCCGCCGTCGCCGCAGAACACTTGCGCGCCGAAGCAGGAGCCGGCTTTGCACGCGTCGGCGTTGGTACACGGCTGCCCGTCGTCACACCACGAGCCGTCGACGGCCGCGGCGAAGAAACAGGCGCCGGTGGTGGGCTCGCAGGTGGGCGTCTGGCAAAGGTTGCTCGCGGCCGGGCAGGTGACCCCGACGACCTGATTGCAGAACTTGTCCACTCCGCACTCCGCCCGGGCCACGCACAGGTTGCCCGATACGAAGCCAGGACACTCCGCGTTGGTCTGACACGGGGTGCGCGTCTCGACCGGCGGGGTGGGCGTGGTGGTCCCGCCGCCGCCACTCTCATCGTCGGAGCTGGCGAGGCTGAGCCACACGCAGCTCAGGAGGAGCAAGGCCTCCGCTACCGCAGACAATCGTCGGAGCGCGCCGGCGCCCAGACGAACCCCGCCGCGGCGCTCGCAGCCCCCGCCCCCAACCTGATTCCGTCGCATGGCTAGCCCTCCCAATCGCTGTTACGCTTCACCCGGGCTTCCGGCCCACGACGCGCCCGGCGTCGATACCTGGGCGAAGGCCCAGCCGCAAGCAGGAGACGCCGCGCCGCGGCGCACATGAAATCGGTTCTACCCGCCGAGGAGTTTCTAAACCCGCTGCCACTCGGCGCCGTGGCCTTGCTGGCGCTGAACGACCACGTCCTCAAGGGATGGGGCCCCGGCTGGTTCACGGGGAAGCTCTCGGACTTTGCCGGGGTGTTCTTCTTCCCCCTGCTCTGCAGCGCCCTGGCCCGTTGTCTGGGCTCGGTGCTGCTACGGCGCAGGCTGGGGCTCACCCCCGCGCTCCTCGCCTCGACCATGGGACTCACTGCCGCGCTCATGCTGCTCCTCGAGCTCTCCCCGGAGTTCGTGCGCTGGTTCGAGGCCACGTCACCGGGACTGGATCCGCTGGGAGTGGTGCGCCGGGTGCGTTCGACGATGGACCCCACCGATCTCTTCAGCCTGCCGGTGTTGTGGCTGACCTGGCTCCACGGTCGTCGCTTCATGGTACCTGGACTCGACCCGCGCTCGCCCGTTGGTGTGGGGGAGCTCGACCTTCGAGCTCAGAAGCCCCCGATGGACACGTAGAGCCGCCACTCGATGTAGGGATCGAAGCCGAACTCGATCTCCTCCGTCACTCGGTCGCAGTACCAGTTCATGCCCAGCCAGCCGCGGGCGTCCACGCCGAATCCGTACCCGTCGAACTGGCTGAGGATCCCGACGCCGACGCCAGGGTCGTAGAGCGCCGCTGACGGGTTCGGGTACCCGTCCAGCGCGAACCGGAGCCCGCCACCGACCCAGAACGTAATCGCCTCCGGACCGATGGCGTAGCCTCCGAGGAAGCTGAGCGACAGGTGCGTGAGGTCGCCGTGCTCGTCGTCGATGCCGAACTGGAAGTCCGCCAGGATCATCGTGGAGTCGTTGATCCGGCCGCCGAACCCGATCACCCCGAGGTGCGACAAGGCTTCCACGTCTTGGCGGGTCTGAAAGGCCTGCCCGTAGCCCACGAGTACGCCGCCGCCGTCGTCGGCGCGAGCGGCGCTCGACACGACGAAGGCACACACACACATTGCACGAAACGCCGTCATAGAACCTCGTTGTCGCCCCCTGGCCCAAGTACCGCAAGAAGAGACGAGCGGGAAGCGCGATCTCAAAGGAGCCGGAGACGGCACCGCGGCGCCGCGATATCGTGGGCGCTGTGAGAAGCCCGCTCGACGACGCCCGCGCGCTCTGCCAGCTCTGGCTCGAACGCCACCTGCAGCGCTACGCCCCGAGGTACCAGAAGCCCACGTGGTCCGACCTCTACGTCCACCGCCGCGAGGTGGACGCCTGGCTCATCGACACGGGCACTGCGCGCTCGGACGAGCCCAAGCTCACCGGCACGGCGCTCGACACGTTGGCCGAGCGCGAGGCCGAGCTGCGCGCCGAGCTGGCCGAGCGCGCCGCCGAGTCGCCGACCACGCTCGACGAGCTGGCCGACGCGTTCGGGGCGACCGACCCGCTACTGGTCGACGCACTGCGCGTGCTCCTCCTGGCCGAGGTGGAGCCCGAGTTCGCGCGCTCGATGTGCCACGCGTGGTGCGACTTCACGAAGAAGCAGCCCGACGTAGGCTTCCTCGTGGAGCTTCTCGCCCGCACCAACGACGACCAGGAACGGCTGGCGGGGGCCTTCGCGCGCCTCGAACACCCGCTGTTTCGCCTGGGCATCATCGAGGTGGACGTGACGCCACCGCAGACCACGTCGCTCCCGCGCCCGCTCGTGCATCGACCGGTGCGCCTCGCCGAGCGCCCGCGCGACTGGCTCCTCGGACTCACGGCGCCCCCCGTCGAGGCGCCCTGGGCGCTGTCTACCGAGGAGAGGTCGCTCGAATCCGTGTTGGTGGCAGACGAAGCCAGAGCCCAGCTCACCGCGGCTTTTCGGCGGGGCCTCGCTGGCGCGCACGTGCTGGTTCACGGACCACCCGGGTCCGGGCGCCGCTCGATCTGCCAGGCCGCCGCGAACGCCGTGGGCCGCCCCGTCCTCACGCTGGAGCTCCCCCCCGAGCCCGGTCCGCACGACAACCGCGGCGCGCTCATCGCCTTCTTTCGCGAGGCCCGCCTACAGCGCGCCGTGCCGGTGATCACCGAGGCGCAGCACCTCGAGAACACCGCTCGCCTCGATGCGCTCAGCCAGGCCCTGGCGGCGCATGCGGGCCCCCTGTTCTTCACGGCCACCCAGCGGCCCAGCGCCCTCCTCGTGAAGTTCCCTGGCATCGCCGAGGTGCGGATGCCGCACCCGACGCCCGAGCAGCAGCGGCGCTTGTGGCTGGCGGCGCTCCCGGACGCGGTCTTCAGCGACACCTTCACCGTGGACGACCTGGTGCAGCGCTACGCGCTCACGGGCGGCGCGATCCAGCAGATCGCCCAGAGCCTCGACGTCCCGAAGCGGCGCGGCCGCGCGCTTCAGCTCACGCCAGCCGTGGTGTTGCCGGCGATCCGTGACCACCTCGGTCACCGCCTCGGCTCCGTCGCGAACGCGGTGCTCCGGGGCTTCGCGTGGTCGGACCTCGTGGTGCCGGAGAAGACCGCCACCGGTCTCAAGGAGCTGGTGAGCTTCGTTCGGAACCGCGACAAGATCACAGGCGACTGGGGCTTCGGGCGCAAGCTCGCGTACGGGCGTGGGGTGGCGTGCTTGTTCTTCGGGCCCCCGGGCACGGGCAAGACGATGGCGGCCAGCATCATGGGCACCGAGCTCGCGATGGAGGTGTTTCAGATCGATCTCTCCCGCATCGTGGACAAGTACATCGGCGAGACCGAGAAGAACCTCGGGCGCGTGTTCGACGAAGGCGCGCGCGCTCAGGCCATCCTGCTCTTCGACGAGGCCGACTCGCTCTTCGGCAAGCGGACGCAGGTCACGAGCTCCGTGGATCGTTACGCCAACCTGGAGGTCAACTTCCTCCTGCAGCGGGTCGAGACCTACGACGGGATCTGCATCCTCACCAGCAACAACCCAGACCACATCGACGACGCGTTCAAGCGGCGCATCCGCTTCAAGGTCGAGTTCCCCTTCCCCAACGCGGCGGAGCGAGAGCGACTGTTTCGGAGCATGATGCCGCCGGAGGCTCCCCTGGGTCGGGACGTCTCTTTCGCGGAGCTCGCGGCGCGCTTCGAGGTCCCGGGCGCGCACGTGAAGAACATCATTCTTCGTGGCGCCGCCATGGCCGCTGCCGAGGCCGGCGTCATGACCATGGACGTGCTCTGCCGCGCCGGGAATCGCGAGTACGTCGAGATGGGCAAGCTGGTCCGTGACTGAGCTCGAGCGCCGATGGCGGGACGCGCTGATCACCGCGGTCATCGCGCGCGAAACTCCCGACCTCGACGACTTCTGGGCGCGCTTCGACGCCCTCGCGCCCCCGATACTCAAGACCGCGCTTCGTGTGGCGGTGGTCACGCTGGGCGCCCTCCCCATCCTGCGCTACGGCCGCCCCCTCGAGGCGCTCCACCCGGATCAGCGGGACGCCTTCCTCGTCCGCGCGCACGCCGTTCCCGGTCTCGGGCAGCTGGTCGACGCGGCGAAGATCGTGGCCTGCCTCGCGCACTTTCGGGGCTCCCCGGGCGGCACCGAATGACCCGGCGGCTCGACGGCGCGACGCTCCGGGGGCCGCTGGAGCTCACCGCGGACGTGGTCGTGGTGGGCAGCGGGGTCGCTGGCGCCGCCTTCGCCAGGGAGGCCGCTGCGCTGGGCGCCGCCGTCGTGGTGGTAGAGGCCGGCCGCTGGTTCGAACCGCCAGACTTTCCGCTCGCCTCCTTCGACGCGATGGCGCTGATGTATCGGGACCTGGGCGCATCGGTGGTGCTGGGGCCGATGCCCGCGCCCTATGTCCAGGGTCGGATGGTCGGGGGCAGCTCGCCCATCAACGGCGCGATCTGCTGGCGGCTCCCGCGCGACGTGTACGACGAGTGGCTGACGGCAGACCCCGCGCTTCGGGACGCGCTGCCTTGGGACGAGCTCGAGGCGGTCACGGACTCGCTGGAGACGCGCCTCAACGTGCGACCGACCGACCCGACCATCGCGGGCCGGAAGAACCAGCTCCTGGCGCGGGGTGCCGAGGCGCTGGGGCTGGAGCATCGCCCGATCCGTCGCAACGTGTCGGGCTGCGAGGGCCTGGGTCGGTGTATGCAGGGCTGCCCAAACGGTCGGAAGCTGTCGGTGGACGCGACGCTGCTCGCCGACGCAGAGGCCGCGGGCACCCGGGTGGTCAGCGCCGTCGAGGTGCGCGAGCTGGACCTGAGTCGAGGGCGCTGCGTGGGTGTGCGCGGTGTCACGCCGGCGGGCCACTCGGTGCGCGTCAAGGCGGCTTCTGTGGTCCTGGCGGCCAGCGCCATCCAGACGCCCGTGCTGCTGATGGCCAACGGGCTTCGGCACGGCCCCGTAGGGCAGAACTTCCAGTGTCACCCCGGGGTCTCCATGGCCGGGCGGTTCCCCGAGCCCGTGCGGATGTGGGAGGGCGCCACGCAGGGCCACGAGGTGATCGGGCTGCGCCACGAGGGGCTCAAGTTCGAGGCGCTGGGCTTCGGGACGGCGGTCCTGGCCGGGCGGCTCCGCGGGGTGGGGAGGGAGCTCTCGCGCGAGTTCGACGACATGGACCACCAGCTCGACTGGGGCGCCGCGGTACGCGCCGAGGCGCGTGGCCGCGTCTTGCGCATGGGCCGGCACCCGGTGGTGTTGTTCAGCCCCTCGGCGCGCGACGTGGCGCTGTTCCGCCGCGGCCTCCGGGTCATGGGCGAGATGATGCTCGCGGCAGGCGCCGACTTCGTGGACCCGGGTGTCCGCGGCGCCGTGGCGCGGACATCGAAGGTCGCGGACCTCGTGGCGCTCGAGGCGAGCGGTCCGCGCTTCGCCGGAGCGTATACGGCCGCGATCACTCACATGTTCGGCACATGCCGGATGGGCTCCGATCCGCAGCAGAGCGTGGTCCGACCCGACTTCCGCCACCACGCCGTCCAGGGCCTTTACGTCGCCGACTCGAGCGTGTTCCCCACGTCCACCGGCGTGAACCCCCAGATCCCCATCATGGCGCTGGCGACGATGTGCGCGCGCCGTGCCCTCCGGAGCCCCCCATGATCCTCGAAGACCTGATGCAGATGGACAGCCGCCAGCTCCACCGCGTGCTGTGCGAGGGGCACCCGCTCGATCTCGCTCGGCTCGCGGGACGGCAGTACCTCGGCGTGGACCTGAGCCTGCCCGAGTGGGCGCGCCAGCTCCTCTGGCATACGTTCCGCAAGACGTTCGTGTCGGACGGCCCTGGGGAGGTACGCGGCTGGAACGTGAAGATGGAGCAGTACGGCGTGAGGGGACCTCAGGTCCCGAAGCGGACCGCGCATGGGCGACAGCTCACCTTTGGACACTATCGCGTCCGCGAGACCGGCGGGCTGCGCTTCCCCAAGGGGTGGCGCGGCGCCCACTACCTCGACTACGGAAGCGCCGGAAACCCAATGACCGACCCGGCTCGCCTCGGCTGTACGCCGCTGGTGGCCGTGAATGCCGGGAGCCAGGACTTGTTGTTGGGCTGGGAGGTATTTCGTGTAGGCCCGGCGTTCCTGCCCTTCCCGCTCTACTGGGCCCTCGAGGTGCAGGGGGCCGTGGACGCGGTGGTCCCGCGCCCGGGCTGAGTCGGGCCGGTCCGCTGGCTCTCTCTCTCTCGAACGTTCGACTCGCGCGGGTCAGGCTTGCGGGTAGTAATACTCCAGGCAGATGTCGCACAGCCCGTGGCTCGTCCCCGGCAATGGTTGCTGGACCCACTGCGGCACCCACGCCCACACGGCCTTCCCTGTGTCGCTGCGTCGAGTGCGCCGGCAATGGCAGCACTGAGTCACGATGCCCTCTTCACCCTCATACAGGGCAAGTAGCGCGGGCTCCGCGTCGCGACCCAAGGGCGCCTCGTGGCGGAGAGTGTGTGTGACCAGGAGCGCCCCTTGGTCGAGCGGTCTCACGTCCATCTGAAATCGTCGTAGCTGGGTGGGCGAGGAGCACTCGTACTCGTGCTCGAAGACCGCCTGCTCTGCTCGTACCCGCTTGAACGCGTCTCGCAGGAAGGGCAGGAGGACCTCCGGCACGGCGGACAGGTAGAGGTTCCCGGGCGGCCACCGCTCGAGCACGCTCTCGCCGCCGTTCTCGCGAGCGAACCGCTCCCAAGCGGGGTTGACCCACACCAGGCGATCTTCGGCGTCGAGGACACAAACGTGCGCCGCGCTGAGCTCAGCTGACCGACGGAGGTCGACTGAGGAGGGACTAACGAGGATCATTCGTCGCTCACCATCTGGGCAGCGTGGTTGAATGACTCAATGATGTCAACTACTTCGCCATCGCGGCCGCGCCATCACTGCCCCGATGGGTCTTGGTGAGCGGGTTGGGCGTGGGATACAACGCCCGCATGATCTCCTTGCTCGTCGCCTCACTCCTCACTGGCCCCGTAGGCACGTTCACCTCGAAGCCCTTCGTATTCGAGACCAACACACACTGGATCGAAGGGCCGGACGGCGTCGTCCTCATCGACACACAGTTCCTGCCGGAGGTGGGCGAGCGCGCTATCGCTGCCGCAGAGCGCGCCACGGGCAAGAAGGTGGTGCTGGCGATCGTGCTCCACGCCAATCCGGACAAGTTCAACGGGGCGCACGCCCTCCGCAAGCGCGAGATCCGCGTCATCACCAGCGAGCAAGTGGTGGCCTTGGTCCCCGAGGTGCACGCGCTGAGGAAGAAGTGGTTCTTCGAGAAGTACGCGCCCGACTATCCCGCCGAGGCCCCGGCGCTCGAGGCGTTCGGCAACGTGAGTCAGCCGCTCGAGGTGGCCGGGCTGAAGCTGGGGCTGCATGTCTTGGGGGTGGGCTGTAGCCGCGCGCACGTGGCGGTCACCTATGAGGACCACGTCTTCGTGGGCGACATGGTCTCCAACGGGCACCACGCCTGGACCGAGCTGGGCCTCATCCCCGAGTGGTTGGACACGCTCGCCCGCGTCGGCGCGCTCGGCGCGGCGCACGTCCACGTGGGCCGTGGCCCCTCGGGTGGCCCCGAGCTCCTCGCGGCGCAGTCGTCTTATCTGCGGTTCGTCTGGCAGACAGTACGGGCCGAGCGGCCCACCGGTCCCTCCACCCCCGAGGTGCTGGCGCGGCTACGCGCCACGATCGAGGCCCAGTACCCGGGCTACGGGTACGGGAACTTCGTGAAGATCGGCCTACCTGCCGTCTGGGAGCGCGCGAGCGGCCGATGAAGGAGCTCACCCTCGATCTCGACCACAGCGGCGTCGCGGATCCGGTGTTTCGCGCCGCGCTCTACCAGGGTCCGAGGCTCGAGCCGCCGTTGCTTTCGGACCGCGCCCGCCACGTGGCCATCAGGACGTGGACCGACCGCGCCCGCTCGGAGTACGTGGGCGTGATGATCGTCCGGAAGCTCCACGGGCTCCTGGTGGACCTCACCGCGCCCCGGGACGTACAGGAGCTGGCGCTGCGGATGCTCTTGGACGAGCAGCGCCACGCCGGCGCCTGCGCTGCAGCCGTAGAGGCCCTTGGCGGGGCCCCTTCGGTGGTCTTCGACCTCGATGAGCTGCGCCAGGAGCGCAGCACCGAGCCCCTCGAAGCGCAGCTCATCGAGCTGCTCGTGGGGACGTACGCCTGCGGCGAGGTGGTGGCGCACGCGCTGCTCCGACACGCGGTTCGAGCCCTGCCGCCCTCGGGCTTTCGCGACGTCCTCCGTCACATCGCGCGCGACGAGGTGCTGCACGCTCGCTTCGGTCCGGCCCTGCTCGCCGCCGCCCGCTCCGGGTCCACGGACGCCTGGTTGCCCTGGCCCGGTGAAGGCGTAGTTCGCGGCCTGGTGGAGCGCCAGCGCGCCTGGATGGCGACACGCGACGTCGTGGAACCCACTGACGCGCAGCTCTTCGAAGACCCGGTCGACCGCGACAGCCTCCTGGCGGTGGGCGTGACAGCACCGGGCCCGTTCCGGATCGCCTACCTGCGAGCCGTCTCACGCCTGCGAGAGCCCTGACAGTCGTTGGCGCCGAGGGTTCGCTCGAGTGGTCTCGGTTGCTTGGCCCGGGTGGGCCGTGGCAGCATGGCGTGTGGGTGGTAGCCGAGAAAAACGTGTTGTTCCGAGGCCGGGTAGCCGCGGAGATGAGGTTCGCATGCGGCTCAAGCTGCTGGTGTCGTGCGCTTTCGCGCTGTCGTGTGCCGCCTCCGAGGACAGCACGCCCGATCCAGTGGACGGCGGCGGGCAGCTCGACCTTCCGAGCATCGACACCACGAGGCCGGATACCGTTGTCGGACCCGGCCAAGATCTGGGCCAGCCCATCGAGGATGTGGTGGTTGCCCCCGGGACGTTCGGTGCCCCCTGCCAGGGCAACGGCGAGTGCGAGTCCGGATACTGCGTCGAGGCTCAAGTGGGCTTCGTGTGCACGGACACCTGCATCTCAGAGTGCCCAGAAGGCTACGACTGCAAGGCGATCAACAGCGGCAGCGACGACCTCGCCTTCCTCTGCCTCCCCCGGTTCGTGAAGTACTGCACGCCCTGCGCCGTGGACACCAACTGTCCCGGTGGGGCGTGTCGCCAGGTGGACGGAGAGCCGCGCTGTACGCCGAGCTGCAGCAGCGCCGACGACTGCCTCGAGGGGTTCGACTGCCAATCGGGGTACTGCGAGCCCACCACAGGCAGCTGTACCTGTCGCCCTGGCGCCGATGGCGGCAAGCGCTCGTGCGTGTCCTCTTCGGACCTGGGCACTTGCTTCGGCGTTCAGGCGTGCGACGCGGCGTCCGGCTGGGGCGCCTGCTCCGCGTCGGTCCCGGCGCCCGAGACCTGTAACGGGATCGACGACGACTGCAACGGCCTGATCGACGATGGCCTCGCCGAGGCCGAGGCCTGCGCGAATGAGGTGGCTGGCGTGGGCTCGTGCCCCGGTGTCCGCGCGTGTCTCGGAGCCAAGGGCTGGGTCTGCCAGGGGCGCACGCCGGCCCCGGAGACCTGTGACTTCGACGACAACGACTGCGACGGCCTCGTGGACGAGGACTTCAAGGACGCCGGCGGGGTGTTCTCCACGGACGTGCACTGCGGGACCTGCGGCAACGCCTGCGCGGCCAAGTTCCCGCACGGCACCGGGCGCTGCGGGGGCACCGCCGGATCGCCCATCTGCGTGGTCGACACCTGCGATCCCGATTATTCCAAGGTCAACGACTTCCAGTGCGCCCTTCCCCCCGACGTCTCGTGCCAGGCGTGCTCCGCGGACTCGGACTGCTTCGGCGGGACCTGCCTCACACTCGACGGGCAGCAGGTCTGCGCCAGCCCCTGCGGCGCCGCGGCGAAAGCGTGCGGTGAGGGCTTCTCGTGTCAGGCGGTGGAGGGCGGGGAGCGCTGTGTCCCCGTCACCGGGTCCTGCGTCTGCGGCGCCAAGAACGGCGGCGCCACTCGCGCGTGCAGCGCCACGAACGCCGCGGGGACCTGCTACGGCAGCCAGATCTGCGACTCGGCGGTCGGCTGGTCGCAGTGCACGGCGGCTACGCCTTCGCCAGAGACCTGCAACGGCAAAGACGACGACTGCAACGGCGCCGCGGACGACGGCGTCCCGCCGCCCCAAAGCCCCTGCGCGACCACGAACGCGCATGGCACCTGCGCGGGCCAGTGGCGGTGCTCTGATGACGGTCCCGGACTCTCGTCCGTGGACTGGTGGTGTGACGCCGCGACTCCGGCCGAAGAGGTGTGTGACTACGCCGACAACGACTGCGACGGCGTCGTCGACAACGGCGTCCGGGACCCGGCCACCGGGCAGTACCTGCACGGGCAACACTGCGGCGCCTGCGGGATCGCCTGTGACGGCACCCTCCCCAACGCCACCGCGTCTTGCCAGCTGGTCGCCGGTAAGGCCCGGTGCCAGGTGGAGGAGTGTGACTCCGGGTACTACGCCGCCAGCCCGCTGGCTTGTCTTCCGCTCACCGACGCCCTCTGCGTGCCCTGCGTCAGCGACGCCAGCTGTGGCTCGCCCGGGGACATGTGCGTCTCGCTCGATAACGCCAAGTACTGCGCCCGCGACTGCGCCGCTGGCAACGCACACGGGAATCCGGAGGGCCAGTGCCCGTCTGGTTATGCCTGTACGCCGCAAGCGGGCGGGAAGAAGCAGTGTTTGCCGGTCACCGGCTCCTGCACCTGCCTCGTCGCGAAGGACGCTGGCGTGGTGCGCAGCTGCGTGAACAGCGGGCCAAGCGGCTCGTGCTACGGCGTTCAGAGCTGCGATCCCAGCGCCGGGTGGTCGGCGTGCTCGGCCACGGCGCCCGGCGACGAGGTGTGCGACGGCAAAGACAACGACTGCGACGCCGTGATCGACGACGTCCCGGGGCGGGGCGACCCGTGCACCGTGAGCAACGCCTTCGGCTCCTGCGGCGGCGTGAAGAACTGCGTTGCCGGCAGCGCTGCGCTGGTGTGCGTGGGGCCTGCGCCGGCGGTCGAGACGTGCAACCACAAAGACGACGACTGCGACGACCAGGTGGACGAGGGCCTCGGTGTGGGCACCGTCTGCTCCGCGGGCGTCGGCCAGTGCCTGACCTATGGCATCAACGACTGCTCGCCCTCCGGCGTGGCATGCACCGCGGTGGCGGGAGCCACGAAGACCGAGGTGTGCGACGGCCTCGACAACGACTGCGATGGCCTCACGGACGAAGGGCCTGCGTGGACGAACAAGGGCACCGTGTGCACGGCGGGAGCCGGCGTGTGCCAGACCGTCGGGACCTTCGGCTGTGATCCCGCGAACCCCGGAGGGGCCCTGGTGTGTGGCGCCAAGGCCGGAAGCGGCAGCGCCGAGGAGTGCAACGGCCTCGACGACGACTGCGATACGCAGACCGACGAGGGCGCCACGTGGGCCGACAAGGGCACCACGTGCACTGCTGGCAAGGGCGTCTGTCTGAAGGCGGGGGTGCGAGTGTGTGACCCCGCCGCGCCCAAAGCGGCCACCATTTGCAACGTACAGCCGGGCACGCCGGGCACCGAGGTCTGCGACAACCTCGACAATAACTGCGACGGCAGCACCGATGAGCCCTTCTCCGGGAAGGGCACTGTCTGCACCGCGGGCGTCGGGGCGTGCCTCCGGTTCGGCGTGGGGGTCTGTGACAGCGCCGACCCAACCAAGACCGTGTGCAACGCGGTCCCGGGCGCGAAAGGCACGGAGACCTGCGACGGCGTCGACAACGACTGCGACACCACCACCGACGAGGGCTGGATGAGCGGCGGGAAGTACAACACGCACGCCGCGTGCGGGAACTGCTACACCGACTGCACCAGCATCTTCGGGTTGCCGAACGCCTACGGCATCTGCGACGCCAGCGGGGCTCCGAAGTGCCTCATGAAGTGCTGCAAGGCGGGCGACACGAACGCGGCGTGTACCGGCGGCAGCTGGGTGGACGTGAACCTCGTGCCCACCGATGGCTGCGAGTTCCTCCAAGACCCGGACGCCATCTACGTCTCTGCCACCGACACCCACGCCGCGGACGGATCCGGCTGCGGCCTCGCGCCTTACGACGCGCTGGCGGGCACCTGGCCCTGCGCCACGATCGCCGGCGGGCTCACGGCCGCCGGGGCGACCGGCCGCTCCAAGGTGCTCGTCGCGGCCGCCGCGTATAACGAGACGGTCACGCTGGTCGCCGGGAAGAACGTGTACGGCGGTTACAACCCAACGACCTGGACCCGCGATCCCAGCACGAACCTCACGGCGATCTTCGGCCAGACCGCCTCGGGCCACCGGAAGACCGTGATCGCGTCCAACATCACGGGGAAAGCCACGGTGTTCGACGGCTTCGTGGTCTACGGCGAGAGCGCCACGGGTCCCGGCGAGAACAGCTACGGGATCTGGGTCTCGGGCAGCGACACGTCGCTCTCGCTCACCAACAACGTGGTGTGGGCAGGCTACGGCGGTCCGGGGAGCGCGGGTGCCAACGGCGCGAGTGGGACCGATGGTCTCGACGGGGCCGGGGGCGCCAATGCGCACGAGCCCGGCGGGAAGTTCGAGTGCGCGCAGACCTGCAAAGCCGCCGGAAACGCCGAGAGCAATGGCGGCGCAGCGGGCAGCCTCACGTGCGGCGGCGTGAACGTCTCCGGCGGGGCGGGGGGCAAGGCAGACTGCCCCGACTGGGACGAGAGCTGGCAAGCCTGCGCGGGGTGCCCCGTAGGCAACCCGACCGGGGCGCAGACCGTGACGACGTCAGGGGTCAATGCGCCTGGTGGTGGCGCGGGGGGCCTCGGTGGGTGCGATGCGCTCACGTCGGCGTGCTTCGCGCCGGCCTGCGCCTGCATCGCCCCACAGAACAAACAGACCTGCCCGAACGGCACCGCGTCCCTCGATGGACAGAACGGGAGCTCGGGTTCGAACGGCGGCGGTGGCGCCGCGGGCCCCGCCACCGCTGGGACCGTGACGGCTGGCAACTGGCAGGGCGCTAGCGGCGCTCCGGGGGCGTCAGGGACGCCCGGTCGTGGCGGCGGCGGTGGCGGCGCGGGCGGCGGCGTCGAGGGCGGCAAGGCCCCCGGCTGCACCAACGGCTTCTCCGACATCGGCGGCTC
>SXOO01000075.1 GCA_005776725.1 Pseudomonadota bacterium | reverse complement strand
GTCTGGCCCACCTGGTAGTCGTTGGGCGCGTACCCGGAGTCTACAGCGGCGCGAGAGGCGCCGATCGCCGCGCGCAGCGAGTCGGCCAGCGGCTCCATGACCTGCTTGAAGTTCTCGGCGCTCTTGAGTCCGCGGCCGCCCGCGACCACCACGTCGGCCTCGGTGAGCTCGGGGCGATCGCCACCGGACGCTGCGAAGCTGACGAAGCGGGCCTTCCCGGCCGCGCCGCGTGCTGCCTCGGCGGCGCCGGCAGACGCGCTGACGGGGCTGCTGCCGCCGGTGGGCGCAGCCGTGGCGAACGCCGCGGTGCGCACGGTGACCGCCTTCACGGGCGTGTCGATCGCCACGGTGGCGAGGACGTTCCCCGCGAACATCGGGCGTACGAGCCCCACCGACCCCCCGGCGGCCTTGATGGCCACGATGTCGGAGGCGACGCCGGCGCCGAGACGGACGGCGGCGCGGGGCAGCACGTCCTTGCCGGTGGTGGTGGACGGGATCGCGACCCAGGTTGCGCCCAGCTCGCGGGCGACGGCGGCGATCGCCGCGCCCCAGGGGGCGGCGAGGCCCCCGGCGAGGGCGGCGTCATCCGCGTGAACCACGGAGGCCGCCCCGTATCCGGCGAGCTCGGCCGCTGCGTTTGCAGCGCCCGCGCCCAGGGCGAGGAGGTGGAGGGGAAGGCCGGTGGCTCCGGCGATCTCGCGGGCGGCGGTGAGGGCGGCGTACGTAGCCTTCTTCACCTGGCCATTGGACTGTTCAGCGACGACGAGGATGCTCATGGGAACTCTCCGGTGGCTCGAGATCGATCAGAGGACCTTGGCTTCGGAGCGGAGCTTCGCGACCAGCTCCGCCACGTCGGCCACCTTCTTGCCCGACTGGCGACCCGGAGGGGCCTCCAGGCCGAGCGTGCGCACTTTGAGCGTCGAGTCGACGCCCAGGGCCGCCAACGTCGTGGTGTCGATCGTCTTGCGCTTCGCCTTCATGATGTTGGGGAGCGAGGCGAACCGCGGCTCGTTCAGGCGAAGGTCGGCAGTGATCACGCCCGGGAGGTCGAACTCCAGGGTCTCGATCCCGCCATCCACTTCGCGCGCCACCTTGGCGGACTTGCCGCCGGCCGTGAGCTCGATGGCTGACGCGAACGTGGCCTGGGGCCAGCCCAGGTACTCGGCGAGCAGCTGACCCACCTGGTTCGAGTCGCCGTCGACCGCCTGCTTCCCGAGCAGGAAGAGGTCGGGCTGCTCCTTCTCGACCAGCTTGGCGAGCGCGCGCGCGACGAGGTCGCCGTCTAGCGCCGTGTCGCTGCCCTCGATCCGGATCCCGCGATCCGCGCCCATGGCGAGCGCCGCGCGCAGCGTCTGCTCTGCGTCCGCGCCGCCGACCGTGACCACGACGACCTCGCCGCCGTGCTTCTCCTGGAGCTGAATCGCCGCCTCGATCGCGTTCTCGCAGAACGGGTTGGGCTTCATGTCGACGCCGTCTTCAACGACGCCGGAGCCGTCCGGCTTCAGCTTGATCTTCGCGCCCGGGTCGCTGACCCGCTTCGTCGTGACCAGAATCTTCACGTCAGTGCTCCGTCTTCGCCGGGGTGGGACCCTGCGCGCTCTGAGGTCGTTCCGCGCGCACCGTGCGCGCGGAGGTATCCGATACGGGGCCCGGTGTGAGCCCCTCGAGTCTCGCGGCTTCTGCCGACGCGCTCATGCCGCGCAGGAACACGTCGAGGAGCTCGCGACACGAGTCCTTGAGGCGCCAGCGCGCGTCAGACATGACCCAGGAGAGCGACAGCTCGTCCAGCGCCCCGAACATGGCACGAGCCACCGTTCGTGCGCTCAGGTCCTGGCGGAAGGCGCCCGTACGCTGGCCGTCCTCGATGAGCCCGATGAGCAGGTGCAGGAACTCGCCAAAGCGCTTCGTGGCGATCTGCTTCATGAGCTTGCCCGACTCGCGCAGCTGCACGGTGAGCACCTCGGCCAGCTCGGGCTCCTCCTCCGTGAACTGGGCATAACGCTCGAAGAACTGCAGGAGGCGCTCCGCGGGAGGCAGACCCTCGCCGCCGAGCTCGCGCATCATGTCGAGGATGCGGTCCATGCTCTCTTCGAAGAGACCCTGCAGCAGGGCCTCCTTGCTCTCGAAGTAGAGGTAGATCGTGCCGTCGGCGACGCCGGCCTCGCGCGCGACGTCGGCCACGCGCGCGACGTAGAAGCCCTTTTGCGCAAAGACGCGCACGGCAGCCTGGAGGATGCGGTCGCGCTTGTCGGGGGCCTTGTTGCGCTGCGCCACGGGAGGGGCTCCTGCACCTGAATGAACGACCATTCAGCGCGCGAAGTCCTAACGGATCGCCATGAAGGCGTCAACAGCCGCGACGCGCTGCGCCCCGTTGGGATCACGGCCCACCGTCCCCCTGGGATCGCGGGGAGATGGGGGCTCCGGTGGGGAGCGGTCGTCCGGCTTCTAGGGGCACTCCCCGCCGCAGCCATCGCCGCCGCGCCGTAGCACTGTGACGCCGCTGGACTTCACCGCCGCGACGTACACGTGACGCCCGTCCGGCGCCGCCACCACCGCGTTGGGCCAGTCGAACAGCCCCTCCACCGCCTGAGAGAGCTCGAGGCGGCCGTCGAGCCCCCGGTCGAACGCCAACAGGGCGTCGGAGGCGCGCGCCGACACGAGGACCTGCTCTCCCCCTGGCAGCACCGTGAGGCCCGCTGCGTCTCGCATTGGCGCGGCGTTCGCGTCCAGCGTCTGGAGCCAGGTCAGGATTCCCGCCGAATCGCGGTCGTAAACCACCAGGGTCGACTCGACCGGGCTGGTCACATAGAGCTGACGCTCGTCAGGCGACAGCGCCACGAACTCGGCGCCCCGCGTGTCGGATCGCACGAAGCGGCTCAGCAGAGTCAGGGCGCCCGTCTCGGGCTCCCGTGTATACGCCGTGACGCCCTCCGCCACGTAACACGCGGCGTACACGTGGCGGCCGTCCGCGGTGGCATCGAACGACTCGATGCCGGCGATGTCCGGGCTGGTTACGCCAGCCTCCAGCTCCAAGCCCGCCGGGCCGCGGCGCACGTGATGGACACAGGAGCTGCCCTCCCTCTGGAAGTCAGCCACATAGAGGTCTGCACCCAGCGTCAGGAGCCCCACGGGGAAAGCTCGCTTCCCGTCGCAGCCAGGCAGGGTCAACGCGGCTTCCATGGCGAACGGCTCCGCCCCCTGACGCGCGAACACCGTCACCGCGCCACCTGCCTCCGCCGTGGGCGAGGCCGACACTACGACGAGCGTGTTGGCGTTGGGCGCCGCCACGGCCGCTACGAGGTCGTACGGTCCCGCGTTCGGTAGAGGCACCGTCGGCAGGGGCGCCAGGGTGCCCCGCGCGCCGTCGACTTGGAGGTGCCCCACCTCCGGGACGCACCGCGACGCCGTGAACAGCTCGGTGCCGTCCGGGGACAACGCCAGGCCCGCGACGCACGTGAGCCCGCCTGCGCCGCCTTGACCGCGCTGCAAGAAGTCCCCGGTGTCCTCCGGAGTGAGCGGCGCCAGCGCGTTGGAGATCGCGCTGGCCGCAGCGACGTGGGTGCCTGCGGCGGTGGCGCTGACCAGCCCCCTCAGCTTCATCGGGTCGAACGGCACCGGGGCCGGCGTGGGGTCGGTGATGTAGTCCATGCCGCTGCCATCGAAGGTGGGCGGTTGCTCGACCACGGGCCCCTCCGGCACCAGCGAGACGCCGTCCCACCGCAGCCACTCCGCAGCGAAGTACCGCCGAGCCCCAGTCATCACCAGGAGGTGCTCCCCGTTGGCTGCGAGAGCGCCCGGGTGGATGAAGGCGTCGGGGGCCTCGCCCGTGGGGCACTCGCTGGCCGGCCCGGTCTCCAGGAAGAGCCCGCTCGGCTCCCAGGCCGTGAGCCAGGTCAAGCCGTCCGGGCCCACGCCCACCACGGCGATCGCGTTGTCGCAGAAACCGGCGACCGCGACGTGCTGGTCGTCCAGCACGGCCAACGCGTCCGGCCGCGTGAGGCCGGGGGCGCCTTCGACACGACCGACGAGCGCCAGGTCCGGGGTGTCGAGATCCAGGGCCACAACGGCGTTCGCCTGGAAGCCGGCGACCACCGCGCGCCGCCCGACGACCACCACGGCGCGGGCGTCGGCGAGATCCGGGCCCTCGCGCGCGGCGACCAAGGCGGGAGCGTCTGGCTGGGACACGTCCACCACGAAGGCCCGGCGCCCGTCCAACGCGACGACCCGTGTCCCCGCCGCCGCGAGGCCAGCGGCCCTGTGACCCAAAGAGCCGCGCGGCGTGAGGAGGCCTTCGGGGTCTCGCTGCAAGACCTGCGTTCGCTGCGACGCGCCGGCCACGAGCAGGTCACCCGTGATGGCGAGGCACGTGGGTGTGTCCTCGAGCCCCAGCGCCTTGGGCTCCCAGTGCGCGGCGACGCCCCCGTCGCGAACCAGCGACAGGCCGCTCGCGGCGACGTAGAGGTGAGCCGCGTCTTCGCTCGAAGCCAGCGCCCGGATGGTCTCGAGACCCGTGAGCCCCCCGTCGCCGTGCCGCAGCGTCTGGATGTGCCGCAGACCCTCGACGGGAGGGCAGGTGGGTGTGCACCGGCACGCGTCCGAGGTCTCGAGGACCGTACACTGTCCGCGGATGCAGGCGTCTAGGGTGCACGGGTCGCCGTCGTCGCACGAAGGGCACGTGGCACCGCAGCGCTCGAACCACGCGCAGACCTCGGGGGGGGGGTCTCGGTGGAGCAGGCGCCGGCGCTCGAAAGGACGGCGCCCAGGAGGACGGCGCGCGCCCAGAACCCCCTCAACGCACGTACACGCTGCCGACGATCCCCCACTTGGCGAACCCCGCGAAGCTATCGCCGCCCCAGATGCCGCGCTCCGTCGGGAGCGCCGCGCACGCCGCGTCCTGCACGAACGCCCCGGTCTTCTGGGAGCCCACGCCGAAGATCAACGTGTACTTCCCGTTCGGGCGCTTGCCCCCGAGCAGCGCTGGACCCTGGAAGGCCTTCGGGATGTCTGAGATCGCCTCGGCTGCGGCCCCATTGACGGACACCTTGAGGCCCGCCGTGCCGCCGTTCGACGAGTTGGTCTTCCCGCTCGCGACGTCAGCCCACTGCACCGTGGAGAAGACCATCGTGAACGCGGTGCCTCCTTGCGAGGCCTGACCCATGACCTCCCCCTTCTCACCGGCCATCTGCGCAACCGTCGCCGCGGGTAGGAAGGCCGTGCCGGTGCCGGCGGAGACGGCGGCCGCGGTGCCGAGCCCCGCGGTGAGGTTGCAGAGCGGCTGGGTGGCGTCCACCACGCCCACTCGCGTCCAGCCGCCGCCGTTCGTCGTCATGTCGCAGAAGACCGCGACCGCGGTGGTGCCCGCCTTGACGTAGTACACGCCGCTGGGCTTTGCCGCGTCCGCCTGGTGGATCGCGAGGCAGCTCTTTGCCGGGTTGTCTGCCGTGCCAACGGCGCACGAGGCCGAGCCCGAGCACACACCATTGGTGCAGTGGTCGTTGGTGGTGCACTCGTTGCCGTCGTCGCACACATGGATCTCGCCCGTGAGGTCCAGGGTGGAGCAGCCGGTGTCCTTTCGGCAGGTCTCCGCGGTGCAGGCGTTGTTGTCGTCCGGGCACGTCACCTCCCCGGTGACCGTGCAGGCCCCTTCGACGCAGGTGGTGACCGTGCAGGCGTCGCCGTCGTCACACGTGCCATCCACGGCCGGCTCCACCACACACTTACCCAGCGTGCAGCGCAGCAACTCGCACTCTGCGGGCTCGTTGGGACAGTCGAGTGGCACCTCGCATTCGACGCCGGCGTCCGGCTCCGTGGCCGTGTCACCCTGGGGGATCGGCTGGCCGAAGTCATCCAGCGGCACGTTGGGGCCGGGGAGCACGATGTCGAGGCGGCCGAGGCCGGCGTCGGGGTAAGCGAGCACGGCCTCCGATGCGGGGCAGCCGAGAGCGAGCGCGAGGGGGACGGCAGCGAGAAGGCGCATGGCGTGAGCGTACTCCAAACGAGGGGCCGGGCGCGACAAGCCCTGCTGTTGAGTGGCGACTCACGCGCTCCGTGATCACGGGCAGTTAGTCGGCGGAGCGCTCGGCCCGGACCACGAAACTCCTCGACGTGTGGGCAGGCCCACGGTAAGCCATGCGTCGGCGCGGCCTCTCGAAGCAGCCTGAGAGGGGCCTTTGGGGGCCATCCCCACCCTTCCCCGGGCACCGGTGAGTAACTGTGAGCTACGACCAGATCGATGACCTCGACGCCGACGGCCGGACCCAGGAAGAGCTGGTGGCGGTCGGGCGCCGAACGATGTCCAAGAACTTCCGCCAAGCGCCCGTCGTCTTCGTGCGCGGTGAGGGCATGTACGTCTGGGACAAGGCCGGCAAGCGGTACCTCGACTTCGTCGGTGGCATCGCGGTGAACGGCCTCGGCCACAGCCACCCGAGGGTGGTCGACGCCGTCCAGCGACAGGTGCGTCAGCTCATGCACGTGTCCAACCTGTACTTCAACGAGCCCCAGGTGCGGATCTCCGAGGCGCTGGCGGCGCGGTACGAAGCGGCGGCCGGCAAGCCCGGCCTCGTGTACCTGTGCAACAGCGGCACCGAGGCCACGGAGGCGGCGCTCAAGCTGGTCCGCCGTTACGCCACCAAGACCTTGGGCCAGCCGGACCGCTCCAACGTGGTCTCGTTCACCCAGAGCTTCCACGGGCGCACCATGTTCGCATTGGCCGCCACCGGCCAGCCGAAGTACCACGAGGGCTACACGCCCCTCGTGCCGGGCTTCAGCTACGCGGCGTTCAACGATCTCGAGTCGGTCTCGCGCCTCGTGGACCAGAACACCTGCGCCGTCATCTTGGAGCCCATTCAGGCGGAGGGGGGGATCATCCTGCCCGCGCCCGGCTTCCTCGCCGACGTCGCACGCTTGTGCCGAGAGCGGGGCGCGCTCCTCATCTTGGACGAGGTACAGGTCGGCATCGGGCGCACGGGCACCTTCTTCGCCTTCGAGCAGGAGGGTGTGGTGCCCGACGTGATCACGCTCGCGAAGTCGCTGGGCGCCGGCTTCCCGATCGGCGCGATGATCTCCACCGAGGAGGCCGCCCGCGGCTTCGAGCCCGGCGCGCACGGGTCCACCTTCGGCGGCAACGCCGTGGGGTGCCGGGCGGCGCTCGCGGTCATGGACGTGATCGAGCAAGACGGGCTCTGCGATCACGTCCGCCGGCAAGGGGCGTGGTTCCTCGAGGCGCTCGACGGTCTGAAGCGCTTCCCAGTCGTCAGCGGCGCCAGGGGCCGCGGCTTCATCCTGGGCCTCGGCCTCAACAAGCCGGTGGCTCAGGAGATCACCTTGGCGTGTCTCGAGCGTGGGCTCCTCGTCAACAAGCTCAACGACACCTCACTTCGTTTCCTCCCGCCGCTGATCGCTCAGCGAGCACACATGCGAGCGGCGCTCGAGACCCTCACGGAAGTCCTAGAAGCGACGGCCTGACCATGATGAACAACGACGCCCTCGCCGCCATCCTGCGCGGCCAGGGGTACCGGGTGTGGTGGGTCGGCGCCAGCGCTCGCGCGGCGGTCACCGGCGCGGTCGCTCACCGCCAGGAGCGGGCGACAGACGCACCGACAGAAGCGCTCGACGCGGCGCTGGCGGTGGTGCGGGGTCTCGACCCTGCCGCCGGACCTTGGAGCGTGAGCGCTGTCCCCGAGGGGATCGACGCGTGGCTCCGCACGCGCGGCTTCACGGTGGATGCGTTCGCGGTCGACGGCGACGGCGAGCGGGTCGATCCCCTGGGCGGCGTGGCGCACCTCGCCGCGGGTGTGCTCAGGACCGTAGACTCGCCGGACCGCGCCTTCCGCGAAGATCCCCTGCGGCTCCTGGAGCTGCCGCGGCTGGTCTCGGAGACCGGCGCCTGGCCAGTAGGCGACGTGCGGCGCTTCGCCGCGCGCGACGCCGGCAACATCCTCGACACCCGCGACCGTCGCCAGCGCTGGGGCGAGGAGCTGAACGGGCTCTTGTTGGGCGCTCACGTCGAGCGCGCCCTCCAGGCCGCCTGGGAGACGCGGGTGATCCCCTTCCTCATGCCTGAGGTGGCGGGGCTCGTCGGCTTCGACAAGTCGTGCGCGGTGCACCACAAGGACATCTGGGAACACACGAAGCTGGTCACCCAGAAGGCCGAGGCGCGGCTGGTCGTGCGCTGGGCCGCGTTGTGTCACGACATCGGGAAGGTCTGGACGCGCTCGGTGAACCGGGAGGGCAAGGTCCACTTCTTCCGGCACGAGGAGCACGGCGCGCTGCTCTTCGAGTCGATCGCGCACCGGGTAGGGCTCGACGCCGAGCTGACCGAGCGCGTGGCGTACGTGATCGAGACCCACAGCCGGGTCAACCTCTACCAGGACGACTGGACCGACAGCGCGGTTCGCCGACTCATCCGCGAGACGCAGGGACACCTCCCGGACCTCATCGCGTTCTCGAAGGCCGACTTCACCACGAAGCGCGAGGCCACGATCCAGCGCCTCGAGCGCCAGATGCGCGAGCTCGAGGCGCGGATCGCCCAGATCGAGGCCGAGGACGCCCGCTTGCCGCCGCTCTCCAAGGGGATCGGCGACGCGATCATGTCGCATTACTCGCTGGCGCCCTCCCGTACGGTGGGTCGGCTGAAGCGCCTCCTCGAGGACACCATCGCGTCCGGTGAGCTACCGGAACGCGGCCAAGACCGGCTCTACCTCGACTGGCTGGACCAGCGGGAAGAGGTCCGCGACTGGGTGTCCGAGGCCCGCGCTCGCTGATCACGGAACAAGCTCAGGGCCCCAGCGGCATCCGGACAAATCCTCCAAGAGATCAAGGGGGTCGGGCTCCCTCGAGTGCTCCGCTTTCTCCGCCCGTTGACAACGCGAGACCGCCGTTTAGGCTTCGGCGCCCAAGTCGGACTGGTCAGGTCCGATTACGGCCGGCAGCCCAGCCCGACCCTGCTAGAAGCCCGCGTTGGCGAGCTTTGCCCGGGGAGAGTGGGGAGGGCCCCAGACTCGAACCCAGATCGCGCCCGCACACGAGCACCACGGAGAGAACCATGAGCATCCAAGTCGGTCAGAAGGTCGATAACTTCACGATGGAGACGTACGAGCCGAAGGCCGGTGATTTCGGCTCCTTCTCGCTCGCCGACAACACCGCCGCCGGGAAGTGGGCGGTGCTCATGTTCTACCCGGCCGACTTCACGTTCGTCTGCGCCACCGAGTTCGCGGCTCTGGCCGGTCAGCACGCCGCGCTCGAGGCCATGGGCGTGTCGGTCCTGTCGGTGAGCACCGACACCAAGTTCACGCACCTCGCCTGGCAGCGCGAGGAGGGCGAGCTCGCCGCCGTGAAGTACAGCATGGCGGCCGACCCCACGGGGAAGGTCTCGCGCCTCTTCGGCGTCTACAACGAGGCGAACGGCCTCGACTTCCGCGGGACGTTCATCATCAACCCGTCGGGCGTCCTCGTCGGCGCCGAGGTCAACGTCAACAACGTCGGCCGCAACATGGAAGAGCTGGTCCGCAAGGTGAAGGCGTTCCAGTACGTCGCGGCGCACGGCGACGAGGTCTGCCCGGCCAACTGGTCCGAGGGCGCCAAGACGCTGAAGCCCAACGCGAAGCTCGTGGGCCGTGTGTCGCAGGCTCTCAAGGGCTGAGTCCCGCGGGCGCTGACATCGGCTGGCGCCTGCCCCGGGGCTATCCCCGGGCGGCGGCCGCGGTCCAACCCGCGGCCGCCTCGCGCCGGCTGGTGGGCCTAGGCCCCACTCAGCAACGGCACCCTACCGAACCTCGGACACCACGGCCTTCCACGGGCAGTCGCCCTTCGCGTTCTCTTCGAGCGCCCGGCGGCGCTCGGAGGGCAAGGTCGCGAAGCCGGTGGTGAATGACTCGGGCTTCACGAAGCCGCGGCGCAGCAGATACCCGTTGGCGGCCTCGTCGCCCTTGCCCTTCCAACAGAAGTACCGCGGAGCCACGTAGGCCACCCAGGTGGCGGGGGCGGCGCGTCCCTCGAGCAACGCGAGGCGCGAGCGCATCTCCTGCGACGGAGTCTGGCCCCTCAGCACGGTGAGGGCCTCCTCGTGTTCGCCCTGCACGGTCAGGACCGCCGCGCGTAGCTGGTTGACCTTCTCGTAGATGTCGTCCGCACCCTCGTACACCAGCTCCATGGCGGTGTCGGTGGCCTGGCTGGCTGCGTCCGTGTTGCCCAGCTCGAGCTCCGCCCAGCCGAGGCCGATTCGTGCCAGCACGTTCTGCTCGTCGAGCTCCGCGGCTTTCGCGCAGGCGTCCCGGCCCTCCTCGAGCCGCAACGCGTAGAACGCCTCCTGGCACTGCGAGACCAGGCGCGACGCCGCGGCCTTGGCTTCGATCTGCTGCTGCTCTTCCTTGGCGTCCTCGTCCCCGAGGGCGATCAGGGCGGTGCGGCGCACTGCCAGCGCGGCGTCTATGTCTGCCTGGTTCATCCCGACCTGGTAGCCGAGGGTCCGGAAGCGCCAGTGATACTCGGCGGCGAGCGCCGCGGACTCGAGCGCCCCGGTCACGACCTTGCGGGCCAGCGCCTTGTCGCCGTCGGCCTCGACCAAACGCTCCGCGGCTGCCCAGCGCTCTCCCCACGACTCGGAGCTGGCGCGCTCCTTGGCGATCGCGAGCCCGGCCGCGCGCCACTCCGCCACCGAGCGCGTCCCGTTCTCGGCCCACCAGGTCATCCAGCCGGCCGCGATTTTCTCCAGTCCCCCCTGGTCCAGCGGCAGCGACAGCCGATTCGGGACCGGCTCGTTACCAGTGATCTGGCCCAGCACGGTGAGGTAGTGGTCGAGTGCGCCCTCTTCGCCCGACTCCGCGACGCGGTGGACCGCCCTCACGAGCGCGATGACTGAGGTCTTGCTCCCGCGCGCGATCAGGCCATCGAACAGGCTGTCTCGCGTGTTGCTGGCCGTCCAGAGCAAGTTGGGCTCGCCGCCCTCACCGAGGATCTCGGAGTAGATGGCCCAGTCCGCCGCTTCTCCCCCCTTCTTGATCCGCGCCAGCCAGCTCGGGCAACGCTCGTCCCACTCCCCGGGGTTGCGCTCGCCAGTGTCTTCGCAGTGCGAAGACACCTTCGCTACCTGCTTCCGCATAGCGGCGACCTTCTTCTGCAGGCCCGCCGGAGTCTCCGGCAGCTCGGGCACAGGCGGCGCCGCGAACGCGGGAGCGGAGAGAAGTGAGGCGAGGACCAGGCTGCGCAGCTTCATGGGGATGACCTCTCTGGCGATCGGGGTGCGGCGGGGGTAGCGACGAGCTCACCGCCGGCGATGTGGACCGAGTGTACAGGCTTCCCGCCGGCCGATGCGGCGCCGGGGGTGGGCATGAGCAGGTAGTCGAACGTCCATCTGATCCGGCTGATTCCGCGGGGAGCGTCCGCAGCTGCCGGGAGGCGAATCGTGGCGCGGCGAACTGCCGGCGGGCCGCTGCCCGGTGGGGGCACGCGCGTGTCCACGCTCTGGCGGCGCACACGCAGCACCTGGCCCTCGGGCAGTGGCTTGCACGGTCCCCCTTGGGGATCGGGGACGCAGTCTTCGATGCGGTCGCGAAACGTGCGGGCCAGCGGGAACACGACGGGGGGTTCCTCGGAGCCCTCCAGCCACGCCTTCAGCTCGGCGCGCCGAAACAGGTCGCCTGTGGGGAACGCGTGGCCTATTCGACCCGGGTGGAAGGTCACGGCCACCTCTACGCCCTCAGCCACCTCGCGCGCCGTCACCTCCGCGGTGACCGCCTCGCGCACCAGCGCCTCGTCGAATCCGCCGGGGAACGCGTGGCTGCGGTACTGGCGGCCGCCGTTGGCCGACTGCTTCCACGGCATGTGGCAGTCCTGGCACGTCTCCCGCGCGGTCGCGGACCGGCTCCTCGACCACTCGCCCCAGGTGTCTTGCTGGACCTCGTCGGTCTCCACGTGGTGGCCCCCGCTGCTTTTCGTCACGAAGCCGAGGAAGTTGAACTGGTGGCACCCGGCGCACATCTGGCTCGAGTCGAGCGCTCGGGTCGCGAAGACAGCGTGTGGCGCCTGGCGAGGCCCTGCGGTCGGACTCCCAGCGCTCCCGCCGTGTACGCCCCGCGCATGACCCGAACCCGCCAGCACCTGCCCGCCACGCACGTGGCAGGTAGCGCACGAAACGCCCTCGGCAGCGGCGCGCCCTGTCGGCTCTTCGCCGCCGTTCTCGGGCGCATGGCAGTTCCGGCACTCCGCCAGGGGCTCGACCGCGTACGCGTCCTGGAACACGGGGTCGACCCACGCCTTCGCGTGCAGCGAGCCGCGCCACTCCGCTGCGATCTCGGCGTGGCACTTGCCACAGCTCTCGGCGTCGATCGCCTCGAGCCCGCGGGGCAGCGGGCCCACATCCACCGGCGCGCTCCCCCCGTTGGAGAAGAGCGGGAAGACCGGGTGGTTGCGCACCGCCCACGCCGCGGTGGCGCCCGCGACGAGACACGACACGAGCGGTACGAGTAAGCGGGTCACGGGCTCAGAACCTGCCACATTGCGGTGTTCTTCCTTCGAATTTTTCACCGGAGCGCGCGAGCGCGGAGGTGAACCGGGCCGGGGAGCTCTGCTGCCCCGGGCCCAACATTCAACCGAGCGCGCGAGCGCGGAGGTGAACCGGGCCGGGGAGCTTTCCGCCCACCCCAGGGGGGCACACGCGCACCAGCGGAGCAGCGAGCTCAGCCCTCTTCGGCGTGCAGCAGTCCGTTGCCGCAGAGCATCGCGAGCGCGTTCTGCACCGCCGCCTCCAGAGTCGTCTGGTCCGCAGGGAAGCGGAGGGCGCCCGCGACCACCGCGGGGCGCAGGATCTCCGCGATCGTGTGGAGGTCGTTCTCTCCGTCGACCAGCGACAGCACGGCCCGATTGAACATCTCGTCGATCCTGATGTTCTCGTGGAGCAGGTTCACGGTTCCGGGGCCGAGCCGCGTCAGGTGGCGCGCCACGCGGGGGGCCCGTGGGCGTGCTCCGACTCGAGTGGCCACCGCGGGATGGGGACCGACCAGCTCAATCGCCCCGCCGCCATAGAGATCCATCAGCAGGTCAGCTAGCTCGGCCGCGTCTTCGCTACGCGGCGCCAGCGAGCCCGCGGCCGCCCGGGCCAGGTCAACGAGCACGGAGAACGGCGTGGGCCCTGCCCCGCGAGCCGCGAGGAGGACGAGCGCGGCTTTGGCCACCGGCGCCGTCATCGACAGGACCAAGCCCGTTGGGGCGTTGAACTTCTCGGGGCTCGTCGACCGAAGGTCGGGAGCTTCGGAGGCGGGCTTCAGCCGCGTCCGCAACGAGGTGGACTCCACCACGCTCTTGACCACCCCGCCGCTCGGATCGTGGTGCGCGTGTACCAGGAGCGTCTTCCGGAAAGCGCGCCCGGTGATGAAGTCGAGGTACTGCTCGTACCGAAGCCGCCCCGCGGGGCGGAGGCGCTCTTTCACCGTCTCCGAGACATTGACGTACTGCGTGTCTTCGAACGCCGCATCGCCGAGGTAGCTGAGCCCGTGCTTGGCCGCCTGGTTCACGACCTCGTGGAAGTAGAGGGGGGTGTTGAACTCGGCGAAGTCGTCGTGGAGCAGGTAGTCGTCGGTGACGCTGCGAAGCCGCTCCGTTTCCCCGGCCATGACTCCGCGGTACATCGCTGACGACTCCGGCACGGATTCGGACACGAACTCGACGATGGCCCGAGCCTGCTTCATCCGGTCCCAGGGATTGTGGATCGCCGCCGCGTGGAAGTGGGCGAGATCGCGGTTGATCTTTCGGAAGACGCAACCGGGCAGCGCGTTGTAGCTCACGTACGCGATGCCGTTGGGTCGCAGGCACTTGGCGACGAGCGCGAGGATTCGCTCCTGCACCGCCCCGGGCACCCACGCATATACGCCGTGCGCGACGATGTAGTCGAAGTCGCCCTCGGGTTCGTAGTCGAGGATGTCGGCGTGCACGAGTGAGAGGTTGGTGAGCTCTGCCGCCTCCGCCACCTCCCGTCCATGGGCGATTTGGCGCGCCGACAGGTCCATCCCCGCGAATTCGGCCTCCGGCCAGAGCTCTGCCATGGACCAGAGGTTCGAGCCGTTACCGCACCCGAGCTCCAGATATCTGCACTGGCGAGGGTGCGCCGTGTCGAGGCCGAGCAGTCGCCCCAGCGTGTAGAGGTGAGACGGGTGGGTCTCCGGATAGGCTCCCCCTGGGTAGGGGACCTCGTGGTGGGGGGGAGGCGCTTCGCTCAAGGACATCTCCGGGTGTTCGCCCGATGGGACTCACGTCCGTGGGTGGATTGTGAACCGCTCGGGCCCACAAACGCGATTTTGGTGCATACGCCCTTCCCGGCAGAAAACAACTGTACGACGGTCTGTCGCTCCACCTATGGCTAGCGGGTCAGGCGCGGGAGCGCCTTCCGCACCACTGGCGTCTCTGCGACCACCACGAAGCCGTGGCGCAGGTAGAGCCGTGTGGCGCTCTGGTTCGAAGCCACTACGTCGAGCCGGATGCGCTCCGGCGGTGTCGACGGGTGGTGACCCCCGGCCACTGTGCCCATCGGGTCGGTGGCCAGCGCCACGCCGGCCTCCACCAGCGCATCCCCGAGGCCGCGGCCCCGGGCGTGGCGGACGAGCCCCAGAGCGCTGAGCTCCGCCACGGCGGCGCCGCGCGTGACGCGCACAAACCCCAAGACCTCCTCGTCCCTCATGAGCAGCAGGGCCGGTCGCTCTGGCGCCTGCAACGCGAGGATGAACTCTTCGAGCTCGACGACCATCGAGCCGGGGACCTCCAGCAAGGTCTCTGACGCCACGCGGTGATACGCCGCCGCTCTCGCCACCGTCGCGGGCTCCCACCGCAGGCCCGGCGGGAGCGGACGCGGCTGTTCGAGCGTCCCGGGCCGCTCCATGGCATGAATGGTGTACTCACCGACGTATCCCTCGCCTTGGAGCACGGGCCCCCAGCTGGCGGCGACCCGTGGCGTCAGCGCCACCTCCAAGGCCCCGCGGCGCCCCCCGGCTACCACGGATTCTGCGCCGCGGATGAGCAGGGTCACCTCGCGGGCAGAGAGCCGCTCCGGGTGGCCCCCGAGCGTGAGGAGATCAGCCACATCGTCGCGCGACGCGCAGGTGTCGATGACCACGCCCGCCGCACACCCCAGCTCGCCGTCGACTCGCCAGCGCGCGTCTGCCCCGCGGGCCAGACGAGTCAACGCGCGCGTTGCGAAGGCCTCGGAGATGCCGGGTAGCGGCGCCGACCTCACCAGCTCGAGCGCTTCGGTCACGGGGATTCCGAAGCGGAGCCCTGGGGCAGAGGCGGGGCTCGGGGCGCGCCCGCCCACGTCAGAGATCCACGCGCGACTTCCGTGCTGGACCCTTCAACTGGGCCAAGATGTTGGTGACGTCCTGGGCCGCGATCGGCGACGTCACGTACTCTCGGCGGATGGTCCGCGCCTCGCGGAGGGCCCTGTCGCGCTGCGGCACGAGCTGCGCCCGAAGGGCCTCGGCCCGCACTGCGGTCTCGCGTGCCTCTCCGGTGACCCCGGCCTCTAGGGCGCACGCCGAGAGCGCATCCAGGACCTCCAGCAGCTCACGCCGGCGGCCGCAGCCGGTGAGGAGAGACGCCGCCTCCCTCAGCTCCGCCAAGGCGGCGTCGTGGCCCGAGGCCCCACCGGAGGTGAACAAAGAGACCGTGCGCGTCCGTGCGCTCACGAGCAGGGCGCCCGCAAGCGAGGACGGGTGGCCGGTGACGCGGGCTCGCGTCACGGCCTCTGCCGCCAGCTCGTGGCGTCGTTCGAGGGCGGCGCGCGTGATCAGGCGCTCGGTGGCCACGGCCGGAAGCTCAGGGCTGGCCTCCAGGCGGCGCTCGGCCTCGGCCACACGGTTCAACAGCACGAGCTGGCCCACCTCTGCGAGCGTGGCCCGAGCCGTAACCGGGTGGTCGGCCGGCGCTGACTCCAGCGCCCGCGCAAGGGCCTCGTCGGCGGCCTGCGCCTCGCCGCGAGCGCGTCGCACTGCGTGCAAGCCCAGCCACGCCGCCGCGGAGGCCGAAGACCCGGAGTCGAGCAGCGCGATGGCCTCTTCGAAGAGGCCGGCTGCGGGCTCGAGGCGACCCTCGGCCGAGCGCAGCTCGGCGAGCGCGCTGACGAGCCGCCCGACAAGGTGGTCGTTGACGCGGCTCCGGGCCCCACGGAGGGCGTTCTCTACGCGCGCGACTGAGGCCTCGAGGGCAGCGGGGTCCGCGTCGCCCATACGGGCCGCCACCCACCAGAGGGTGTCCTCCAGACTGTCCGTGTTGCCGGCGGCGGAGTCTGTGGTGGCCTCCTTGGAGCGGAGCCACCAGCCGAGCGGCGCTCCGCGGCCCACGTAGCGAGCCGCCAGAACGCTCAGCGGTGCCATGTCGAGCCACTCGATGGCGGCCCCCAGGAGCGCGCCGTCCTCGTAGTCGACCGCGATCCGGGCCACCGCACGAGCGACGCGTCCACCCAGGGTGAAGTGGCCGCGGGGGACCAGCGCCAGGGCGCGCGTCGCCGTCTCGCGGTCTAGCCGGTGTTCCAGCTCGAGGAGGCACTCGGCCGCGGCCTCTGGGCGGTCTCCGAGCTCGAGGTGCCGTGCGCGCTCTTCCATCGCGGCCTTGTCGTGGGTGGCCAGCCAGTCCGCCGCGGCGCGGTACACCGCTCCCGGTGGCGCGGCGGTGCCCAAGTGGGCGCGTGCCCAGGTCTCCGCCGCACCCTGCGTAGCTACTGCCATCGGGGCCGTCGCCACGACCGTGGGCTGCTCGATGGCAGGTGGGGCGGCGGCCGGGGTTTGGGACGGCGCCGCCACGGTCACCGCGGCGATCACCGGCACCGTTGGCGGCCGCTGGGGCTTGGGCGGTGTCTCTGGCGCCATGGGCGGCGGTGTCTCCGGCGCCAGAGGCCGCGGTGGCGCTGCGTCCACCCGCACCACGGACGCAGATGTGCCGAGGTCAGGCGCGGCGCCGATGACCACGAGGACGCCCGGGCGGTCGCGGAGCTCCGCCAGCAGCTGGGTCGTGACGTCCAGTCCTACCCGAGCTGAGGGACTGGCCGGCACGACGAAGAGGTGTGGCGTACGTGAGAGGTCGTAGCGCAGGAGATTGAGCGCTGTCTTGACCGCCCGCGACTGGAAGCGCTCGCTCCCGACCACGGCGGGCTCCAGCCCCGGGATCTGGGCGCCCGCGTCGTCGCGGACGGCGCCCACGAGCCCCGCGAGCAGGCGCACGGCGTCATCCACACGCGCGGGGGTGACGAGGCCCGTGAGGCCGCGCCTCAGCAGCTCGCGCGCGTCCCCCTCGCCCAGCGCGAAGCGTCGCCGAATGGCGGCTACCACTGGGTTCTGGCGGTCGAGGTCAGCTTCGACCACCGCCAGGCGTCTACCCGCGCCTTGGAGCAGCTGCGCGAGCTCTCGCGTAAGGGCAAGGCCCGGCTCACGCGGGAGACCCTCGAGGGCGACCACGCGCAGCTCGCCTCGCGTTACCGCCTCGTGAAAGACCCCGTATAGGGCCTGGAGCGCCTGTCGGGACGAGCTCATGCAGTCCCCCGAAGCCGCCGGACGTCCCCGAAGCGCGCCGTAACGCGCGTCGCGTCGAGCCACTCGCCCAGCGGCACCGTGTATTTCCGGGAAGCCTGGGTGAGCTCCTTCAGCTCGGGCGTGCTCAGCTCGCCCCGCTCCCGGATCCACGCCGTGACCTCCACCACGAGGCGATCCAGGTGACGACGGTGGAAGAGGAGGTTGCCCTCGAGCTTCACCACCAGGCCCTCGTCGATGAGGAGGTCGAGCACCTCTTTGACGTCAGCCGCCCCAACACCCGGAGTGTCCGCCACGAGCTCCTCGTCGGACGGGGTGGAGTATCCCGTGAGATCGAGGCGCTCGAGCACCGCCGCCCGCGCGCGCTCGAGCACCGGACCGAGCGTGGGCCGGAACGTAGAGAGCCGCGCCCGTGAGCCCGTGTCTGCCGCCACCGCGTTGCGCCGTTCCAGCACGAGCAGCAGCTCTGTGAAGACCTTCGGCGAGAGGTCTGCGCGAACCTGAGTCCTCAGCTCCGCCCGGGGCATCCCGAGCCGGTGCGGCCAGGCGACGTGATACGCGGCCAGGCGATCCAGGGCTCGCTGGAGCAGGCCCTCGAACGCGGGTCCGTCGATGACTCGGCGCTGTCCGTCCAGAACCACCTCGAACGCCTGGCCCGCGCCGATCAGCGATGACAGCGCGTCGTCCGCCGCGCCGCGCGGCACGCCCAGCACCTGCGCGACGGCGTCCACGGAGAGACCGTCGACGCCCGCGACCCGGAGGGCGACCGCCGCGGCGCCGGCGCCAGACCGCAAGCACGCCAGCGCCTCCAACACGGAGGCGTCGTTCGCCCGGTGCTTCATCGGCGTGGGGTGCAGGACCCGCCCGCCGGCGAACGTGGTGCCGTAGTGCTCGAACTGCTCGAAGCCTCGCAGGACCACCCGATCGCCCCCGAGAGCCACCACGGGCCGGTCGAGGCGAAGCTGGGCCGGTCGGGTCTCGCCGGGCTCGGCGACCTCGGCGTCGAGCAGGATCACGGTGCCTGTGACCTGCGCTGTGCCCACGTGGACCAGCGCCTTTGCCTGGTTCTCCACGAACTTGCCGATGTGGCCCAGGATCTCGAGGTCCACGTCCAGGAGGTGTGAGCTTGCCAGGGCACCCGCGTGGGCCACCACCTCCCCACGCTCGACCTGGTCCTTGTCGAGCCCGGGCAGGTTCAACGCCGCACGCATCCCCGAGTGCGCGACGTCCACGCTGCGTCCGTGCGACTCGATCCCCCGGATCTTCGCGGCGCGTCCCCCAGGCAGCAACACGGCGTTGTCGCCCGCCGCGACCCGACCGGACGCCACGGTACCGGTGACCACGGTGCCGAAGCCGCGAAGCGTGAACACGCGGTCGACCGGAAGCCGGAACGGGAGCTCGGCCCGCGCGGCGCGCCCCGCCTCCAGCGACAGCGCGGCCTGACGCTCCAGCTCGGCACGGACCGCGGCGACTCCTCCAGCAGTGGCGACGCCGCCGGCGGCCGCGGCCGACCGAACGATTGGGGCGCCCTCGAGGAAGGTGCCGCGCACGAACGTGGCGATGTCGCTCTCCACGAGCTCCATCCAGTCGGCGTCCACGAGGTCTGTCTTGGTCAGCACCACGAAGCCCCGCGTGATGCCCAGGAGCCGACACACGTCGAGGTGCTCACGCGTCTGCTGCATGACGCCTTCGTCAGCGGCCACCACCAGCATGACGAGATCGATCCCGGTGGCGCCGGCGATCATCTGGCGGATGAACCGCTCATGGCCCGGCACGTCGACGATGCCGCACCGCGTGCCCGCGAGATCAATGTAGGCGAAGCCCAGCTCGATGGAGATCCCCCGCGCCTGCTCCTCCTTCAGTCGGTCCGTGGAGATACCCGTGAGCGCACCGACCAGCGAGGTCTTCCCGTGGTCGATATGTCCGGCGGTCCCGACGATCAGCACGCACGCCTCCTGCGCGGCGCGAGGCAGAGGAGCGCGACGAGGAGCAGGCCGGGGTGTCCCCGTCCTCCGGTCCCGCAGCCGTCCCCGGCCGGCGCCCCTCGGGGACCAACCGCTCCGTCGGCTCCGTCGGCTCCGTCGGTGGCGTCGGTGGCGTCGGTGCCATCGGTGGGGAGCTCGGTGTCGCAGGTGGACGGGACCCCGCCGATGCAGGCCGGGATCTTGACCACCCCCTCCGGCTTCGGGCAGTTCAGGTCTCCCAGGGAGTCGTCGGGTTCTCCGTCACAGTCGTTGTCTTTGCCGTCGCAGATCTCAGGCGTGAGGCCCGCGAACGCGTCACACGCCGGCGGGGCCCCTTCGATGCAGGCGGCCAGCTCGCGGGCGCACTCCCCGAGGCCGCAGGGGACTGTCCCGAGCTCCTCGTCGGTCTCTCCGTCGCAGTCGTCGTCGAGCTCGTTGCACAGCTCGGGCGCTTGTCCCGTCTGCTCGTCGCAGCTCTGGGTGACCCCGTCGACGCAGAGGTTTACTTCTCTCCGGCACTCGCCGGTGCCGCACGTGATGCTGCCCTGGCCCTCATCGGTCTCGCCGTCGCAGTCGTCGTCCAGGAGATTACAAACGTCGGGCTTGCCGATGTCGTTGGGCACACACGGCTTCGGGAAGCCGTTGAGGCAACCCGAGATCGTGACCGCGCAGATCCCCTCCCCGCAGCTGAGCTCGGGTGAGGACTCGTCGGTCTGACCGTCGCAGTCGTCGTCCACGAAGTTGCAGTCTTCGCTCCCGGCTCCCTCGAGGGGGTCGCAGTGGGTGGGCACGCCGCCGATGCACCCCGGCAGGGTCTTGGAGCAGATCCCCACGCCGCAGGAGACGACGGGCTGGTTCTCGTCGGTGATCCCGTCGCAGTCGTTGTCCGCCCCGTCACAGATCTCGGGTGCGAGGCCGTTGGGGTTGCACTGCACCGGCGCGCCGCCGATGCACTTCGGGAGGGCCTGAGGGCAACCGATGAGCTCTCCACATGTGATGTAGCCGAGCTCCTCGTCTGTCTCGCCGTCGCAGTCGTCGTCTTTGCCGTTGCAGGTCTCCGGTTTCGCGCCAGCCAGAGGCTTACAGACCGACGGATCGTCGCAACCGGCGATCACCTGGGCGCACGCGCCAGTCCCGCAGGTCCACTCCACCACGTCCTCATCGGTGACGCCGTCACAGTCGTCGTCCTGGCCGTTGCAGAGCTCCGAGCCCGCGCCAAGGGTGGCGTCGCACGACGTGGCGGCCCCCGCTGAGCACAGCGGCAGCTCTCTCTCACACACTCCGTGCCCACAGCTGAACACGCCGAGATCGTCGGGCTCGTCGGTGGCCCCATCACAGTCGTCGTCCTGGTTGTTGCAGGTCTCGGCCACGGCTCCTTCGCCCGGGTCGCACTCACTGCACCCGTTGACGGGGTGCGCACAGTTGCCCAGGCCGCAGATGGCTTGTCCCGTGAGCTCGTCGGTCTGCCCGTCGCAGTCGTTGTCGAAGCCGTCACAGACCTCGTCGCTCTTGCCCAGCGAGCCGTCACACGCCTCGCACTTGGGGATCTCCCGATAGCAGGCCCCTGTGCCACAGGGCTTCACGCCCGCCGCGTCGTCGGTGGCGCCGTTGCAGTCATCGTCCTGGCCGTTGCACACCTCCAGCGATGAGCCCGTCAGCGGGGCGCACTCCTGGCACGCCGGGATCGGTCGTGCGCAAACCCCCTCGCCGCACGTGATGGTAGGCGTCCCTTCGTCGGTCTCGCCATCGCAGTCGTCGTCGACCAGGTTGCAAGTCTCCGGCTTCTGGCCGGCGCGCGGGTCGCAGCTCCCGCACTGAGGGATCTGGTGCTGGCACGCGCCGGTGCCGCACGGGACCGTGGGGAGGTCCTCGTCCGTCTGGCCGTCGCAGTCGTCATCGGCGAGGTTGCAGACCTCTTCCATGGCTCCGACGTCGGGCTCGCACGTCGCGCAGATGCTGATCAGCCGCTCGCAGGCGCCAACTCCGCAGAGCACCGTCCCCGGTGTCTCGTCCGTCTCCCCGTCACAGTCGTCGTCGATCCCATTGCACGACTCGTCGTCCTTGCCCTTGAACGGGTCACAGCCGCCGCACGCGTCGATGAAGTGTTTGCAGGCACCCACGCCGCACGCGATCAGCCCCACTTGCTCGTCCGTGAAGGAGTCGCAGTCGTCGTCGATCCCGTTGCACGACTCGTCGGCCTTCCCTGCCAGCGCGTCGCAGGGCACCTGGACGCCGAGCAGACACTTCGGCTCCTCGTGATCGCAGCCGCCGATACCGCATCGTTGCATCCCCGTGGCGTCCGGGTCGTCTGTGTCGCCGTCGCAGTCGTCGTCGCGAGCGTTGCAGGTCTCGAGCGCCCCCGGGTGGATACTGCCGAGGGCGTCGTCGCAGTCGACGTTGGCGGGATAGCCGTCTTTGTCCTTGTCTGGGATTGGGTAGCCGAGCTCCACCAGGACCGAGGCGGCGCTGGGCGCGACCTTGATCGCCACGAGCTGGAGGTCCGCGAAGTACTGCCACCCGCTCGCCGCGGTGTCGAGGTCGCTGGTGGCGTTGAGCGTGGCGCCCCCCGCGCGAACGAAGTCGGGCGCAGCGGGGAGGTTACCGGCGCTGACGAAGAACGGACGCGTGGGGGTGGGCGGTGTGATCTGGGCCGACACCGCATAGGTCACGGCGTTGAACTTCGGCGACCCGATGGTGCCCCCCACCGCCAGCCGCACGGAGAGCCCGGCGAGGGTGGAGACGTCCACGGAGGAGACCAGCGCGCCCTGGCCTTCCGCGGTGACCCGAGCGGCGAGCGCCGGCAGGACGTCGACGCCGGCCGCGACGTCGGCCCGGAGGTCCCAGCTCTCGGCGACCCAGCCCGCGGCCGGGGACCCGTCGATGGGGTTGAGGCGGCGATAGACGGAGTTGCGCAGCTCGTTGGCGAAGGACGTCCAGTTCTGCGTGTTGTCCACCCGGGAGAAGGCCAACAGCGCCAGCGCGAGGCGCCCTCCCTGAACCGCCGAGGTCTTCCCGAACAGGCTGTCTGTCCACTGTCGCCCGCCCAGCGCGCTGACCACAGCGTAGGCTCCGCGGCCCGATGACACGCCTGGCGCGTCGCTGGGCGACACGAAGGTCATCGCTGAGTAGACGTGCTCGCGGGCGCGGGTGCGGTGCGCCTCGTCGGCGGTGAGCAGGAAGCCCTCGACGTGCGCGATCACCGCGTCCGACAACGCCGCCACGTCGGGAGCCAACGCGGGGACACCATCCGCCAGGAGTCCGCCACGAGGGCGCTTCGCCGCGAGGAGCTCCCCGAGGCGTTGCTTCGCGAGGGTCTCGGCCGCGGCATAACCCGTCAGGCGAGCGAAGCGGGCGAGGCGAGCGGTTCGCAGGGCCAGCCCCGCGGTGCCGTCCGTGCCATCGAGGAGGCCGGGCGAGGCCGCGAGGGCGCCCTGGATCGCGGCCCAAGCGGGCACGAGTGAGTCGAAGCCGCCGAGCCGCCACGGCGCCTCGAGGCCCGGGTGGTCCGAGCCCAGCACCCAGTCCGCGCTGGCCGGGAGCGCGCTCGCTGCCCCTACGTGCGCAGAGAGCGTGGGATCCGATGCCTGGTCGGCGATCAGCGCCGCCGCGACCGCGACGTCGCCGAAGGCGCGGGGGACGGCGCCGGTGCGCGTGACCCATCCGGAGCCCGAGACATACGCCGACGCGAGCGCCGTCCGAACGCGCAGGAGCGCGGTGTTGCTATCGGGCGCCACCGCGGTGGGCGTGCCGAAGGCCTCCCAGAAGCCCTTCAAGGCGGCCTCGGCGAGGGGCTCGGACCGCACGAAGAAGCGCGCCTCGACCGCCACGTCCTGCGCCGCCCCAACGGGTGTCGTGGCCGGTGCGACGGTCCCGCCGTTGGTGACCCCCTGTGGCGGGGGCGGAACCAACACCTCGAACCGGTGGGGTCCGCCGACCGCTGAGAGGAACGACGGCGCCACCCCGATCTTCCCGGTCAACCACGTCTGTCCGGGCAGCCAGGCCACGCCGGCGGTGAGCGCGCCCTGCACCGCCATCGCCGGCAACGTGACCAGGGCGGGATCGACGGTCCTCCGAGTTGCGTCTTCGCCCACGATGGCGCGGCTACCGCCCGACGGCTCCCCGCTGGTGAAGTCCACACCGCCGAGGAGGGCGTCGCCCGAGCCGGGCAGATCGAGCCCCATGGCCAGGACGCGGAGGCCAGAGGCTTTGCTGGGCCGCGCCACGAGCTTGGCGTGCACGGAGGTCTGACCCGTAGCCAGCGTGAACGTCCATCCGAAGCTCCACTCGGTGCCCAGCTCCGTGGTGATGGAGGCGTCTCCTTCCACGGCGGAGGTGTTGCCCACCGTCCCCAGGGGCGTGGGCGTGATCGCCGTGAGCTCCAGCGCCGTGACCACGCCCGCCTCCTCGACCACAACGCGGCCAAGACCCACCTTGTCGGCGACTTTGACCCACGCGCCACCCAAGGCTCCGTAGAGCTGAAGCCGGCCGTACCCCCCGAGGCAGGGGTCTTGGAGCAACACGAAGCGCACCCGGTCGTTCTCCAGCAGCACCACCCGGTCCAACACTTGGGAGGTGGCGGCGGCGCCAGCGGGTGGCACTGCAGAGGGCAGCGACGGCGCGGCGTCGAGCCAGCGCGGCGAGACGCTGATGCTCTGCGTCCACGCGCCCGGGGAGCCGGTGAACTGCCCTGTGACCGTGATCGAGGCGTAGTCCGTGGCGCCGCAGCTGGTCTGGGTGCCGAGGGTGCGGGTGACCGTGGCGGACGTGAAAGGCGCGAGGGTCGGCAACACCTCGGGAGTGCCGCCGATCACGACCTTGGCGCCTGTGAGCGCCTCGGTACCTCGGTTCTCGACCACCGCCCGGACCACGACCGACTCCCCGACCGTGAGCGGTGACGACACTGTGACGCTGGCGAGCTCGGGCGACGCGGCGCCGTGTTGCAGCGAGATGCGATCGAGGGCGAACGAGCGCCGCCCCGACGCGCTCCCGGGTAGGTCGATGCGAAGCGCGTCGATCTTGCCGGTCCACGCCCCGTTGGAGCCCACGTCCAGCACGGCGACGAAGCGTTGGCCCTCGCAGTTCGGCGTGGCGCCGAGCGTGGTGAAGGCGCCGCCGCTGACGCGGAAGGCCGCCGCGAAGGTGCAGGGGAGACCGGCGTCGAAGGTGCCGGCCACGACGAGCCGATTGTAGAGGCCGGCCGAGGCCACCGTGGGAATCGTGATGCTGGCGGTGCTGGCGGCGGTGATCACCCCGCGGAGCGCGCCGTCCGAGACGCGCAGGCCGTCGATACCGGTGGCCGTGAAGCCCGCGGCGGATGCAGGCGTCGTGACGTCGATCGCGTGCTCGAAGGCGATGTCGTCGAAAGCGAACGTGGCGCCGTTCTCAGCGGTGTCGAAGGGCTGCACCCAGAACGCCACGACGCGGTCGCGCCACTTGGCGTGGGCGTACAGCTCGAGGTGAACCGTGCGCCACGTGCCGTCGGCGGTGATCGCCACGGCGGTGGACCGCGAGACGTTGAGGGTGGGCGCTGACTCCGTGCCCCACCAAACTCGCAGTGACTGCGTTGGGTTGGGCGACGTGGCCTTGTAGCGCATCGACAGCGTTCGGGCGTCGCGCGACTCCACCAGGAACCACGCGGGGGCTTCGAGCCGGGGCTTCGTGGACGAGATGAGGTTGGCCGTGCCCGAGATCGCACCGCCGCTCACCGTGAGCCCCGAGATCGTGTCGCTCCCTCGCCAGCCCTCGAGGTCGCCCGCTCGTTCGAACGAGAAGCCGCGGCGCCAAGGAACGCCGTCGAACGCGATTCGGTCGAACTGCAGCACGCCCTTGTCCGCGTCCGGGAGCTCCAGCACCACCCGCGTCACCGTGCCGCTCCACGCTGCGATCGCGGCGAGGTTGACGCGGTGCGCGCGAGTGAGCGTGTGGCCCTCGATGGTGAACGCCCTGCGCACGCGGTGTTCCACGCCGGCGGCGGTGAAGCGCAGGTCCACGGTCTGTGTGACGTCGGAGGACACGGCCACCGTGAGCACACGATTCGCCGCAGCGTCGAGCGACAGCGTGGGTGACAAGATCGACGGTGCGAGACAGGTGACCGTGAGCTGCGCCGAGCTGCCCGTGGTGTTCGACAACGCGCCGCACGCTCCGGCGCTCCAGCCGTCTGTGGCGCCGGTAAACTCGTACACCTGCGCCAGGGCGGTTCCGGAGACGAGGAGCGAGACAGCGAGGGTGGCGCCAAACATCGGGGGGAGTGTAACGAAAGGCCCAGGGTGCTGCGAGCCCGAGGGCCTGTTTCCGCCCGTTTCGAGCTTGCCGCCCCCCGCCTGCGTCACCGTGCGGCGACGGCCGGTAGGTTCAATCGAGCGCCCGGCCGAAGCGCCCGCCGATGCCTCGTATGGAGTAAACGGTGACCTCTTCGCCAAAGCCCTTCGGCAGAAACGACCGTTCTCCCGCGAGCTCCACAGGCACGCGGATGGCGGCGCGTGTGGCGTCGGTGATGGAGATCTGGCCGCCGGGCGTGGTGGCCTCGATACGCGCCGCTAGGTTCACCGTGCTGCCGATCACGGAGTACTTCGCGCGCTCCGCCGAGCCGATGTTGCCCACGATCACCTCGCCGGTGTGTACACCGATCCCCACCTCGATGGCGGGCAGATCCAGCGCCGCGGTCCTCTCGTTGACCTCGAGGATCGCTTGCTGCAGGTCCACCGCGCAGGCCACGGCGCGCTCGGGGTCGTCTTCGCGCATGAAGGGCGCGCCGAAGAGCACGAGGACGCCGTCCGCGATGATGTTGTCCAAAGTCCCGTGCCAGCGGCGCACCACGGCGGTCACGGCGCTGAGATAGAGGTTCAGCAGCTGGACGACCTGCTCGGCGTTCAGTCGCTCGCAGAGCGTGGTAAAGCCCCGAATGTCGGCGAACAGCACAGTCACTGTGCGGCGCTCTCCTCCGAGGTCCAGCGCCTGCTCGGACTCTAGGACCGCGTCGACGATGTCGTCGGACATATAGCGACCGAACACTTTCCGTATGAAAGTGTTCCTGGCTTCGAGCCGCGCGGTGCGTTCGGCAACGCGCTCCTCGAGGTTCGCATACAGGCGAGCATGGTCCACCGACGTGGCGATCTGACTGGCGAGCAAGCCGACCAGCTCCGTACGGTTCTTGTCGAAGACGCCGGGAGCGGAGCGATTCTCGAGATACACGACGCCCCGCAGGCGCCCAGACGAGAAGAGCGCCTGGCAGAGGACGGAGCGGGCCGACCCCCTCTCGAACCAGGGATCGCGTCCGAACTCCGGGGACTTGGCGGCATCGTCGAGCACCAGCGCTTCCCCTGTGCGCGCCACGTAGTTCACTACAGAGACGGCCACGTCCGCGTCTGGACCGATCAGCCGACCGTCGAGCGTGAGCGCCTCCGCGTCCCCTTCGGCGGTGGCCTCTATGGCCAGATCGCCCCCGCGCTCCAAGAGGATGACGACCCGATCGGCGCCAGCGTTCTCCATGAGCGTGGCCACGAGGCGCTTCAGGAGCTGAGGGAGCACCACCTCGGACGAGATCGCTTGGGACGCCTTGAGGACTGACGCGAGGTCGAGGCTGCCCCGCGCACGCCAGCCGGTGGTGCTGGTGGTGGTGGTGGCGGCGATCTCGTCTCCCGGGAGCAACGGGGCGAGCTCGGCGTGCGCCGCCTCGAGCCAGCTGACCTTCGTGGTGGCCCCCCAAAGGACATACGACTCGTGGGCGTCCCGGAGCGCGTGTCGGGCTTGTCGACGCCGGCCCGCAGCGGCGTGATGACGCGCGGCGGCCTCGCACGCGAGCGCCTCGTCGGTGACGAAGCCGTTCGCCTCTGCCAGCTCGGCGGCGATGTCGTAGGCCTTGGTGGCGGCTGCGTCATCGCCCGTGACGCGTGCGCGCTCGGCGTCCAAGAGCGCGACCTTCTGGGCGAAGTTCACGGGAGCGGCGTCCGCCCACGTGCGGAGCTTCGCGAGATCTTCGTCGACCTTCGCGAGGAGCTCCAGCGATGCCTGGCCCGCGCCCACAGCCCCGAGTCGGGCGAGCCCGGAGAGGAAGTGGTGGAGCGGCTGGTTGAACTGGCTGAGGACCGAGTCCAGTACCGTGGCCCCTTCGTCAGCCAGCTGGCTGGCCTCCTCCCAGCGCTCGAAGACCACGGACAGGAACAGGCGGGCCGTGAGCGCGTTCGAGAGCGCCATGCGGTTTCCGGCGGCCTCCCAGACGGGCCTGGCCGACGCTACGTCCAGGACCGGCCCGGCGAGGCGCCACGGCTCCGCCGAACTCTCGACCAGGTTCCGGGCGGCCTGATGCCACGAGACGTGCGACGACAGGGCGAGGGCGTTCTTCAGACGCCCCATGGCCTCGGTGTATTGCGCGATCTCGGGGAGCAGCGTGGTGAGGGACTCGCCATAGAAGAAGGCGTACTTCGAAGCGACGTGCCCACCGTAGCAGCCGAACTCGAGCTCGCCCGTCTCCAGCCCAACCCGCCACGCTTCCCGCTCGCCGTCGGCCGAGCGTCGCAGATGTTCGCTCCAGAATCGGGTGTGGCAGGAGAACAGGTGCAGGGCCTGAGCGCGATAGCGGGCAACGTCCGGTCGCGTGAGCAGTCGGTCGCTGAGCTGGCCGAACGCATACCCGGCGCGGACATCGCCCACGACGCCGGCCAGGATGAGGCCATAGACGGCGTAGGCGAGCGGAGACACGGCGCAGTTGCCGTGGGTCATGACCAGGCGCACCTGCCGCAGAGTGAGCACCAGGAAGACGAACGGAGAAGCGACGTAGGCCGACGAGTAGACCTTGCAGATCAGCGCGACCGCCGTCCGCGTAGCGGGGTCCTCGATGTCTGGCATCGCGGCGAGCGCGTCGTGGCTGCGCCCTGCCAGGGCTTCAGCGGCCGCGGCGAGCTCGGCCCCCACCTCCGCCATGCCCGGCTCTCTCGGGCACGAGACGCCGAGGGCCTCCAACGTCTCCAGCGCGTGAAGCAGGGCGTCCAGCGGGCGCCCGCTCGCGTTGAAGCTCTCGATGCGGATCTCGTGGAGCCACGCCGCGTCCAGCGCGCTTCGGGCGTTTTCGACCCCGATCGCGAACATCCGCTCCATCAACGGGAAGTCGCCCGTCTGGTACGCGGTCTCCGTGGCGATCTCCACGAGCGCCAACGCCAGGCCGTGATCGTGCACGAAGGGCGCCTGCCCGAGGAGCTCGAGCCCTACGAGCGCGTAGTCGCGCGCCGCGGCAAAGCCTGCGGCTCCCTTGGCGCGCCGTGCCGCCGTGAGCTCGAGCCGGGCGAGCTCGACCGCTGAGAGGCTGGTGGCGGCGCGACCCAGATTGAGGTGGCCGATCGCGCGGAAGAGTTCGGAGCCGAGGCTCTCTCCGGTGCCCAGGCCCGCGAGTAGCCTCTCGCCGATCCGTGCGTGCAGCCGGGGGAGCTCTGTCTCGGGGGTGAGCGTGTAGGCCGCTTGCTGGACCCGATCGTGAGAGAAGCGGAACCGGACCTCCAACGTCTCTGCGAGCCCCTCCACCTCCAGACCCACGAGCTTCCAGGCCTCGTCCAGCGCGACGATCGCGCCTGACGACATCGCTGGCCAGAGCGCCATCCACGCGTCCCGGGCGGAGAGGTCGATGGTGAGCGCCAGACCAGCGAGGTCGAACTCTGCGCCAAGGGCGCCGGCGACCCGAAGGACGTCGCGCGTCGTCTGCGGCAGGCCCAGCAGCTTGCCCGCCATGAGCTCGACGACGTTGTCGGTGATGCCCATCTTGCTGATGTGGTCGACGTTCCACTTCCAGCCTGCGTCGGTGGAGGTGAGGAGACCCTCGCTCACGAGGGCCTTCATGAACTCCCGCATGAAGAAGGGGTTGCCCTGCGTCTTCGCGGCCACCAGAGCGGCGAGCGCACGCGCCTTCTGGGCTGGGGCGTCGAGCGACTCGTTCACGAAGATCTCGACGTCTGGGAGCGTGAGCGGCTTCAGCTCGACCCGACTCACCGCGACTTGTCGTGCGCCGTCCAACTGTCCGATCAGGAGGGCGAGCGGGTGTCCAGCGGGCACCTCATTGTCCCGGTAGGCGCCCACGAAGAGAAGGTGGCGCGTGGTCGAGCGCACGAGCAGCGCCTCGAGCAGCGCGAGCGAGGCCGGATCGATCCACTGAAGGTCGTCGATGAACAGCACCAGCGGGTGCTTCTCGTCGGCGAGCGCTCCGACGAAGCGCCCGAGCGTGTGCTCCGCGCGGCGCTGAGCCTCTGCTGGGGGCAACGCCGGCACCTCGGGCGTGGGACCGATGAGGTGCCCGAGCTCGGGCACGAGCTCCACGACAAGGCGACCGTTCGGGCCCAGGGCTTCGCGCAGTCGCTGTCCCCACGCGGCCGCGTTCGTGTTGCCGAGGAGCTGGCGGACCACCTCCCGAAACGCCTGTGCCAGGGCGGAGAAGGCCACGCTCCGCTGATACTGATCGAACTTGCCGCTGCCCCAGAGGCCTCGCCGCTCGGTGATGGGGCGGTGCATCTCTTGCACCAGCGCAGACTTGCCGACGCCGGAGTATCCGCCGACCCACAAGACCTGCATCGGCCCCGCGGCTGCAGCGTCGAAGGCCCTTACGACTACGGCGAGGTCCGCGTCTCGGCCGATCAAGCGCTGAGGGAGCCGCAGCTTGGCGCCTCGGCGCACATGGTCGAGCGGGAAGGGCGGGATCGTACCCTTGTCGCGAAGAAGGTCCGCGGCCGTCTGCAGGTCGGCGGCCAGGCTCCCAGCCGAGCTGTATCGGTGGTCGGCGTCCTTCGCGAGCAGGCGAACGATGACCGCGCTGAGCCCCGCGGGCACCGACGCGTCGACCTCGTGGGGCGGCGCCGGGACCCGAGCCAGGTGGGCGTGCATCAGCTCCAGCGGGTCAGTGGCCTGGAAAGGAAGTCGGCCGGTGACCAGCTGGTACAGCGTGACGCCCATCGCATAGAGGTCGGTCCGTTGGTCCACGCGGCGGTTCATGCGACCGGTCTGCTCGGGGGAGACATAGGCCAGGGTGCCCTCGGCTGCCCGGGCGTCGTCGAGCGGGACATCCTCCTCCGGAAGGGAGGTGGCGATCCCGAAGTCGATGATGCGCATTTGGCCTGTGCCACGGTTATAGACAATGTTAGATGGGTTTATGTCTTTATGTATTACTCCGGCCTTGTGGATGCCGTCGAGGGTCGTTGCCGCGCGAACCGAGAGTCTCAAGATCTCCTCGAGCGGTAGGCGACTGTTCTTCGTGAGCTCGGCCAGGGAGGCGCCGCCGATGTCCTCCGTAACGAGCCCAACCGCCTCGCCGATCATTCCGAAGCCCATCGGCCTGACCACACCTTCGATGTGTGCCAGGCTTCGGATCAGCTCGTACTCCCGCCGAGCCCAGGCCACGCGCCTTGGGGAAGGCCTTGCCTCACGGAGCAGCTTGACGACGATCCGCTCTCCTGTGCGGTAGTGGCCGCGATGGACCACAGAGCGCCTTCCGCGAAAGATCTCCGCGTCCAGAATCGCGTCGAAGTGCAGCACCGTCTCCATTGGGCCCCCTTTCCCTAACCCTCACCATCGCATGGGGTCCGATGGGAGAGCAAGCACCGGCTAAGACCCCTATGACTTGATCGCTGGTATGTAGCGGCCCGTCGCGTCGTACCTAGCCACCGCTTGGCGTGATGGCCCGAACAAGCTAGGGTGGTTCGGCGACCGCGATGGGTTGGCGGCAGAGCCGGTCTGTGACAGGCCCGGCGCGCGAGTAGGGCAGGTGTCGAGGCGGACGGTCGTATCGGTGGGCTAGGTGCCGAGTCCGGCCGGTCGGCGTCATGGAGCGTCTCCACGAGAGGCGCTGTGTTTCTAGGAGGGAGCGATCTCATGAGTCGATTGTGGGGGCGTTTCAAGCTCTGGCTTCTCTCAGCGGCTTGGGCTTGGTTCCTGGTGCTTGCGTCATCGCTAGCGTTGCGCAAACGAATGTCACACAACAACGGGGTCAGCGCGCGAGGTCGCCTCCGCCTCAACGCCAAGCTCGATATCCCGCAGCACCCTTTCTTCAAGCCCGGGACGGAGTGGCCCTGTCGGGTCCGCCACTCCTCGGTCTCCTACGACGACGACACGGTGATCCAGGTGCGCGCCGCGTCTCTGAAGCTCGCGGACGCGTCCTGGGAGTCCCCGCTCGATCTCGAGTTCAACACCGGTCGTATCTCGTTGTTCTGGAGCGCGGCGAACTTCGCCGAGTTCTTCCTGAGCAAGAGCCGCGTCGACGGAATCCCGTGTGACTTCGTAAAGTTCTACAGAAAGTATCCGCGGGGCCTCGTCGCGGCGCTCGACGGCATCCGCGACAACCCGGAGTCTTTCTCCGGAATGCGGTACCACTCCCAAGTAGCGCAGAGATTCGTCGGCACAGATGGCAAGCTCAGGTACGCGATGTATCGGCTCTTGCCGGAGAACGACGGACCCGAGACGGGCGTGGTGGAGAGTATCCCCTCCACCGCTCAGTACGCGCCTTTCTGGTCGGAGGATCGCCGACCCGGGGAGACGCGGTCGTCCAACTACCTGAAGGACGAGTTTCGGGAGCGGCTCAACCGCACTCCGATTCGCTACAAGCTGCAGATTCAGCTCCGCGAACCGGCGGTGGCTGGCGCAGCGGACCCCGTAGCGAGCGAAGATCCCGAGGTGTTCAATTGCAACAAGACTTGGGACGAAGAGAAGTACCCGTACGTCGATCTGGGTGTCGTAGAGCTCACGGAGTGCCTCACCTACGAAGAAAACCAGCTCATGCGCTTCGCCTTGAAGAACACCCCGCCATCGCTCGGTAACCTCCCTTCTTGGTCGGCGTCTGATTACAACTCCGTCGTCTACATGCGGAACAAGTCGTCGCCGGCAAAGGCCGCCCGTATCCTCGCTTACAAGCTGTTCGGCATCCCGAAGCCGCTCCCCGCCGTTGGCGGGTCGGGCGGCTCCGAAGGCCCCGGCAGCGCCGGCTCAGCAGGCGGCACGGAAGGGGGGTCTCGGCCACAGTGAGCCGCGCGATGACCATCGTCTGGCTCGCCCAGGCGACCCTGTTTCTCTTTCTGTCGTTTGTCTATTTGTTCTTCCCGGCGGAGACCTACGGGTTCTTCCACACGGTCTCAATCCATGAGATGCGCAACACGCCCGCGCTTCACGCTCACGCGGAGGCCCTGGTCGCCACACTGCGCCTCTTGTCCCCGCTGGCCCTCACGCTGGCGATGTTCTCGATCCACGCGGCGATGCGCCTCGACGAGCAGGCTCGCGTCCTGCTGGCCGGGGTCTTCGCGCTTTGGCTGGGGACATCGGCAGGCGTCGCGTGGATCGACGCCGAGAGCGCCGCGATGCATACGAGGCACGAGTTCCTGTTGCATCAGGTCATGGGGGCCTTCGCGCTAGTCAACGCGGTGTTTGCGCTGATGCCTCGGCACGCCCGGAGCCAGCGAAGCCTGAGCGGGACGGCGAACACCAGGCCTCCTCAGCTCTTCATGCTGTGGTTGGCCCAGGGCTCGGTGATGTTGTTTTTGGGGGCCTTCATCGTCTACCTCCCGCACGCCCCCTGGGAGGTCGTGGAGTGGCTGCGAAGCGCCACATTCGCCTCGGCGGCCCAGCCCCTGAGCGACGACCTCCTGGCGTGCATTCCGCTGGGTCTTCGCCCGGAGTCGGGCGTCATCAGCTTCACCGCTTTCGACCTCCTCGTGGACCAGCTCGAGTCGATGCCGCCGTACCTCAACGGCCTCGCGTTCGCCTCGTTCTACGCCATGCGCGTCTCGCGCGAGTGGGTGTGGCGACTGGTCGCCGGCATCTTCACCATCCTCTACGCCACCACTCTGCTCACGCTGCTCCTCATCTACAACGAGGACATCATGGCGGCGGCCACCGGATGGGGTTTCGGGCTGTCGCTGGTGGTGCTCCTCGTCGCCAACCAGCGCTTCGCGCGGAAGAGCGCCGACTACTTCACGCGCGACGTGGGCCAGGGACCCGACGGCTGGACGGTCACAGACCTGTTCGCCGGGCCCGCGTTGGCCCTGACCACGCTCCTCAAGGGTGGACGTCGGCCCATACACACCGCCGGCGTCGGGGTCGAGGGGACGTTCACCGGGTTGCCTTCGGAGATGCCCGCTCACGACCTGTTTCGGCCAGACGAGATCCACGAGCTCACGGTGCGCTACTCCAATCTCTCCTCGGTCGACGACGCGAGCACCGACGTACGCGGAGCGTCTGTGCGCATCAAGCCTCGAGTCGGGAGGTCGCTGGACTTCAACTTCGTGACCGGGTCATTCGCGCCGTGGCCCAACGTGGCTGAGCTCTTCGCGTCGTCGAGTCGCCTGGTGCGCTGGTTGCGGCCGCCATCGGAGGAGCGCGCCCGCCGTATGCGGGAGGCCGCGATAGCCGGGCTCCGCCGGGCCCCCCACTGCTTCAGCGAGCTGCGCTACTACACGCAGTCCGTTCGATTCTGGGTCACCCCGCACGGCAAGAGGAGCCTCGTGCGCTTCCGACTTGTGCCTCAGGACCCCACCGTTCAGGAGACCGGCCTCCTCACACACACGGACGAGCTCGCCGCGAGGAAGCGCGCGGCGGGCGACAACCGCGCCCCCGACTACCTTCGGCGCGAGCTGCGCCGGCGCCTCGAGGGCGGTGAGCCGCTGCAGGTGCGGCTGGAGGTGCAGTCCCATCGCCCCGCTCCGGGCGACACCCTCGAGTGGTTCGACGCCTCGATCGACTGGAACGAGACCGACCATCCTTGGCACTCCATCGGGCTCCTGCGTCTCGAGCGCCCGCTCACCGACGAGGCCACCGAGCTGCTGTGCCTCGATCCAGAGAACCACCCGCCCAGCCTCGGGATCCCGTCATCGGCTGGCCCGTGGGATGTGCGCTCGTTGGCTGACTCGGAGCGGCGTGTGGTGGGACGGATCCAGCGCCTGCGCCGTTGGGTTCATTCGAGCTTCGGGGTGCCCCGGCGCCGGACGGAGGACCGATGAACGCCTCGAGCTTTCAGCTGCCCCAGCATGTGTCCGAGGATCGGCGCCGGGCCCGCGAAGCGACCATCGAGCTGCAGCGTCGGCGCCTGGTGTTCAAGGCCGACGACCTGGGCGGCGAGGCAGAGACCGGGAACTTCCGGCGCCTCCCGAGCAGCTTCGACACGCTGCCGAAGGAGCTCGACTTCCCGCTATCGCACCTGTCCCTCGTGGGCGGGCAGCGCGTCTGGACCTGGCTGGTCGAGGTCAAGGCCCGTCTCCTTGCGCGGTTGTTCCCGCTGCGCGCGGAGAAGGGGTACCGAGCTCTCTATCGACTCATGAAGGGCGACCCCTCGCGGGTGGCGTCGTGGCGCGACGACCTGGAGTTCGGTCGCCAGCGGCTGTCCGGTGTGAATCCGATGGCTATCCGTCGCGTGCGCGAGCTCGAGCAGACCGAGCTCTTCCGCGTGGCCGATGGGGTCCTTCCCCGCCTCCCGGATGGCAAGCCGCCGAAGTCCCTGGCCGAGCTGCACGCCGCCGGGCGCCTCTTCGAGGTCGACTACCGGCACATGGCCGATCCGCGTATCCAGAAGCACGTCGTTCAGCAGGGCATCACGCTGGCCGCGCCGCGGTGCCTCTTCTGGGTGGACGGCTACGAGGCGCTTCGTCCGTTGGCCATGCAGCTCCGCCCGGAAGGGGTGCCCGCGGCCAACCTCGTGTTCAGCCCGCTCAGCCCGCCGGCGGCGTGGCTCCTCGCGCGGGCGCACTTTCAGGCGGCAGACACGCACGTCCACGAGGCGCCGTACCACCTCGTCGAGACGCACCTCGTCACCGGGGCGATCGCGCTGGCGGCGCTCCGACAGCTGCACCCGGACCACCCGTTTCGCCAGCTGATCGAACCGCACTTCGACTTCAATCTGGCGATCAACAAGCTGGCCCTCGGTGGCCTCCTGGCGCCCGGCGGCACCATCGACACCACGGTGGCAGCGGGCGTGGCCGGCGCGATGAACGCAGGTCGCATGCACATGGCGACCTGGCGTTACCCCGAGCGGACGCTGCATCGGGACCTGGCGGAGCGAGGTGTCTGCGACGAGTCGGTGCTCTCCGGGTACTACTACCGCGACGACGCGTTGCGTCTTCACGAGGCGATCTCGGAGTACACGCGGCGCATTCTCCGGCTTTGGTACAAGTCTCACGACGACGTGCGCAACGACTACGAGTTGCAGCGGTTCGTGGCCGAGGTCGGCTCCCCGGAGGGTGGGAACATCCCCGGCTTTCCGGCGGCGCTCTCCACCTGCGACGACGCCTTCGCGCTGGCGGCCGAGATCATCTTCCGCGCCGGCCCGCAGCACGCCGCCGTGAACAACGGGCAGTTCGATGCTTACGGCTGGATCCCCGGCGGGCCGGGGGAGGTGGCCGCCCCCGTTCCGGAGACCGAAGAGCAGGCCGCCGCCCTCACCGAAGCACAGCTGTGGAAGGCCTTTCCGGACATCGACACGTCGCTTGCTCAGATGGGCATGGTGTGGGTGCTCAGCCGACCCACGGTTCACTCGATCCTGCACTCCGGAGACGCGCCGGCCTTTCGGCCCGAGCTCTGCTTCGAGGCCGACGACGTCATTGGGGCGTTCCGGCGCAAGCTGGTGGCGATCTCCGACTCCATCCAGCTGCGGAACTCGCGGCTCGAGCAGCCGTACGTCTACCTCGACCCGCTGAACGTCTCCCGCAGCACAGACATCTGACGAGCGCCGCCGCGCAGCGATCCGCAGTCACGCGTGGCCGCAGCGTCGCCCCACTCGCCTAGGGCGTGGTGCACACCGGGACGGTCACGTCGTCACTCGCCGAGGTGGAGAGTCCTCCATGGAGAACGCCGGGCTCACACCACTGGTCGTCGGGGCAGTCCACCGTGCCACTGGGGCAGGGGCGTGAGCACACCTCGTTGTGACAGACGAGGCCCGGCGCGCAGTCGAAGCCGAAGCAGAAGGCGCCCTCCGCGCCGGCAGGCGTGGCGCCGCATCGGTGCGAAGCCTTGAGCGTGGTCGGGTCCACCGTGACCAGGCACTGCTCGTTCCCGCAGCTGGCCGACGAGGAGCACGCCGTGCCGCTGCCGTACGCGCTGTCGCAGACGGCCACGATGCCCCGCGTCTGCCCGGTCAGCGGATCGCCGATGGGGAGGCCGAGGCAGCGCTCGCCGCTCTGGCAGTCGAAGTCCCACCCGCACGGGTTTCGGCATAGACCACCGGCGCAGATTAGGGTGGCGCAGTCCTCGTCCACGTTGCACGAGGCCCCTGCCGCCTGGCCGAGCGGGTTCGGGACCTGGCATACGCCCTTCAGGAGGCCAGTGCCGGTCGGGTAACTCCCCACGCACCACCGCGGTAGCTTGCAGTCTGCGCGAGTGTTGCATTGCGCCACGTCGCAGAGCCCCGAGGGGCCGCAGCTGGCGCCGCTGGGGCATCCGAACGTGAGGGCGTACACTGCGCAGTCCGGGTCGGACGCGCCGCACGCGCAGTCGCAGGCCTCCCCTTCGCCGTAGTACCACTCGAAGCACGTCCAGGTTGGCGGGACGCACTTGCCGAAGGCATTGCAGGTGGCGGCGCCGCCGCAGGTGCCGCACTTGCCACCGCAGCCGTCGCCGCCGCACACCTTCCCGTCGCACTGGGGCGCGCAGGTCGCGCCGCACACGCCGCCCTCGCCGCAGTGCGGGGCGGACGGCTTCGTACACGTCCCGCACGAGCCGCCGCAGCCATCGGGCCCACAGGCGTTCGCCGAGGCGCAGTTCGGGGTGCACATGCACAGCGCCTCGAAGTCCGGGCAGCAGCTGCCATCGAGCTCGCAGCCGACCGTGCACGAACAACCCGAAGGCGCGATGCCCTTGCAGAAGCCCGCGCACGAAGCCCCCGCCTGGGGTTCGCAGTGCCCGCTGTCGCAGGTCTCGAGCGGACCGCACTCGCCGCACGAGCCGCCGCAGCCGTCGTCGCCGCACTCCGCGGTGAGGCAGGCTACGGGCGCTTCGGCGCAACCGGGTACGCACGTGAAGTTCACGCAAGCGTGGCCGTGCTTCTCGGGGTCTTCGTGCTGGCTGCAGGTCGTGCAGTTGCCGCCGCAGCCGTCGCCGCCGCACTCCTTGCCCTCACACGTCGGGACACAGACCTCACAGGTGCCCTCCTCGCTGCAGAACTGCTGGCCGTCGCAGCCTCGAATCGGGGCCGCTGGGTTCTTGCAGTCGAGGTCAGGGGCGCCGCAGCCGCAGTCGCACGGCCCGTTGTTGCCGTAGTCGATCGGGTTGCATGTCCAGCTCGACGGGACGAAGTCCTCGCAGAGTCCTGCGTTGCACACCTCATCGGCATCACACCCGACCAGGGCGGTGAACGCGAGCCCGCAGTCCGGGTCGGCGGCGCCGCAGCCGCAGTCGCAGTAGTCCGCGGCGGCGTAGCCGAGCGGGGCGCACGTCCACGTGTTGGGGGTGCACCACCCGCCGCTGTTGCATTGAGAGTCTTCGCTGCAATCGCCGCAGGAGCCCCCGCAGCCGTCGTCGCCGCAGACCCTGCCCACGCAGTCCGGGATACACGGCGCCTCGCATTGACCTTTTGCGCTGCAGACGGAGCCTCCTGAGCACTCGCCGCAAGTTCCGAGGCACCCGTTGTCGCCGCACTCCTTGCCGACGCAGTCCGGCGTGCAGCCGCCCAGCACACAGATCCCGAGCTCGCACGTACGGGGCGACTCGCAGGAGCCGCACGTGCCGCCGCACCCGTCGTCGCCGCACGCGTTGTGCGGCGCGCAGGTGGTGGCGCAGACGTCGATCTCGACGCTGGTGTCCTCTTCGATCTGGGTGTCCTCAACTGGCCCAGCGTCCTCTTCCACGGGGACGTCCTCCGGCTCGGCGACGTCGGGGACCGCGATGTCCTCCGGGCCCGGCGTGTCGTCGGCCGCCGGCGTGTCTTTCGGGTCTGCCGAGTCTGCCTCGACGGAGTCGGGGGCGGCCGTATCGGCGGTGTCGGGCTCACCAGGGCCCGAGTCCGGGGGCTCGCCGGTGTCGTCGTTGGGGACATCCGGGATGTCCGGCTCCTCGACGTCGTCGCCCGAGGGGACGTCCGGCACGTCGGGCGACGACGTATCGGTATCGGTGCCGTCCGACGAGCCGTCCACGTCGCCGGTTGCAGTGTCGGCGGGCGCGGTGCCCGGTTCTTCAGTGGAGCCGCACGCCGACAGCGTGGCGAGGAGGGCGAGAGCGATCCACCGCTTCATGGCTGGGCCTCCAGCACGTCGGCGGAAGAGGGCTCCACGTCGTACTTCTCCGCGAGACCCGTGAGGATCTCCTTCACCTGTGGGTTCACCTCGCGCGCGACGGCCTCGTCGAGCGCCGTCTGGAGCGCAGGGGTAACCACCGACCAGGCGGCGACCGCGTAGGCGGCGCCGAGCCGGACGCTGCCGTGCGGGTCGTCCTTCAGAGCCTTGAGGACAGGGCCCTGCATGGCCTGCTGAGGGTGGTACATCGCCGTCTCCACCGCGGCCCGTCGATTCCGGGCGTAAGGCTCGGCCAGCATGGCCGCCGCGAGCGCCTGGCGCGCCGCAGGCATGCGGACGAAGCGCAGCGCCTCGATCGCGAACCAGCGCGAGTCGCCGTCCTGGGCCTTGAGGTACGGCTGGACGATCGACCAGATGTCCTTGCCGCCTCGGTTGCCCAGCGCACGCAGCCACAGCCGCTGTTCTTCCACCGCGACCGGCGCCGCCCCCTCGGGTGGCTGAAGCGCCGCCACCGCGCGCTCCAGGATCAGCGCTGAGAGCTGCGCCGCCAGCGGCGGGAAACGATCGGTCTGGAGGTTGGCTTGCGCCGCAAGCGCCAGCGCGGCCGGCAGGCGAAGCGGGCTCTCAGGGAGCTCGAGCTGCTGCAGCAGCGCCGCCACCAGCGCCTCGCCCGGCTGTTCGTGGAACGTGACCGCAACCGTCAGCGAGAAACGCACGTCAGCCGGCGTGGCCGGGTTGGCGATCGCGGCGGCGTGGACGTCTTGAGCCGCCCCTGTCCCCGCCAGCGAGAGGGCCTCCGACAGGACGCGGAGCCGGTCGGGGTCGCTCTCACCCGCGCCGAGGCGGGCGGCGAGCTCAACGACTCGGGCGTCATCCGCCGCCAGCCACTCGGCGAACGAGCGGACGACCGCGACGCGCTCGTTGAAGCGGCGCCCATGATGGGCCGAGCTCGCGAGGTCGAGGAAGCCATCGATCGAGTCGGCCAGGGGTGCCGCGGGTGGAGACGGGGCCGGCAGCTCCTCCTTGTCGGGCGGTACGAGCTCCGTGGGGTCGACGCTCTCGACCCAGTCCTCGGCGTCCCCCGCTGGAGTGGCTCGCGCCAGGGTCACTAGGCCGGCCACCGAGGTTTCCCCCAGCCCGCGGGTCCCGAAGCCGACCTTGCGCGTGTAGCGGCACGTAGCGGCCTGCAGGCCGTGCGAGTCGTACGTTAGCCGCGTCTCCCCACGGCCGGGCGGTGCGTCCGGCGCGTGAACCGTGGTCCCGTACTCCCAGGACTTCGACACGGTCGCCTCGGTCTTCGCGTAAGACACGAGCCGCGAGCCGCCATTGCCGTCCGCCTCGATACGACTCCAGCGGTCCTGCGCGTCGGCACCGTCGCGGGCGACCGCAAGGCCGTACAGCGCCGTCGCGAGCGTATTCCGGAGGCCGAATGGCATGGCCTTGTCGAACCGCAGCTGCGTGATCTCCCCAGCCTCGTCCACCTCCGCCGCGAAGCGATGCACCTCACGAGCGGGGTTGGCGCCGACTCCGAACCGAGTAACGAGGTCCGGCGTGCCCGTGACCGAGAGGTCTCGGATCCGCCCCACGACCCACGCGTCGCCCGCGAGATCGGGTCCACGCGTCAGGTCCCGTCCGAAGTCGACGGTGCCCGCGATTGCCAGCGTGGGGCGCGCGCTGTCCGCCGGCATACGCGTCTCTACGGTGAGCGCGTAGGAGGCAAGGAGCGCCTCGCGGACGCTCAGGTGAGTCGCGGCCGGGACCGCAGCGTGCGGCGGTGCTTCGCGCGGCCGTGGGGCCGAGGCAGCCGCTGCGCCGAGAGCCGCGGGGTTTTCCGCTTCGACCCGGAGGTCGAGGCGCAGCCACCACACCGCGACGGCCAGGAACACGACGCTCCCCAAAAGCGCGGCGCGACGGGCGAAGGAGGAGTTGCCGGAGATGCTCATAGGTCCCTCTGGGCTCCTTCTCATTGGACCGTACAGTAGAAGTCGGTGGTGGGGTCGCATTGCGTCCGCCCGGGGCTGCTACGGGTCGGGTCCCTCTTCTTCGCGAAGTCGAGGATGGTCTCGAAGACTGGGATCTCGGCGAGGTCGAACGACAGCTTGATGCCCGTCCACTCGAAGAAGTTGAACGTCCACTCGAACGAGAGGAGCCCGAGGGTCAGCGCCGCATAGACGCCCATCTCGCCGCTGAGCAGCGTCAGCTCCATCCCCAGCTTGATCACCACGTCGAGGTGCGAGAGCCCCGTGCAGGGGGGGACCGCACACTCCGTGATCTCCTCGAGCCGCAGCCCGAAGGTGGCCGGGAACGCCATGTCCACGATGGTCAGCGCGATCCGTACGCCTGCCGAGACCTCGTAGGCCCCCGTCTCACCGTCGCCGACTCCGGCCTTGGCCTCGACGCCCACGCCCACGCTGGGCTTCACCTCGAACTGAGGCATGCCCTCTTCGGCGTCCAAGGCGAACGCGAAGGACACGCACATATCGAAGGTGGGGCCCACCGTCACGACAACCGGGACCAGGAACTCCTTGAAGCTCTTCCTGAGCTCGAACTGCTCGAGGATGTTCACTCCCTGCTTCGTGGCTATGGGCAGACAGAAGCCGACCGCGGCCTTCGACAAGAAGCTGTCGAGCAGCGACTCCAGGCCCTCCTCGGGGGAGAAGCTGCACTCCGCCTGGGCTTCGTCGCAGTTTGCGAGGCCCGTGACCGCGGTGCACCCGCCGAATGGCGTGCTGAAGCCGGTCTGGACGGCGGCGTTCGCCTTGGGCAGCGGGATGTCCATGCCAAGCAGCACGGCGCGCGCGGTGTTCTTGGAGCACCCGGCGGCGTCCTGGGTCTTGTCGAAGTCGACGTCGGTCGTGAGGAGGCTGCCGCCGGAGCCCGGGAGCGAGACGGGCTGACCGAGCATGAACGCCACGTAGCTCTGACCCATCTGCCCGGCGATGTTTGCCTTCTGTGCCCCGCCGCTGCTCGGGGTGCCGTTCACGACGAGGTCGTCCAGGCGCACGAGGCCGAAGCTGACGCCCGCCTTGCCCTTGTCGCCCTTCTTGCCGCCGTTCCCTCCGAACTCCTGGAGCGGGTTGTCACCGCGCCGGCAGGTCTTGTCTTCGCGCGAGCAGTAGTTCGAGTAGCACCATGCGTCGGTGCTCATCGAGCTCACGTTAGCGGGCGGGCACGGCGCGCCGTCAGCCTGCCGCTCTGGGAGGCAGGTCGGCAGGTTGGTCCCGTTCACGTACACAGAGTCGGCCGGCGCCGCGGTTGGCCAGCCCGTGGCGCAGTTCGCGAGCGGGAGGAACTGCCCGTATTCCGCCTCGAGCTTCTGCTTCTCCGCCGGGTCCGCCCCGAGATAGGCGATGAGGAGCGGTCCGGCACCCTGCTTCAGCAGCCAAGCGTAGTCGGGGTTGGGCCGATAGGTGTACGACCCATCCGAGTTCTTTGGCGCGCCGAGCAGCTCCTTCAGCTGGGCGAGCGTGAGGGTGGTGCTCCAGGCGAGGTTGTATCGGTTGCTGGTCTTACCGCCCCCGCCGTTCTCCCGACACTCGAGGTCCAAGAAGCCACCACACTTCGTGTTGCAAGGGAACGTCTCGTCGTCCGTTACCTCCATCAGCTTCTGGCAGCCGGCGCCGTCCAGGACGAGGTTCTGAGGCGTGTAGTTCGGCATGCAGCCGTTCGCGCCCGCGCTCGGCGCGTGGGAGTTCGGCGTGCCGCACTGGTACGCGTCCACCTGCGAGAAGCTGGGCAGGTAGCCTACGACCGTGGCCGCGACCTTCCGGCTCACCGGCTCCGCCGTACACTCCGCCTGGGTCCGGGCGGCGCAGCGGTTGGACTTCTTCGAGCTGTAGGTGATCGCCGTGTTGGTGATCCGGACGCCGCTCACGTGGCCGCAGGCGTACCTCGAGTCGAGAGTGCAGCAGCTCGAGGGGCTCGTGTCGTACACCATGATCGACTGCGTCGACCGCGAGACGCTCACCTGCTCGATAGCGCCGTCGTCGAAGCCCGCGATGCAGCGTCCCGAGTCGCACTCCCAGTTTTCGGAACAGGTCTCGAGTGCCCGCTTGCGTGGCCGCCAGGTGCAGGCGATCTCGGGGCTCCCCGGGTCCACTGGCGTGGCGGTCATCTGGCTCTCGGGGAAGCCTTCGGGATAGTGATAGGGGAGGCAGTCGCCGCATCCTTGCGTCGCGGCAGCGTACTTTCGGCCCAAGACCACCTGGCACCAGTTGGCGCCGTCCGTTGGGTTCGACACGCCGCAGAACCCGCCCGGAATCGTGGCATCCGAGCTGGCGAGGCAAGGGCCGCTGGCGCAGTCGCTGTCTCGCGCGCAGCGCTCGCCGACCCGGGCGCGCCGGCTGCATTCCATGTGCGTGTCCGTGCCCGGAATACCGCCCAAGGCGATACTCCCGGGCGCGCAGTCCCCGCAGAAGCTCGTGTCGCCGAGCGTCTTGAGGGTTCGGCCCTCGGCCTCGCATCGGTCGGCGAGGGACACGGGGCTCTCTTTGGAGAACGCCGAGTACGGGACCGGGTCGGAGGCACGGGCCCCATCGAACGCGATGTCGTCTACCGGGCGGCCGTAAGCCCGGAGGGAAGAGAGGAGGTACAAGCCGTTGTTCGCAGCGCCGCCCCCGTCGGGATCGCCGAACGCCCAGCTGTCGCCCGCGATCGGCCCGGCGTAACCCCATCCGCTGGCGCGGATATGGTTGGTCTCGCAGCTGGTCTCCCGGTTCAGGATAAGCCCATTGATTGCGACCAGGGGCTCTCGGCGCGCCACGGGCTTGCCCAACAGCTCGCCGGCCGGGGTGCAATAGGCGGGGTTGAGCAGCGGCTTGGTAAAGGGCCACGAGACGCCGATGCGCACGGGGTTCCCGGTGTCTACTCTGAAGCGGTAGTCCACTGACCAGATCTGGTTCGGCACGTTGGGCGACGCTCCGCGCGTCTCGATCTCGAGGCTGCAGAGCGAGCCGTCACACTTCACGAGGCGGACCGCGAAGTCCACGTTGAAGGGGGGCTGGGCGTCCCCGTTCACGCCGTCCCCGTCGATGCGCGAGACCAGGGGGATCGTGGTCTTGGACGGGTCGAAGAGCCACTGAGAGACCGTCAGGCTGGCAGCGGCGGAGTGGTCCCCGAACGTCTCGAGCGGAGGGTCCGCGTCGAGGACGTCGAGACCGGCGAGCAGGTGTGGCGGTGCGTCTTCGGGGAGGTCTACCACAGCGCCGACGGCGCGCATTCGCCCCGCCATTTCGTGGCCCGAGGTCCACAGGCCGTTCGTGTACGGCCCGGCGGGCGTCGCGCCGATGAGCTCGAGGGGAATTAGCTGCGCCGTGTCTTCGACGTCCAGGCTCCCCGACTCGTTGAACGGCGCCACGGACCCGGGGAACGAGAGCGACGCGCCAGGGCTCGCCAGCTCCGCGACCTCGGGCGGGCTCCGAAACCGGTCCAGCAGCACCATCCAGCGAAGACGACCCGCGCCGGTCGCGGGGTTGAGGGGCGCCGACCAGAGCAGGGAGGCGCTCTGCTCCGCCTCGAAGACCTTCGGGGCCCCCTCCGAGACCACGGCGCACGGCAGCAGTGGGGAGAAGAAGAGGTTGTAACCGAGCTGGAGATCACCGGTGGGGCTGAACGTGACCGTGATGAGCTCCGGTCCCGGCAGCGGCGACGAGAGAGGGACCTCGACCGTGGCGTTGTTGCCGAGGCACGTGAGCACGAGGGACTTCCCGACCCGGGCAAGTGTCCAGTCCTGAGCCCCGAGCACCGTGGTGCTGAAGTGGGCCCAGCTGAGCAAGGTGTGGTCGCTGGACGCGAGGTCCACCCAGAACGCGAGCGTGTAGTCCTTCAGGTGCCGCAAGGGGTTCAACCACCCCACGCTCTGCTCGCCTGCCCCGGTGCCCGGCGCCCCGACGATCCCGATCGCGCCGACGGATCCCGCCATCTCGCCGAACTCACTGAGGGGCGGACGCGCAGTGTCCAGGGCCTTCTCGTTCGTGGGGGACTTCCAGAAGCCGTGCCGGCGGGGATCCACGTTTGGCAGCTGCCATCGCAGCCCGAGCCGCATGCTGTTCGCGTGGCGGGCCACCTGGTCCCTGGCGAGCGCAGCGTCGTACACCACGAGGTCCTTGATGTTCGCGACGGTGTTGAGGACCTTCGCCCCGCCCACCGTGGCCAGGTTGTTCTGCTCGGCGCCGCTCTTCAGCGTGTAGCGCGCCTGCTCGAACGCCGACGTGTGAACGGCCATCTCCCCGATGTTGAGGATGCGCTTGTCCAACGAGAGCTTCAGGTAGCGCTCTTCTCGCACCTCCTCGTCGACCCATAACGTGGTGAGCACCAGCTCCTGGTTCGGGCACGACGCCTCGGTGCATCCCGGCCGCGCGAGCCGAAGGGCGATGTGGTGCCACTTCCCGTCCGCCACGGTGCCCAGCCCGGCCGTGTCCTTGGTGGACGTGAGCGTGCTCAACGCCAGGCTGTCTTCGACGTCCGTCACATGAATCGTGGGCCGACCGTCCACCAGGACCAGCGCGAACTGGCGCGCCGTCGGGTTCGGGAACGGGTCCGTGAACACGACCAGCGGATTCGTCCCGGCCACCGGGTTGACCGCGGCGGGGAACCGGTACCAGAACGCGACCGTCATGCCGTTCTCGGTGTCTATCGCCGATAGGGGATCCGTGGCGTTCTCCGGCCTTAGGAAGGCGACCTCCTTGGCCCCGGTGGGCAGCGAGATCGAGATCTTCGCGCCTGCGTTCTTTCCGTGTGCGAACAGGTAGTACGGTCCGTCCGCCGTATCCAGCGGGGCCAGGAGAGCACCCGGCTGGCTCACGGTGATGCCGGTCTTGACCCGCTGAACGATCCCGTCGCCCCGAAGCCGCACGACGAGGCGCTTGTGCTCGGTCGGCAACGCGCCCGGGTGTACGTCGACGTTGGCGGGGAGCTGCGCCGACGCGAGGTCCGCCGTTCCCAGCGCGCACACGAGCGCCGCTGCCACTGCGAACCACCGCGCTTTGGAGTTGGGTCTGGCGTCCCTGGGTGAGGGCGCCCCGGCTGGGTGCCGCTCGGAACGAACTTGCTCAGGCGAATCGAGCTTCACGCAGCCCATGCGTTTCTCCGGCCCCCCACGGGCAGCGACTCGAGCAGCGATTGCGTCCGCTGAACGGGGACGCGTCGTCACGACCGAGATAGGAACTACTCGAAGAACCGTATGGTGACGGTGGGACCAGCGTCAAGTGACGACCATGCACCGGACGTCCCTCAGGGCGAGCTCTGGCGCGGCGCCTCGTTGACGTCCAGGTGGGTTCCCCGTCCAGCCGCCGGGGAACACGGGGGTCGCAAATCGGGTAAGCTCTGAGCCGTACGCTCCGCGGTTCGCCGGAACGTGCCAGGAGGTCTCGTGCCCATCTCGGTGCTGCTCATCAACCCTCGGGCGACCGACTACCCGAAGATCCAGCAGAAGAGCTACGCGCCGCTCAACCTCCTGTATTTGGGTGCCGTGCTCGAGCGCGACGGCCATCAGGTCAGCGTGCTGGACATGAACGCGACGCAGCTGGGCGACGCCGCGGTGGCGCAGGCCATCTCCACGGCGCGGGCGGACGTGTACGCCTTCCCGTACTTCTCCGAGATCGCGGCGCAGTGCCTCTGGCTGTCCACGCTGTGCCGAGAGGCGAACCCCTCTGCGACCGTGATCATGGGCGGCCCGGGAGCTTCCCCGATCCCCATCCAGTGCCTCGAGCAGTTCCCCGAGGTGAACGCGATCGTGAGAGGCGAGGGCGAGTGGACCCTCCAGGAGATCGCCGCTCGGCTCGATCGGGGCGAGGGCCTCCGGGGCTGTCTCGGGGTCACGTATCGGGACTCGGAGGGCATCGTCACGAACGACGCGCGGCCCGTGGTGGCCGACCTCGACGCGCTGCCGTTCCCCGCCCACCACCTGGTCCAGGGCTCCTACGATCGGAACGAGTACTACGCGCTGCTCGAGGCCGAGCGCCCGGTCGGCGGCATCGTCACCAGCCGAGGATGCCCGTTCTCCTGCGGCTTCTGTTATAACACCGTAAAGCGTTACCGTATGCGCTCTCCCGAGAACATCCTCGAGGAGCTCACGTTCCAGTACGAGAAGCTCAAGGTGTCGTTCGTGGAGTTCAACGACATCCTGTTCACGGCCAACCGGGCCCGCGCAGAGCGCGTCTTCGAGCTCCTCATCGCCGAGAAGCTGCCGATACGCTTTGCCTTCAAGGCGCGCGCCCCGGAGATCACCGACGCTTTCGTCTCCCTCGCCAAGCGCGCGGGGGCCGTGCAGATCGGCTTTGGGGTGGAGAGCGCGGACCAGGGCATCCTCGACCGAATGAACAAGAAGACCCGCGTGGAGGAGTGTGCGCGGGGCATCGAGATCGTCCGTCGCCACGGCGTGCGCTGTCATACCGGGTATGTGCTGGGCTACCCTGGAGAGACGCCGGACACTCTACGCACCACCGTAGACTTCATCCTGAAGACGCGGCCAACGACCCTCACCATCGACGTGCTGCTCCCCTATCCCGATACGCCGGTCTATCACGAGGCCAAGGCCGACGGCACGCTCGTGGGCGAGTGGTCCCCACATATGACCGAGTACCCGTGGGTGCGCCTGCCTTGGATCCGCCGGCGCGAGGAGCTCGAAGCGGCGCGGACGTGGGCCATGAACCGGGTGTTCTTCCGGCCTCACTACGTCAAGGAGTTCGGCAGCATGATCGCGCGCGGGCTCAACACCACGCTGTTCCGCTACATGCTCCAGGAGACGAAGCTGGCGGTCACGCCGCAGTTCGACCGGGCGAGCCGCGCCATCGGCTGGTGACCGGCCGCGCGAGGCCGCTCAGGGTGCGAGCGTGGCCTTCTCGAGGAGCAGGTCGTACTGGTAGCCGAAGCCGAAGTCCTGCTTGACGGCCACGGTGCCGGTGACCGTGATCGTGTCGCCCACGTTGGCCTTGCCGTCGGTGGTGACCGTGAGGTCGTCACGGCCCTCGCCCGAGCCATCGGAGACGTGCAGCCAGTTCCGATCGAGGATCGCCTCGTTGAACTTGGTGACCATGCCGCGAACCGTGACCGTCTGGCCTGCGAGGCTCTCGGCGCGCGAGTGGAGGTCTGCGATCGCCAGGCCCCCCGGCGGAGGCGGAACCAGCGCAGCGGGACGCTCGGTGGCCTTGGGACTGCCCTTGGCGGCCTCCAGCGTGCCGAACCAGATCCGATCGAAGCGCCGCTTCAGCGTGGGGGACTCGAAGTCGCGCTTCTCGAACGGTGACTGCACGGTGATCGTGCTCCCCACCGCGACCTCCGCCTGCAGGACGGCGGCCCACTCCTCGACCACAGCCCCCCCGACCTGCCGCTCGAGGCGCAGGTAGGTGTAGCGCCCGGCGGGCACCACCTCCTTGACCACCCCGGAGACCGACCCCGTCGGGTGCTGGGACGCAGCGGTCTCGGCCGGCGTGGCCCCGTGGACTGGTGCAGCCGTGGCCCCGTGGACGGGCGCGTTCGGCGCCGCGGGCTCCGGTGACGCCGCGGCAAGTGGCGCCGACTCGGGCTTGCAGCCCAAGAGCGCAACGATCAGGACGGTAGAGGCGCGTGCGATCATCACATCCCCCTGGCAGAGAGGTCGTAGACCACCGTGCGGTAGAACGACGCCGAGTCGAAGCCCGTGGACGGGTTGGGCGGGCCCTTCGTGAACTGCCCCACCTCCTCGGAGTGGTCCGCCGGGATGCAGCCCTTGAAGTCGCCCCACTTGCTGCTGAGCACCGTGACGAGCCCATCGTGCCAGGGCCCGGTGCGGCCGCTGGCGATCACCGGCGCGAGCGGGATGAACTCGGGTCGCACACGGTCGAAGGTGCCTGGGTTCAGCAGCAACCGGTTGTTGCAGGCGGCCAGCAGCGTCTTGTCTCGCCCGTATTTCGCGAGCCCGAGCAGGCTGGAGACGCCGGCCCAGGATTGATAGACGACGCGGCTATCGTTCGGGTGTTCTGCGTTGAAGCGCGCCGCGTTGGCCTCGGACAAGTCGGTGAGAGCAGCGCGTACGTTCGCCGACTCGGCCACGTCGCTGATCTTCATCCCCAAGAGCTCGGCCAGCGCGTCCACCGCGGGGTCGACGAGGCCCGGGACCACCTTCAACCCGAGGTCTGCCGCGCTGGTGCCGAGGTGGGGTGAGGAGATGGTGGTGAGCGAGGCCACGCGATCGCCGTACCCCAGGGCCGTTATGAGGTGGCGCGAGTCCAGGCCGCCCATCGAGTGCGCGATGACGTTCACCTTGGCGGCGCCCGTCCGCGAGAGGATGTCGTCGACCGCGGCCTTCAGGTACTCCGTTCGGACCGCCACGGAGTCGAAGGGGGGCACCTCGGTGACCACGACGGTGTGCCCGTCTGCAGTGAGCGCCTCTGCCACTCCCGACCACGCGAAGATCCAGTCGTGCCCGCCGGCGAACCCGTGGTGCAACACGATCGGGTACTTCGCCACGCGACCGCTCGGCTTGGCGAAGAGCTGTGGCTCGTCGCAGTCCGGGTCCGGCGAGAGGCAGAACCAGTCGCACTCGCCGTCGCCGTACCACCCGCGGGAGGTGCAGGGATCGAGCGACCAATCCGCCTTGCCCACCACGGCCTCCGACGCGAAGGACTCCTTCTCGTCGGCCGGCGGGGCTGCCTCTTCGGCGCAGGCCCCCCACAGGCCGAGGCACAGCAGGGCCGGACCGGGTCGGAGCGCCGCGGAGCGGCTGAAGATCGGGGAGTTGGTTCGCATGGGGCCTCGCGGACGCGCAGCGACGTTCCGGTGCGTGGGGACCCACGGGCGGAGTCGACGCACACACCCCCTGCTGGGCGGGGGCGCCGTGAGCAAATACCACCCGCCTGTGAGGTCAACAAGCGCAGAGAGTTGGCGGTCAGCCGTGGTCGAGCCACACCACACGCCGGCCGCCATCGGGCGTGAGCTCGAAGATCGCGTCCTGGGCGAACTCGATTGCCAGACGCCGCGCCAGGGCGCCGTCGAAGAGCGCCGCTGAGGGCTCGCGCCACGTATTCGCAGCGTCGCGGCCCACCACGGGGACCCAGGGATGGCCGTGGAGCTGCTCGCATAGCGCCGAGAAGCGCGCGCGGTTGTGGGCCTCGTCCAGCAGATCGCCACGCGGGTTGTACGCGGTGACCACCCAGGCTGGCCGCGGCAGGCCCTGGACGCCGTCGATCACCGCCGCTTCGAACGCGGCAGCGAGACCCGCGGAGGGCGGAGTGGGGCCCCGCGGCTCATGCGCCACCGAGAACGCGACCACCTCGCCATCGCACATGACGGGAGCGCGGGAGACCACCGCGTCGCCGCCGACGAGGCTCCAGCCGCCTGCCCGCGCGGGGCCGAGCGCGTAGACGAGGTGCGTGCCGGCGACGGCGTCGCACGAGGTGCTCACGTCCAAGCCCCGGGTGACCATCAGGTTCAGCGCGGTGGCGGCGCCCGCCACTTCGCAGAGCGGCGTGCGTTCACCGGGGAACGCGATCGGCCGCCCTCGCTCGAGCAAGACGCCGTCCAGTCGCACGCCGGGGGAGAGCGGGACGAACCAGCGGTCGAGGCCAGGCAAGGCCGAGAATGGCCCGGGAGCGAGCGTCGCGACCGAGAGCCGCATGAGGAACGGCCCGGGGGAAGGCTCCGGTGCGGGGGCGAGTTCGTCCCCGGCCGGGCCGGAGAGGCGCCACCCCGGCAGCGGGTCCCGCCACACCTCATGGGTGACGCCGAGGCCGTTGGCCCACCGTTGGGGTTGGTGGTGGTGCGGTCGGATCAGCCGCATCTGCATCACGCGTCGCGGG
>SXOO01000074.1 GCA_005776725.1 Pseudomonadota bacterium | reverse complement strand
GCGAGATCGACGAGTCGCTCCAGGCCCACCTGCTGCGGCTCCTGGACTCGGGTGAATACCAGCGCCTCGGCGATCCGCGCCCCCGGCGCTCGGACGTTCGGGTAGTGGCGGCCACGAACCGCGCCGAGACCGAGCTCAAGCCCGACCTCCGGGCGCGGTTCCGTCACGTGCTCCGGGTTCCGCCGCTGTCAGAGCGCCGGGCCGACATTCCCCTGCTCCTCGAGTACCTGGCCCAGCGCGCGTTCACCGAGTCGCCGGAGCTGCGGGCCCGCTTCGCTCCGCGGGGCGGCCCCGAGGTCGACCCTGGATTCATAGCGGCGCTGCTGACGGCCCCCCTGCCCCTCCAGGTCCGCGAGCTCGACCGCCTGCTCTGGGAGTCCCTCGCCGAGAGCCTCGGCGACACCCTGGTCGCGCCCCCGAGCCTCGGCGCCGAGGCCCCACCAACGGGCGGGGTCCGCGAGTGGGACGAGGTGAGCCTGGAGGAGCTTCAGGACGCCATGGCGCAACACGGGGGCTCCGCCGAGCGCGTCTGGCGACACCTCGGCCTCAGAAACCGGTACGTGCTTCGCCGCCTGCTGGAGAAGTGGGGCCTGCGCGGGGCACCCTGAGCGACCGCGCTCCCTTCAGCCCCCGAGAGTCCCCGGAGCTCCGGGCTCCCCTGGCCGACGTCAGGGGAGCGCCGCGCCCAGGATCTGCTCCGCCGGCCTCGGATCGAGCCTGGCTCCGCCGCCCCGAGCGAACAGGGCCAAGAGACGCTCTTCACGCCCCCTCCGGGGCGCGCACGCGCTCCAGGCGCTCGGCGATCGCCGTCGTGACCGCAACGGTCAGAGATTCGCCTGCGAGCCGCGCAAGCTCCCGAGCGAGCCGGTCGGCCTCCACGGACTTGATGTTGACGGCCATGCCTCCCCCTTTCTACCCGTTCAGCCCGAAGGGTAGAAATCGCCACTTGCCCCGTCAACGACCCGCAGCGGCCTCACGCGTTTCGGCCCGCCCGCGTGCGTCAGGGTTCGGCTCAGAGCTTCTCGCAGGTCAGCAGCTGGATATAGGGCATGCCCACGTCCACGGTTCCGACGCCGGTGGCGCCCGAGTCGAACTGGCCCACGTCCGTGGTGTGGGTGTGTTCGCCCGCGGACGACGTATTGCGGATACAGCCCTTGGCGCCAGCGTCGCTGTCGGCCACGCCGTCGAAGTTGCCGGTGTGGTTGTTGTCATCCGCGCCGCTGACGTTGAGGCAGTGGCTGTGCGAGCCCGCGTTCGTGCTGGTGGTGGCGGGCGGGTCGATCGTGTGGCTATGGCTCGGGACCTCGCTGGTCCTCCGAGGGGTCAGGTCGGCGAGCGGCGTCCCGACGAGGCCGAGCAGCGTGCCGGCGTTGCCTAGCCCCACGACCACGCGCCCGCGGGCCGCGGTGAGCTCGGTCCAGCCGGGCGGGCAGGACGTGCGATTGAAGGACATGACGGCCCCCGGCGGGACGGCGCCAACACCCGTGATCGCGCCGGCGACGACCAGGTCACCAGTGACCGCGACCTTCTTGGACGAGAGGGTCTGGAGCGCGATCGACCAGGCGGTGATCTGGCCATCGAACGGCTGGGTGGCAGGCAGGTTCTTCACGTCGTCGATGACGGTGAGCTTCCAGGTGCCAGCGGGGTTCTTGCCGACCCATGTGCCAAGGTCGCCGCTCTTCGGTGCCGTCGGGTCTGGGAAGCTCGACTGGAAGGAGGCTCCCGAGCTGGTCTTCGCGTAGAGGACGTACTCCTCCCCGTTCGGCGCCAGGAGGCTGATCGTGATGTTCTTCACGTTCGAGTTCGCCACCGCGACCGACACCGTGAGGGCCTCCACGAGACCGAGGTCCGGCACCGTGATCGAGTCGCTGACGCCGTCGACGAAGCCGTCCGGGATGGGTATCGGCGCCGCGGTGCTCGAGACGACGTCCGAGAACTGGTTCGTCACGAGCCCGTTCGAGATCTCGTCCAGTCCGCCCGGCGGGAGAGCGCTCGGCAGGATCCCCGTGGAGGTGAGGAGGAACTTTCCAGAGGCGAGCACGGCTGCGACGGCTTCGGCGTCCGTGTATCCCGGCGGGATCCCGGCGTTGATGCTGTCGAGCAGCGCCGGTGAGAGCTCGCCCACGCCGATGCACGCAGAGCAGGACACGTCGAGCGACCTCGCCGACACCAGCGCCATCGGGACGGAGACTATCTCCGTGCGCGTGAGCTCCGTGTCCCCTTCGATCTTGATCCCGAGCCAGACGCCGCCGGGGTCGTCAAAGAAGTCCGCCTCGACCGCCTGGAGAGACAGGGAGAACACCCCTTGAACGACAGGGACGTCCGTGAACGGGTGTGACCAGTACGGCTGGCCGCCAGTAGGCGCCCCGTAGAGGGCCGCCGTGAGCGTGTACTTGCCGTCCACGGGGGTACCGCCGGCGCTCGCGAGCGTGCCCTGTACGGTCACGGTCTCCGGCGGCACGAGTAGAAGGAGCGCACTCAACGCGCTGGTCGCCATCATCTGGACCTCCTCACCATGGCAGTCGGAGGGCAGGCTAACGGACGGGGGAGGTCGCTGTAAAACGGGTCTCGCCCGCGGGCCGCGGCTGCGGTAGGGGTCAAGCCGAGGATCTCACCCGGACGCGCGCTCGATCGCCGGTCGCCATGCCGCGCGCGCGCCGCCGATCACGGGCGTGCCATGCGCCGGCAGCACCGTGTCGAACGGGAGGTCCAAGACGGCCTTGAGTTGTGCGACGGGCGGTTTCGCCTGACGGAGCCAACCGGGGCCGACGTTACTCGGCTTGATGAAGCCCATCATCCGCATCATCCAGCGACCGAGGAGGCTGAAGTACTCGTCCGCAGTGGCCCAGTTCTGAAGAGAGTCGCCAGCAACCAGCACCCCGCCGTCCCGATCCAAGACCAGGATCGCCTCGGGCGGCGTGGACGCCATCACGTGCAGCCGCGCCCCGGCGATCGGCGGCGGCCGATCAGCGTCCATCCAGTCGGTGGGCTCGAAGTATGTCTCAGGCGCCTTCGTATCGAACCCCGCGGTGTAGCGCTGGCCGGCCACGGCCCACACCCGCGCGCGATACCGATCGGCGTAGAAGGGGTCGTCCATGCCGTGGAATCCGGCGATCCGCACGACGTCGGTGACGCGGCCGAGCGCGTCCAAGCGAGCCAGGCCCGCTTCGTCCAGACGAACGGTGTTGACCAGGATGAGCCGGTCTCCCTCTCGTATCACGACCATGTTTCGGCTGAACCGCACCGGCAGCGGACCCGGCATGGCCACGGTGCCCGTGACGAAGAAGATCCCGGGGAGGACCTCGCGGAGCTCGCCATGAGGGAACGCGGGAGGAAAAGGGCGAGGCTTCATGCGGACGTCCTAGGATGCGAGCAGTTGAAAGCTGCGCCGAGGGTGCCGGGCGGGCCGCGCGGGCGCAAGCGATCGGAGCTCACGCGTGCGGACTCTGTCATTCGAGCGGCGGCAGCGGCTCGAGCTTCCACGCTCAAGGCGTGCACTAGGCCAGCACGATTCCGCTCGGAAGTGTCGTATGCTGCACTTGCGCGTCGCGTCGTGCACAGGGGAGGCACCCGTGTCCTGGTTCGAAATTGTTCTCGATCGTTTGAGATATGTGACGCACGCTCGCGTGCTCGTGACGGGTCTCGCTGCCTGGCTCGGCTGCGATGGAAACACGTCCTTTACGCCCGTCTTCTACAACCCGCAATACGCTGTCGACGCCGGGCCCATGGCCGAGGAAGTGTCGCCCGCGGATGTGCCTGGGGAGACCGAACTGGGTGGGGTGGCCGATTCGTCTCCTCCACTCGACGCCTCGAACGCCCTAGAGGTCGTGGCGCTCGAGGACGGAACGCCCACCGATCAAGCAGAGCCATCAGAGGACTTGCTCCTCCCCGAAGTGACTGACGCCACTCTCGACACAGGGCCCCCTAACGAGTCTGGGTTCTGCGGTTCAGTCGTGCACCCCAGCTGGTCGCGTAGCCTCGACCGCATCGGCGGCACCGTGGTGTTCACGGAGCTCATGCTCGGGGAGCCCGCGTGGATAGAGCTACACAACCCGATGGCGGTGGCTGTGGATCTGTCGGACTGGTCGGTAACCGGGGCCATGGAGACTGTCTTCGAAGACGGCACATTCATCGAGCCGGGTGCTTATCTCGTCGTCCCGAGCGCGAGCGGCCCCCTGCCAGTCGGTGAGGGCAAGCTGACGCTGCTGAGCAACACCGGCCGACGCATGGACTCCGTCGGTTGGGAGGATGCGGAGCCCTGGCCGGCCGGCTCTTTCGGCACTGGGGCGTCGCTGTCGAAGCGCGACCCAACGGCGCTCAGCGAGGCGGCAGAGTCGTGGTCCGTCGGTCCCGTCGGCGGCACCCCTGGCGCGGCCAACGTGGCCACTCCTGCGGTCCCCGCTGTCGTGGTGGCGGTCCCGGAGAAGGCGACCTGGCGCTACCACCTCTCGGGCCTCGCGGCCCCGGGCTGGAGCTCCCCGGGCTTCGACGCGTCCGCTTGGCCTCACGACACCGCGATCTTCGCTGGCGGCGTCGCCGAGCCGGCGCCGGAGCTCGTCACCTTCCGAGTGACCGCCGACAATCACTTCGCCATCTACCTCGGCGCGGCCGACGGGACGAAGCTTCGACTGGTCGGGCGTGACACCGCCGGCGACTGGACGTCGCCCGAGGTGTTCTCTGGGCAGGTGGGGCCGGGCGACCACTTGTTCCTCGCCGGATGGGAAGCGGCCGGCGACAGCGACAGCCCTCAGATGCTGATCGGCGAGGCGGTCGCCAGCGACGGCGAGGTGCTCTTTCGCACGCAGGCGGGCAGCGTCGAGTGGGTGCTCGGGCCGCTGGCCGCAGGTCCGGGAGGCAACCTCGCCGCTCCACCTCCAGCGGTCGAGGCCCTCGCGACCTGGATCGCCACCAACACTGACACCTGGACCGCTCCGGAGGCCGCGGCGCCCCGAGAGTCGAGCCCCTGGGGGTGGGCCGTGGCCGACGACTTCAGCGCCGGCACCAGCTACGTCTGGCCCGACACCTTCTCGAGTAACTCGATCACGAACCAGAACGAGACGTATGTGCTCTTCCGGTCGAGCGGGCCGGTCCTGCCTCCGCCCGGCGACACCGTCCTTGGCACGGTCCCGGTGACCAGCCGCTTCATCACGACCTTCACCCCCCCCCCGGGGACCGTCGACGCTGCGTGGCTAGACCTCCGCGTCGATGACGGCGCGGTGATCTGGCTGAATGGTCAGGAGGTCCACCGCCAGAATCTCCCCGTCGGCGCGGTGAACGAACTGACGCCGGCGGTCGAGAGCGTGACGGACGCGTCACTGACGCCCGCGATCACGTTGCCAGCGGCGCTGGTGGTCCCGGGACAGAACGTGCTGGCGGTGGAGGTCCACGACGCTGCGGACGGACAAGGCGATCTGCTCTTCTCGGCCGCAGTCACCCTGGTCGTCACGCCAGAGTCCGACGCCCCGCCGCCCTCCCCCCTGACCGGCCTCGAGCTCAGCGAAGTCGCGCCCACGTGGGTGGAGCTCGTCAACGGCCGTGACACCCCGATCGACGTCGGCGGGGTCGTGTTGGCGGTGACGGGATCACCCGCCATGACCCTCGCCGAGGCCACGCTCGCCCCGGGAGAGCGGCTCGTCGTCGAGGTCACGGCGCCAGGGAGCGGTCACGCCCTGCTCTACTCGCCGGACCAGGGCGTGCTTCTCGACCACGTGCGCCTGCTGGGGGCCCCCAGAGCTCGGACGCCCCACGGCGAGTGGCGGTTCATCGACGCGACCACGCCGGGGCAACCGAACGCCTTCCCGGCGCCCCCAACCATCGCCATCAATGAGGTGATGTACCACCACGCTCCCACCCTGGAGCCGGGCGGAACCCTGCCCACCGAGTCCCATGAGGAGTGGGTCGAGCTCCACAACTGGGGGCCGTCGGACGTCGACGTCGGTGGCTTTCAGTTGGTCGACGCCATTCGATTCGTCGTCCCCAGCGGCACGGTGATCCCGGCTGGCGGCTATCTGGTCGTCGCCGGGGACCACGAGGCGATGCAGCTGAGCCACCCCGCCCTCCCCCTGGTGGGTGAGTTCAAGGGCAGCCTCGGCAACGGCGGCGAACGGCTCGTGCTTCGCGATGACTGCGGGAACCCCGTCGACATCGTGCCCTACGTCGACGGAGGCACCTGGCCTGCCGCGGCCGATGGCGGTGGCTCCAGCCTCGAGCGTCGCGATCCCCGAAGCGACGGCTCGTCGCCCGCGAGCTGGGCCCCGAGCGACAGCGCGCCGAGCGGCGAGTGGACCACCGTGGTCATCGACGGCGTAGCAGCGGCCAGCGCGGTGGGACCCGACGGGCAGTGGGAGGAGCTGGTGCTCGGCCTCCTCGATGATGGGACGGTGCTCCTAGACGACGTCAGCGTCATCGAGGACCCCCTGGGAACCCCCGTCGAGCTCATCGCGAACGGGACCTTCGACGACCTCACGGCGTGGCGCGCGCTGGGCAACCACCGCTACGCGTCGGTCGTGGCCGATCCCGACGCCCCGGAGAACGCCGTCCTGAAGCTCAACGCCACGGGGCCGACCGAACACATGCACAACCACCTCGAGACCACCTTCGTCGGCGGTCGTTCGCTCCAGAACGGCAAGCCGTACCGGGTCTCGTTTCGCGCCCGCTGGGTCAGCGGCTCCAACCTGCTGAACTCCAGGCTCTACTTCAATCGCCTCGCCCACACCGAACGGCTACCCATCCCGACGCACCAGGGAACGCCGGGCACGGCGAACTCCGCAGCCACCGCCAACATCGGACCGAGCTTTCGGGCGCTACGTCACTGGCCGCCCATCCCCACACCCGGTCAGCCCATCACCGTCTCCGTGGAGGCGGACGACCCTGATGGTGTCAGCTCGGTCTCCCTCTGGACCTCCGCGCACGGGACCACGCCGATGACCGCGACTGGCTCGGGCCGTTACGAGGCGACGCTCTCGGGCCAGCCGGGGGGCGCCATCGTGCAGATGGTGGTCACGGCCACCGACGCCCAGGGGAGCTCCGCGGACTTCCCGGCCGCCGGGAAGGCCTCACGTGCGCTGTTCAAGGTCTCGGACGGCGGTGAGCAAGGCGAGCCCGGTCTCCACGAGCTTCGCCTCATCGTGACGCCCGAAGACGAGGAGTGGCTGTTCGAGACCACGAACCTCATGAGCAACGACCTCGTCGGCGCCACGGTCGTGGTGGCCGGAAGAGAGGTGTTCTACGACGTCGGCGTTCGTATCAAGGGCAGTCAGCGCGGGCGGCCGCAATCGAACCGGGTCGGCTTCGGAGTCCGATTCGACCCCGCTCACCCGTTCCGTGGCGTCTACCACGGCTTCAACGTCGATCGCTCGGAGGGAGTCGGCTACGGGCAACGCGAGATGCTCATGGGAGCCGTCATGGCTCGCGCCGGCTCGGTGTCCACCGAGTACAACGACCTCGCCCATCTGGTCGCCCCTCGCCCGGAGCACACAGGCCCTGCCGAGCTTCAGCTCGCCCGCTTCGGAGATCTGCTCCTCGAGACGCAGTTCGAGGGCGGTGGTGACGGGATGCTCTACGAATACGAGCTCATCTACTACCCGAGCACCACGGACGACGGCACCCCGGAGGGCTTGAAGCACCCGCAACCCGACGACGTGGTGGGCACCAGCATCAAGGACCTGGGCGACGACCCGGAGCGATATCGCCAGAACTTCATCCTGAAGAACAACCGCTGGCGCGACGACTACGGGCCCTTGATCGCGTTCGCCAAGGTGCTGGGGCTCAAGGGTGCGAGCTTCGAAGCGGCAGTCGCTGGGGCTATCGACGTCGACCAATGGCTCAGAGCCTTCGCGTTCGCCACCCTCAGTGGCGCCATCGACAACTACGCCTCCGGGGCCCAGCACAACGGGGTCTTCTATCAGCGGCTCACCGACGGACGCATGCTCTACTTTCCGCACGACCTCGACTTCTACGGCGGGTCCACCGAGAGCCCCATCGTGAACACCGGTGACCTTGGCAAGCTCGTGAAGGTCCCCGTATGGAAGCGCCGGTATTACGCCGAGCTCCTCGACGTCATCGACCGGTCCTACAACGCGGACTACGCCGGCTATTGGTGCGACCACCTCGGCTCGCTCCTGCCGGCGCAGGACTTCGAGGCCCACTGCAGCTTCATCCACGCTCGTTCCGCCTGGGTCGAGTCCCAGATCCTGTCCCAAGTTCCACCGGTCGAGTTCACCGTGACCACGCCCGCCGGCGAGGTCTCAGCGGGGGCGGCGACCATCGAAGGGACCGCATGGCTCGATGTCGATGTCATCGCCACTCCGGGATTTCTCGACGTCACCTGGACCACGCCGTCGACCTGGACGGCAACGGTGCAGGTCGCATGCGGGCCGAACGTCCTGGAGTTCGAGGCCTTCGATCGCGCGGGTCAGCCCGCGGGTACCAGGACCCTGGCACTCACTGGTGTCGGTCCGGACTGTCCGTGACGCGTCGCGGCGCCAACGCCGCCGTTCTCAGCGCCTCGGCGCGTGGCCCGGAGGGCCTCTTAGGGGAACAGCGTAAAGAACGGATGGCCCAGCGTGATATTGCTGAACTCGCCGCCCACGTAGACGCCCGACTCGGATGAGACGATGCACCTCACCGCGGCGTTGAGCTTGGCCAACCAGGAGGTGCTCGCCCCGGTCAGATCGAGCTCCGCGAGGTAGCTCCGCGACTCGCCCCCAATCTTCGTGAAGTCTCCTCCCACAAAGACCGCAGTAGCGCCGCCAACCGTGGGGGCGATCACGTTGACCGCAGCGTTCGCGTCCGGGTTCCAATCGGTGACCACGCCCGGGTCCGCCGTGTGGACCGCGGCGATCCGATTCCGCATCAGCCCGCTGTTGACCTCGGTGAAGTCGCCCCCCACATACACTGTGCTCCCCAAGACGGAGATCGTGTTGACCGGGCCGTTTACGCCTGGGTCCCACCCACCGACTGCGCCAGAGACCAAATCCACGGTAGCGAGCCGATTTCGGCCGGCCCCCCCGTTGATCGTAGTGAACGCTCCCCCGACGTAGGCCCACTTCCCGGAGATGGCGATCGCGTTGACAGAGTTGTTGGCGTTGGGGTCCCAGGACGTCGCAGCCCCGTTCTCGAGGCTCACCGCCGCCAGACGGTTCCGTTTCACGGTGCCATTGACGGCGATGAAGTCGCCTCCCAGATATGTGGTCCCACCTGAGATCACCAGCGCGCGGACACGGCCACCCAGATTCGGATGCCACGTCGTCAGCGCGCCCGTTGCCATGTCGAGCGATGCTGCACGGTTCCGCGTGACTCCCCCCAAGCTGGTGAACGCACCGCCCACATAGATCCGCGCGCCAGAGACCGCTAACGCATCCACCTCGCCGTTACTGTCGGGGTTCCAAGACGTGAACTCTTTGGTCGTTTGGTCGTACGCCGCGAGGCGGTTCCGCGCGCTCCCCGCGATCACCTTGAAGAGGCCGCCGACGGCGATGTTGCCGGACCCTCCCAGAACGGCCAGCGCCTTGACGGGCCCACCCGCAGGCGGGCTGAACGTGTTGGAGAGCACGCCAGCGGTGCTCACAGCGGCGAGGCGGAGACGGGGCACGTTGCCCACACTCGTGAAGGTGCCGCCGAAGTACACCGTGGTATCCGAGGCCGCGATGCACTGCACTTCGCCCGTCGAGGTGACATTGGGGTTCCAAGGCAAGGCGTCACCGGTCGTGGGGTCGAGGGCGGCCACCTTGTTGCGGGTGACTCCCTTCACCTTCTTGAAGGTGCCACCGGCGTAGATGACGTTGCCCGAGGTGGCGAACGTCATGATCTGCAGGTCCAGCGTGGGGTTCCACAGCGTGAGCGCCCCCGAGGTGAGGTCGAAGGCCGCCCCCTTGCTCCGCGGGACGCCGCCGACGGTGTTGAATTGACCGCCGGCATACAGCGTGTTGCCCAGCACGATCAACGCACCTGGCTTGGCGTCCAAGTTGGGGTTGAAGGGCAGCGCCGAGGCGGTGCCGGACGCGGGGAACGCCGCCAGCCGGTTGCGCGTGAGCGCACCGTTCACGCTCGTGAAGTTGCCCCCTACGTAGACCGTGGAGCCCGCGACCGCGATGGCGGCTACCGAATCGTTCAGGTTGGGGTCCCACGGCAGCACTGCGCCCGTGGTTGCCGAGACCGCAGCCAGTCGATTCCGTCGCTGGCCCCCCACGACCGTGAACTGTCCCCCGACATAGAGAGTGTCCGCTGATAGCGCCAGCGCATCGACAGTCCCGTCGACTCTGACGTTGAAGCTCTGGTCGAGCGTCCCATCGGGCTTGATGTGCACCAGGCGCTCGCGCGTGAGCCCGGCCACGGTAGTGAAGTTGCCTCCCGCATAGTACCCGCCGGTCCCGTCCGAGACCGCTGCGTAGATGACTCCGGAGGAGATACCGGGAGCCGGGTTGGCGAGCGTGCCATCCGCGGTTCGGAGGGTCGCTGAGAGGCCCGTGACTGGCCCCACCATCGTGAAGTTGCCACCCAGATATAGGACCGCGTTGTTCTCGACCATCGCATTGACGGCCGCGTCAGCGCCCCACGGTTTCGTATCCGCGAGCTCCGTGCGGACGCACGCCCCGTTGATACAGCCCTCCCCGTCCGGGCAGGGCGTTCCGCAGCGGCCGCAGTGGTCCGCGTCGGTCATCAGGGTGGTCTCGCACCCGTTGCTTGTATCCTCGTCACAGTCTCCGAAGTCCGTAGCGCGGTAGACCCTCACCTCCTGCAGCTGCCGCGAAGGGCTGACTTCGCCTATGACGATACGCACATACCGTATTACCGAGGGATCGAACGCGTAGGTCACCGACTGGGCGCCGCCCCGGCTCGTGTTCCAGTCGAGCTCGGTGGCCAAAGCGGTCTGTTCTCCTGTAAAGGCGCCGCTAGCCGAACCTTCGATGTGGAACTTGGAGTACCAGCTCTGTGGACTGAGCGGGCTGGCGAAGACCTGCACCCGGTTGATCGGATAGAGCTGGCCGAGGTCCAGCTGCCACCAGGTCCCCACTGGGGCGTCCCAGGGCGGCGCCCAGGCCTGACCGGCGGTCACGAGGTCGTTGTCCACCGCGTGCGCCGGAGAGCCGGTGTCTGTCTCCGACGCGCTCGCGACCGCTCCGAACGCAAGGTTAGCCGGATCCGTGGGACAGGATGAGGCACCACACACACCCCCCACACAGTCTGGGCAGGGCGCTCCGTCCTCGAGGGGGATTCCCAGCGTACAGCCTCCTCCTCCATCGCAAGCGTCGTCGGCCGTGCAGTAGAGCCCGTCGGAGCACGGCGTGCCGACCGCGAGCGGGGTTGCTTCGCACTCCCCCGTCACCGAGCTGCACTGGTTGGCGCCGAAGCAGGGCCCCAGGTCGGCGCACTTCACGGGCGCCCCTCCCCCTACGCAGGCTCCCGCCTCACAGGCGCCCGCGTTCTCACAGACGCCCGTTTCACAGGCCACTCCGTCCTTCACCGCGGTGTTCGCGCAGTGGTCGTTCAGGCAGTGGTCCAATGTGCAAGGGTTCAGGTCATCACATTCACCGTCAGTCTTGCAGCACTCCGCGGGCGGGCCGGAGCAGAGCCCTCCTGAGCACGTGTCGGGGCCGGTGCAAGAATCAGAGTCGTCGCAGGTAGAGCCTGGTGAGGCGGGCTCGAAGACGCAGCCGGACTGCGGGTCGCATTGGTCGACCGTGCACGGGTCCGTGTCCACGCACTCGAGCGGCCCCGAGTCGCACTCGCCCTTCGCGTCACAGAGCCCCGCCGTGCAGGCATCCCCCTCAGGCGAACAATCGAAGCCCTCGGGTCGAAGCGCTGTGTCGCACTGCCCCTCCTTGCAGACCGACGAGATCACGCACGGACCGCTCGGGCACGCTATGGGTTGGCCAGGCACACACGCGCCAGCCTTACACTTGTCACCGACAGTACAAGCGTCTCCGTCGCTGCAGCCGCTATCGCTCAGCAGCTCCGGAGCGGCGCCGCAGAGGCCGGTTAAAGGGTCGCACCGCTCCACCGTGCAGACGTTGCCGTCGGCCTCGGGGCAGACGATGGGAGCACTCTTCTCACAAGCGCCGGAGTCGCAGAGATCGGGCGTACACGCATCCCCATCGACGTCGCAGGGCGTCCCAGTCAGCGCCTCACTGACGCAGCCTGCGTGCGCGACGCAGGTCTCCGAGGTGCACGCGTTGCCGTCACCACACTCTTCGGGCCCGACGGCCTCGCACTGACCCGCGCTGCACTTGGATATCACGCAGAGGTCTCCGTCGGTACACGCGGTGGCGTCGGGTGCAAAGGTGAAGCGACCCTCCGTCCCGCACGTGGCGCATCCTCCTGACCGCACCGTCCCGACAGGCACGCACGCCTGGCCCAGCAGGCAAGCGTTGGCCGGCGCACAGTGGTCGACCCCGCAGCTCGCGCAGACGACAGGGAAGTCGCACTTGGCGGGGGGCTGGAGCACGAGGCAGCCTTCCCCCTGGACGCACTCCGCGATCGAGTTCAGACCGATGCAGATGACGTGCCCCTCCTCCGTACACGAGGGCTCGCAGGCCGAGGTTACGTCCGGGCCCGTGTCTGCGGGGACGCTAACGTCGTTGTCGCTCACGTCTTCGAAGGTGACCGCCACGTCCTCGGACACATCCGTGGGAACGACGGCCACATCGAGTTGACCGCTGTCCTCCTCGACGTCCACGTGGACGTCGGCGGAGGTGTCCGAATCCGCGAGTGCGGTCTCCACAACACATCGGAGAAGCGCCGTATCGCAACGCCACCCGGCGACGCAGTCTGCGTTCGTCTGGCAGCGAGTCGTGAGCGACGGATCGAAGTCACCGAAGCAGCCGGTGGCCAGCAACGAGGCGGATAGGGCGACTCCGAACGCAACTGACCGTACGCGGCCCGGGCTGCCCAGTGACGCGACGGCCTGTGGGCGAGGCGCTGCTGGAAGTCCTTTCAATCCGGATGCCACGCCTGAGTACTCCTCGTGAGTCAGCAGCGAACCGATCGGGCATCGGCACGCTCGTTCGCGGAGTGCAGGAGTATCGGAGACCAGCGCTGGCTTCGCAGTCGTGGCCGCTGGCCCCGGGCCCACGGCCGTTCCGCACACGGAACTTCCGTCGAGGTCCTCCGCGGAGGCGGTGTCGCCGTCCCGCTGCGCCCGGGCTCAGGGCGCGTTGTTGCCGAGGTCCATGTCCAGCAGGGTCTCGTGGCCTGCGATCTTGCCGGTGCTCGCGTTCAAGGACCCGGAGACGAACCAGAGCTTGCCGTCGGCGGTCCCCTCGTAGAGCACCGTGAGGCGGTTCGCCGCGTCGAACGCCGCGGCCGGGGAACGGCCCTTCACGGCCGTGCCGGCGGCGTCCACGATCTGTGCCTCCTGCACGCCCTGCAACGCCCCTGCGACGTCGAGCGTCCCGTGGCTCAGCCAGAGCTTGTCGTCAGCCGTGCCCTCGTAGGCGATGACCACGCGGCCGCTCCCTGCGATCGCGATGGAGGGCTGACGCCCACGCCGTTTGTCATCGTTCGTGGTGAGTTTGTGCTCGTCGCCGAGCAGCTCACCTGCGCCGTTGACGACGCCGGTCACATAGAACAGCCGATCCTCCGCAGTGCCGCGGTAGACCACGACCACACGGCCGTCCGGGTGAAACGCCGCCGATGGCTCGTAGCCGCGGCGCGAGTCGCCCTCAGTGAGCGAGTACTCATCGGCCGAGAACGTGCCGTCGTCGTCGATCGAGCCGCTCAAGTACCAGAGCTTCTGCCCACTCGTGCCCTCGTACGGCATCAGCGTCCGTCCGTCAGACGCGACCGCGAGTCCCGGGTTGCTCCCCCGGCGTCCGGCGTCGTTCGGGAGCGTCAGCTTCTGCTCGCCCCCGTGGAACGTCACAAAGGAATCGAGGCTGCTGAACGCGCCCGCCACTGCCCAGAGGCGCTGCGCTTCGGTGCCCTCGTACGCCGCGAGCAGTCGTCCATCCGGCAGCAGCGCCACCGCCGGCGCGAGGGCCTGGGGCTCATCCGCCAGGAGCCAGCCGAGGTTCACCTGGCGCGAAAATACGGGGCCGGCCGCGGTGGGGGTGCCGAGGGCGACGTAGAGGCTGTTGGACGACAAACCGCGCCAGCCGAGCAGCGTGGATTGTCCCACCTGGGCTAGGGTCGGCGCTGAGCCCCTGGGTCGCTGGGCGTGCAGGAGCTCGTGGCAAAACCCGATCTCGTCGAAGTCGCAGTTGAGGCTGTCCGCACCGGCCGCGAGCGCGCCCCGGAGCTTGTCCTCGTCGCCGTTCGAGAACCAGACACGGACGTTGAAGCCGCTCTGGTGCGCGGTGTTGATCTTGCCGGGCACGCTTCCGTACTCGATGGCCTTCCACTGGAAGGCGCCGGGCGAGAGGGGCTGGATCTCGTTCGCGTAGTCGTGTCCCTCCACGATGGCCAGCCGATTCAAGCCGGAGGCGCCGTATTCGTCGTAGAGGTCGCCAGCCAGAGCCCCCGTGACGACGAACGTGATCCCCCGGGCCGGATCCGAGGGACCGACCCCGGTCGCGACGGACGCCTCGTAGGGAGCAATGGTCTCGAAGACCCGGTCCAGGAGCCCGGGGTCTCCACAGACGTCGTCTCCCGACTTCGGCTCGAGCACCACGAAGAACTGGAGCCCGTCTCCCTGGACGGATCCGTCCGCGCCCACCGCTAGGGTGACCGTATCGAGGATGTCCGCGAGCCGCGGGCTCTGCGCCGTGGGGCCGTCATGATTCGCGATGACCTCGGGAGCGCCACCCGGCACCGCACGGCAGTGCAGGTCCAGCTCGATGGAGTTCACGCCGTCAGCGAGCGCGGAGTGGACCATCGCCATCGTCAGCTGCTTTCCGGCGTGCGGATGGAAGTGCACGTTCACCCGGGCGTGCGGCAGCTCGCGGAGGCACGTCTTCCCGCCGGGGCATCCGAGCGGAGCGGCCTCGGGGAGGTCGCCGGAGGCAGCGTCGGCGGCCCCGGCATCGCCCGGTCCAGCGTCACCTCCCCCAGCGTCCGGGATGACCGCGGCGTCGCCAGGAGCCACGAGCGTGTCTGCGTTGCTGTCTCCGAGGCTGTCCTCCAGCCCGCCTTCGAACGCGTCTTCGAAGCCGTCCGCAAACACGACTTCGGACATCACGTCGAGGCGGGGGACACCGCTAGTGTCCGGCCCGGGATCCACTGAGACGTCCTCGGCATCGTCGGGGACGGCAGCGGCGTCCGGGAAGACCGCCGCATCAGCAGATCCGTGCGCGTCGTTCGATGGAAGCACCGACTCCTCGACGCGGGGCTCTCCGCTGCACGCAACACACAAGAAGAAGATCAGGACCGTTCGCATCGCAGGAGTATGGGCCGATCCGCTCCTCAACCGCGAGCCCTAGAACGACCGCGAGCGTTCGACCCCGCAGCTTCTCCAGTAATCTCCAGTGAGCGCGACTTGCGCGGTCTGTCCGGCCCTGTAACTCTCCGAGGGCCAAACGACGAAGACCGGAGTATCGCCATGGCCGAAGTAATGACGTCCGAGCGCTGGAAGAAGTACACGGAAGGAGGCTTCGCGGCCATCCGTAGCTCGAAGCTGAAAGCGGTCGACGCCTCGCTCGTTGCGTACCACGCGGCCCCGAGCACGCCGAATCTCGTGTCCCTTCGCATGGCGCTCAAGGCCTTCATCGCGGAGGAGGGGCCGAGCTGGAAGAGCAAGCCGCGGAACCGGCTCCACGCGGTCGAGCACCTCTACCTCCAGGCCCACGGCTATACGGGCATGGACAAGACCTTCCGCCCCGGTGAGAAGGCCGCAATGGCCGATGCCGTCGCGTTCATCGAGCAGGAGCGGTCCAGGGTCATCGAGACCATCTTCAAGGACCGCCAACTGGAGTGGCGGGCCGGGGTCGCGAAGAAGCTCGCTCAGCAGAAGTTGACCACCATCACGTCCGTACGCGGCGTCGCGGTCGGCATCAAGGAGTTCACGAACGCACCGAAGGCGGTGATCCAGACGAGCGACAAGGCCGCCGGGGCAGCCCAGATGGCCGCCAGGATCATGAGCGAGCTGATCCCGCCCGACCTCGGGGCGGACGTCACGACCATGCTCCTCAGCGTGGTCCCCACGTTCGTGAAAGACCTCACCACGGCCTGTCTCCCGTTCGCTGGGGTCATCGCGTCAGGGGGCGCCGCCGTCTTTGGCGGTCTCAAGGTGGTCCGCGCCAGCTACCGCGTCGACCGCGCGAAGATGCACGCAGAGCGTGGCGTACGCGCGGACGGTCCTGGCGAGGCGGTCCAGGCCCTGATCCAGATCCTCCGGCGCGAGCGGAACAATGACGCGTTCGAAGCGGCGGTCGCGCTCGGCGAGTTCGGCGGGAAACTCGCCGGGGTCCTGGCGGATGGTGGCACGGCAACGACGACGGCGGTCGGCCTCGCAGCGTCGGTCGTCCGGCTCTGCAACATCATCCGGATCGTCGTGAGAGACGTGATCGAGAAGAACGAAGCGAACGCGCTGATCCGGGCCGGCAAGCTCGACATGGGCGTCTTCGAGGCCTGCCCGTTGCTCGGCTGCTACCTCATCCTCTGCGTGCCGCGCAGCATGGTGATCAACATGCTGACCGAGAAGTGGGGCACGCTCGGTTGGATGGACGACGTCGAGCGCATGGTGGAACACCACATCCTGCCCCTCGAGGAGCAGGCCCGTCGCGTGGTGGCCGAGCACCGGTTCGTGGTCGCCGGCCTTCAGAACTTCCCTGGCATCGCGTCCAAGAACGAGAAGGAGCTGAAGCGGATGCGCGCACACGCGGACCTCGTCGCGCAGGGTAAAGCCAAGTCGAAGTACGAGGGCTTCGGCTCGGACAACCTGCCGGCGAACCTGCGCCTCCCTTGAACGCACAAGAACCACTGCCGCTCGGTTGAGCCGCGAGCCCCGTCGGCCGGCTCGCCTACTTTCCGCCGGGCCGCGCGTTCGACTCCAGCGCCTCGGGTTCCTGACAGCGTCCAGACAGCGTGAGACCATGGCAACATGCTACGTGCTCTCACGCTTCTCCTGCTCGCCGCGGCCTGCGGTGGTTCCGAAGACCCCACGGACGCTGGTGCCCAGCCTCCAATTGAAGGCCCGAGCGCCTCCGTGCTCGTCGGAGCGAGCGGGGGTACGGTCGCGATCGAAGGCGCGGTCGAGGTCCAGGTCCCGCCCGGTGCGCTAGCCCAGGCCCTAACGCTCACGGTGCAGGAGGCCCCCGTCGAGCCGCCGATCCCGTCCGGCGCGCTCTCCGCCGTTTACGCCTTCGGCCCAGCCGGGCTGGATCCGCTCGAACCGCTGACCGTGCGCTTTCCACTGGCGGATGAGCGCGTGACCCAGGCGGTCGTGTTCTGGAGCACGCCTGCGCTCGACGGCTGGGACCGGCTCGAGGCGCGCGTGGTCGACGGGGTGGCGGAGGTGGAGGTAGAGCACTTCAGCGTGGGCTTCGTGGCTGCGTACGATGTGACGCAATGGCCAGTCTGGCACCTCTGCCTCGTCCAGTCCTGTACGCCGTCCGGCGGCTGCAAGAGCGACGCCGACTGTGCGAGCCTGTCGGCCGGGAACCTGTGTAATGGCACGTACTATTGCAACCAAAACAAGGGGGCATGTGACATCAAGCTTGGGTCAAGCGTGTACTGCTCGACGTACGACGACACTGTCTGCAGCAAGAACCAGTGCGTACCAGCCACGGGGGCGTGCGAGGAGGTGCCAGTGAACGAGGGCGGCCCATGCGACGACGGGAAACCCTGTACGGCCCCGGACCAGTGCAAGGCGGGCGTGTGCGCGCCGGGTGCGTTGGTCTGCGAGTGCCTGACGAGCGCGGACTGCGCATCGAAGGAGGACGGCGACCTCTGCAACGGCACGCTCTACTGCAACCCCGAGAACGCGACTTGCAAGGTCAACCCGGCGTCCGTGGTGAAGTGCGCGTCGGACAAGGACACGCCGTGCCAGAAGAGCTCCTGCCAAAGCGCCACGGGCAAGTGTGAGATGGTGCCGATCAATGAGGGCGGCCCCTGCGAGGACGGCCCGAAGTGCACGTTCCCCGACACCTGCCAGCTCGGGCTTTGCGTGTCCGGTAAGAAGTCGTGCGAATGCGAGACGAACGCAGACTGCGTGGCCAAGGAGGACGGCGATCTCTGCAACGGGACCTTGTTCTGCAACAAGGCCCTGCAGAAGTGCTTTGTCAACGAGTCCACGATCAAGACCTGCCCCACGGTCGACGACACCGGCTGCCGTAAGAACCTCTGCCAGCCGGCCACGGGCGTGTGTGTCCTGACACCCGTGAACGAAGGCGTCCCGTGCGACGATGGCAACTTCTGCACCGCGCCCGACCAATGCAAGGGAGGGGCATGCAAGGGGCCGCTCGTCTGCCAGTGCACCGATGACCCGGGCTGCGCCGAGCACGAGGACGGTAACCTGTGTAACGGCACGCTGTTCTGCAACAAGAGCGCGGGTAAATGCGAGGTCAACCCCGCGACGCTCAAGACCTGCCCGACGGTGAACGACACGGAGTGCACGAAGAACCAGTGCCAGCCCGAGAGCGGCGCGTGTCTGATGACCGAGCTCCCGATCGGTTCCCCGTGCGACGACGGCAACCACTGCACGAAGCCCGACCTGTGCGATGCGGGTGCCTGCGAGGGGCCCGACACCTGCCAGTGCCAGAAGGACGCCGACTGCGCCGCGTTCGAGGACGGCGACCTCTGCAACGGGACGTTGTATTGCGACAAGGCGAACGGCGAATGCATCGTGAACCCGGCGACCGTGAAGACGTGCTCGGCGGTCAACGACACCCTCTGTCTGTACAACGAGTGCCAGCCCTCCACCGGCATCTGCGCCATGACGCCCGTCCCGGACTGGGTGATCAACTGCGAAGACGGCCATCCCTGCACCGGCCCGGACTACTGCGTCGCCGGATCGTGCTTCCCGGGCGGCTTCGAGCAGAACGCGCAGTGCCACTGCGACCAGAACGATGACTGCGACCCCTACGAGAGCCCTAACAAGTGTTTCGGCACCTGGTATTGCGACATGGGCGGGCTCCCCTGGACGTGCAAGCACGACGAGACGAGCCCGCCGAACTGCGACGACAACAACGAGTGTACGTTCGACGTGTGCCAGCCAGAGGACGGGAGCTGCACCCACACCAACTACGGCACGGAGACCATCTGCGGACAAGACATGCTCTGCGACGGCGCGGGGAAGTGCGTACCGAAGTGACGCGGAGGGTACAGCGGTTCCGCCTCTCCCTGTCTCGGCTGCCCGGCGGCACGGCCGGCACGGCCCGCGCCACTTGACTCCCGCGCGGCGAGCGCCGCACCCTCATGGAATGAGCACGATCCGAAAGACACTTACGGTGGTCGTCGTGTTGGCCGCGAGCCTCATGCTCTCGGGATGCCGCACGGCGGCGCCGGCGGAGGTCGCGCGGTGCGGCACTGCGGCCCCAGTCTGGTGCCCACCGCCCCACCCGGGGAGCGAGGCGTCCGCCGGGCCGCAAGCGTCGGTCGAGGAGCGGCAACTGCGGCTCGCTGCCGATCGGGAGGGGCTGCTCGATGCACTGGATGGTGGCGACGGCGGGCTGCCGCCACTACTGCAGAGGATCGCGGAGAGCGCGAGCGGGGCGGGTGTTCGCCTCGTGAGCCTGGAGCCTTGGCCTGAGGTGACGCGCGACGGCTACATCGCGATGCCGCTGGCGGTCCGGATGGACGGGACCTTCCGCGAGGTCGTGAGCTTCCTCCGCGTGATGAGCGAGTCGGGGAGATTGCTGGAAGTGGGGGGCCTCAGCCTCGGCCGCGGCGCGCTCGCGGTGGACGACGTGCTCGCCAGGTACGCCGGGCAACGCTCGGAGGTGGCCGCGCAAGATGGCGAGCCCTCGGAGCTGGGCCGGCACATGGACCGGCTTCGGGCGCACGAGGAGCTACGCCAGGGCGGCACCCCGCTCGAGGCCGCCTTCGTCCTCACCGCCTTCCGCTACACCGGCGAGCTCGCAGCTCCCGCGCCTCCCCCATCACCCCCTGCCCTGGCGCCGGCCCTCCCGGTCGACGACCCACGTAGCGCGGCATGGGCCACCATCCAGCCTTTCTTCCTGGGGGCGCCGGGCGACCCCGAGAGCGGCTACGTTCGCAAGCCGATCGGCAACCTGCGCGACCCCTTCGAACCCCAGCTCGATCGCTTCGTCCCGCGCATCGAGGCCGAGCCCGACAGCATCTTCCCGCCGGGACCTCCGAGCGCGCTCCTGCCGCCCGGGGGGGCCGGTGACCCCTACGAGCGGGCCCACACCGAGGTTGTGCGGATCGCGCCGCACCACGTCGTCCACCGCCAACGAGCGGGGGCGGAGCTCTCCCTTCGTCGCACGGCGGCGGTCCGGTTGCTGCTGCTCCTCGCCTACGTCCTTCAACCCCTCGACGCAGTGCCCGATGACGAGTTTCGCGCGCTCCTGGACGCGTGGCACCCCAACAGCCCGCCGAGTCGGGGGCACTGGAGCCCAGAGCGAGTCTGGCTTACCTCGCTGTCGATCTGTCGAGGCACGTTGACGCTGCGCGGCGAGGCGAAGGACCACGAGGACGTCGCTGTTCTCCTGGAGCGCCTCGGCACTTCGCCCGACCTGCGCGACCTCCAGCTCGTGCGCCAGACGGCGATAGACGACTCGAAACTGGGCGTCTCGTACGTGGAGTTCGAGCTGCGCGGGGCCGTGGACTGAGGACGCGAGGAGCGCGCGGAGCACCCTCCGGTCAGGGTCGCGCAGGCATCAAGACATAAGCGTCGATACTGTCCGCACTCTTGATGTCCTGGCGCCAGTTGCTGCCGAAGAGGATCTGCGTACCGTCGCGATTGACGGTGGCATGGGGCTCTGCGAAGTACTGGGAGAGATCGCTATCGGAGGCCCCCGGCCCATAGCGGCGGCTATAGTGATGCCCCAGGCGCTCCGTAGTGCCGCTACCATCCAGTCTGAGGGCGAAGATCTCATCCTCGTAGGGCAGCCAGCTCTCGCGGCTATCGGTGAGGCGTTCCAGGTAGTCGAAGGTGGAGATGTAGCACCATCCCGGGCGCAGCAGATTCCGACAGGAGATATGCTGGTCAAAGAGCGGGGCAATCCACAAGAGATGGGTCATGGTGCCATCAGCCAGCCGATACTTACGTATCCAGGTCTGATTGGTCTCCGCGTCGTAGCCATCCATCACCAGGACGTCGCTGCCGTCGGTGTCTACCGCCAGGTCGCTATGACCGGCACCCAGCGGCTTGCGCCACACCAACTGGAAGTTCTCGTCATAGACCTCCAGGCCGTGCCAGCGTTCGTCCGTGTCGTCGGCATAGTCGACCACCACGAACTTGCCGCTGGGGCTCACCGAGATCCAGTCGAAGTTCTCGACCTTGATGGCGGGCTTCAGGCGCGCCAAGACCGTCTGGTTGCTGAGGTCGAGGAGCAGGTATTCCGCCATACCCACCTCCCCGGTTCGGTCATTGTAGGTTTGTCCCACCACCGCATGCCGGCGACCGTCGGCGGAGAGGTTGCCCTCTCCGCGGGTGCTCACGAAGGCGTATTCGGGGAAGCTTAACAGAGTGGTGGGCTCGCCGCCTGCGGTAGATATGCGGTTGATCGCGTGATCGGCGCTGTAGATGATCGTTTGTGGCTCGGAGGGATGCCAGAACACATCGTCGCCACCGATCCCCAACAGCTTCTTGTCCAGGACACGAGTCTTGGCGTCGAAGAGCAGGGCATCCCCATCGCCGTTACGTAGCAGGAACCGACTCTCGTCAGCGTTCCACGCCTGGCGTTTGGAGTACTCCGGGAACACCCCCTGCATGCCCAGCTGCTTGGAATCCGTGATGCGCACCATGGTCCCGCCGAAGATGGGAACGACTATCGGTACGCCCGTGGCGGGTCGCGGCAGGTCCTGCTGGGGATGAATACCGCTGCCGGTGATTACCGCGCCGCCAGGCGGTGAGCGGGAGTCACCGCCCTGAGTATCGGCGGGCGGCTCGGAAGTGTCCTCCCTCTTGTCCTGAGCAGGCGCTTCCTTCACGCAAGCGAGGGGGAACAAGATCAAAGCAACGACGAAGACGTGGGCCCATATTCGAGTTCTCCGGCACATTCGGGCCCCCTCTCCGGCGAGCGTTTGACCGCGATCCTGTACTGACGGCTCTTCGGTCAGCGCTTCAACGGATACCATGAGCGCGCGTAAAAGCCGAAGGGGACGCTGTGCTTCCCCACACGCGAGAACCAGAGGGTGTAGGGTGGGCGCATGAAGAAACTCCACAGCGCTCTTCACCTGTCGACGCTCTTTGCGATGAGCTGCACCGGCGGCTCAACCAACGCCCTCGCTCCCGACGCCCCTCCCAACGGCGGGTTCGACGCCGAGCCCAATGTTGGGTTCGACGCCGGATCCGACGCAGCGGCTCTCCCTGAGACGCGGGTCGCCGCCTGTACGGGCTCGTGGCGGGCGGGCCCCGGGTTGAACGACCCGCGCGAGCAGGCGGCCGCCCTCCTCCTGCCGGATGGCCGGGTGCTCGTCGCAGGGGCGCATCACATCGATCCTCCTAACCAGCGCGACATCGGCAGCTCCGAGATCTTCGATCCGACCAGCGAGGACTGGACGCCCACGGGTTCCTTCACCGAGATTCGGGGCTCGACACGCGGACTCACCGTGCTCCTGACGGGCGGCAAGGTGCTCACCAGCCAACAGGAGTCGGTGAACTTCAAGACCCAGTCCACCCGACCGATCCCACCGGAGGTCTACGATCCGTCAATCGGTACGTGGTCGCCGACGGGATGGATGACCGCGTTCACGAACGGCCCGTTGGTCGCGTTGCCGGATGGCGGCGCGCTGGCGATGGGAGGCATCGATTGGCTGGCCGACCGGACGCGGGCGAACGCTCAGCGGTATCACGCGGACACCGGTGAGTGGACGGAGACCGGACCGCTCGCTGGACCACGCACCGGGCATTTCGCGATCGCAGTCGGGGGCGGGGTGTTGGTGGTGGGCGGATCGAGGACGGACTGCTGCGCCGGCCCGATGCTCGCTGGCGCGGAGCTCTACGACCCAGCCACGGGGCTCTTCCGCGAAGTAGGCCCGATGAGCGAGCCGCGCTGGTATCCCGCGTGCGTCCTCTTGACAGACGGCCGCGTCCTCGCGGCCGGTAGCGGCGTGCAGGACGGCAGGACAGCCGAGATCTATGACCCGGTGAGTGAGACATGGACGACCACCGGATCAATGCAGGAGCCCCGTTCCCAGGGGTCGCTCACGCTGCTGCACGATGGACGCGTGCTCGCGGCGGGTGGGTTCGGCGACCAGACTGATCTCGCGTCCGCTGAGGTCTTCGACCCCTCCACTGGCACCTGGTCGTCCGCCGGCTCCATGGGCGGGCGGCGGCGGCTGCACACAGCGGTGACGTTGCAGAGCGGCGACGTGCTGGTCGTGGGCGGATTCCACTTCGTTCAGCTCACGAGCACGGAGATCTTCACGCCGTGCGGCGGTTGACGAGACGCCGCCGTTGACGGTGCGAAAGCGTTTGACGTGGCCTCGACGGCGACACCATGACCGGCAGCGCTGTTGGGGAGCGCCCGAACTCCTGCGATCTCGAGACGCTGACATGCACGTTCACCCCGAAGGACAGCCTGTGCAACGATGGGAACCCGTGCACTGTCGAGCACTGCGTGTTCGGGGGCAATACGTTCGCGTGCACATACGAAGAAGTCACCGGCAGCTGTGAGGACGGGGACCCCTGCACCGACATCGGCACGTGCGCTCTCGGAGAGTGCGTCGCCGAGCCACTTCACTGCGATGACGACAACCCATGCACCATCTCAGCTGTCCGAGCGGCCAGACCTGCGTCGCGGGTGTGTGTGAGGTACCCAACTTCCATTGGACGAGCTGGACGCCGCCGACGGTGCCCGGGCCTGATCGTGGAGGGGGACACCGTCCGTCATCCGCTGACCGGGCGGCTATGGCAGCGCGGTTCGGCGACCGAGCTCCTCGTTCGACCAAGGAAACGGCGGTCCGGTGGACAGCGCTTCGCCGCGGCAGGTGCGCTGTGTACGTTGAAGCTCCATGCCCGCTGACACGCGGAGACTTCTCATGTGGGTTGATGACTCGGGGAGTCCCGGCTGCTCTGGCTCAGCGAAGCCGATGGCTCCGCCTCACCACACTGCTGTTACTCTCCCTCCCCGGTTAGGCCGCCGCGCCAGCCGAGAAGTTCACGTCGTCAGGAGACCGTGCTCGACGCGCACACTGGGCTCACCTGGCAGCACCCGGTTGGTTCGAGTCAGCTCACGTACAATGTGGCGCAGAGCGCCTGCGCCGACCTGGGTGCCGGTCTCTGGCTTCACCGCGTACGCGCGCTGCGTGCGCTGACGGGTCCACGCGAAGCCAGCGGGCTGAACTCGAGGAGCGCGCCCCACGACGCGCGTTGGGAGGCGCGCCTGCTCGAGCTGGAGGCTGGCCCTCTACGAGCGCCGCCACGCTCGCCACGCCCGAGGCCCTGCGCTGACTAGGGCGAAGCGCACGCGCACGGCGGTGCGGACGGTGCGGACGGGTCCGCCGTGACAAGCGCGCACAGCGCTGCTAACACTCGCGCCCGTGAGCGCGCAGCCCACCGTCTTGGTCGTGGACGACGAGAAGAACATCCTCGTCAGCCTTTCCCGAACCCTCGAGCTCGAGGACTTCGGCGTGGCGGTCGCCAGCGGCGGCAACGCCGCCCTCGAGAAGCTCGAGTCGAGCGACATCGACGCCGTGCTGCTCGACGTGCGCATGCCCGACATGGACGGGCTCGAGCTGCTCGGCCGGATCCGAGAGCGCTGGCCTACCCTGCCGGTGATCATGATGAGCGGCCACGCCGCGCTCGACGTGGCCGTGCAGGCGATCCAGAAGGGGGCCCACGACTTCATCGAGAAGCCGGTGGGCACCGACCGCCTCCTCGTCACCCTGCAGAACGCGCTGCGTTTCCACGAGCTGCGCCGGCGCCAGGACGCCCTCGAGAGCGAGCGACAGCGGGCTCACGCGATCGTGGGCGAGAGCCGCGCGGTCACCGAGCTGAGGGAGCAGATCGCGCTGGCGGCGCCCTCCAAGGCCCGGGTGCTGATCACGGGAGAGAACGGGACCGGC
>SXOO01000073.1 GCA_005776725.1 Pseudomonadota bacterium | reverse complement strand
CCCGCTCGAACTCCTGCTCCTGGAGCGCTCGCAGGAGCTTGACCTGCATCTCGATCGGGATCTCCCCGATCTCGTCCAGGAACAACGTCCCCCCGTTGGCAAGCTCGAAGCGACCCGGCTTCGACGAGACCGCCCCGGTAAACGCGCCACGCTCATAGCCAAAGAGCTCGGACTCGATAAGGTCGCGCGGGATGGCGGCGCAGTTGATCCGAATGAAGGGGCGTTGGGAGCGGCTCGAGTTCTCGTGGATCGCTCGGGACACGAGCTCCTTGCCCGTGCCTGACTCGCCCGTGATGAGCACGGTAGATGGGCTATCGGCCACCTTCTGGATGATCGAGAACACGTCCTGCATTGGCTGGGCGACGCCGATGATGCCGTAACGACCAGAGCCGCCGCTGGCCAGCGACTTCGCGTGAAACGCGTGCGACGTGGCCACCGCTTTCTGGACCACGATCTTCAGCTCGGCCTGCTCGAACGGCTTCGTGATGTAGTCGAACGCGCCCTTCTTCATGGCCTCGACGGCCGTGTCGACCGTGCCGTGGGCCGTGATCATGATCACCGGAACCAGCGGGTGAGCCTTGGACACGTATTCGAGGAGCTCCATACCGTCCATTCCCGGCATTCGGAGGTCTGTGATCAGCACTTGAAAGGCGTCGCGCGCCATGTGCTCGATGGCTTCCTCGGCGCTGGCCGCCTGCGCAGGCTCGTACCCCTCACGGCGCAGATTGGCCGAGAGCACGGTGCGCAGGCTGGGCTCGTCGTCGACCACCAGGATGCGTGGCTTCATGTGTCTCCCTCCGAGCGGCGCACGGCGATGCGCCCATCAGAGACCTGAATCGTCAGCGCCGCCCCGGGAGCAACGGCCGTGGCCGAGCGTACCACGGGCCCGTCAGCCCCGAAGCGGACGATCGCGTAACCCCTTGTGAGCACAGCGGTGGGTCCCAGCGCGGGCAGCGGGGCTGCGAGGCGGCCCAGGCGGGCGCGCAGCGCATCGAGCCGCACGCGCACGGCCCGCCTAAGCCGAGCGTCGAGGGAGTCCAGGCGGGTGCGGCGTTCGGCCATCCGAGACTGCGGGTGGGCCGTGAGGAGACGCGCCTCGAGCGCGCGGAGTCGCTCGCGCCGACCCGCCAAGGCCACGGCGATGGCGCGCTGGGCGCGGTCGTCGAACCAGTCCAGGCGTTGCGCGGGCGCGGAGAGCAGCCGGCGGGGATCGAGGAGCCGCGCCGCGAGGCTCCTCAGCCGAAGCCCCGCCCGCTCGCTGCGCGCTGCGAACGCGAGGGTGGCGCGCCGCTGCGCCTCCTTGAGGCGCTCGACCAAGACCGCGTATTCCGGCACGACCAGCTCGCCCACGCCGGTGGGCGTGGCCGCGCGGGCGTCGGCGACGAAGTCCACGAGGGTGAAGTCCACCTCGTGGCCCACCGCCGACACCACTGGCCGGGGACACTCAGCGACGGCGCGAGCGAGCGCCTCCTGGTTGAACTCCCAAAGATCCTCGAGCGAGCCACCACCACGCGCCACCACGATCACGTCCACATCCGGCAGCGAAGCGAGCGCGCGGATCGCCGCCAGGATCCAACGGTGCGCCCCCTCGCCTTGAACAGGGGCCGGGGCCAACAGGATCGACGCCGGGAACCGCACAAAGACGGAGCGGAGCACGTCCTGCACCGCTGCGCCGGTGGCGGCAGTGACAAGACCGATACGGCGCGGCAGGAACGGCAGGGGCCGCTTTCGCTCACGGGCGAATAGCCCCTCTTCCGCGAGCCGCTTCTTCAGCGCCTCGAAGCGGAGGAGCAGCTCGCCTTCGCCGGAGAACCGCAGCGACGCGATTACCAGCTGGTAACGGCCGTGGGGCGGGAACACCTCGACCGCGCCGACCACCACAACCTCATCGCCGTCTCGCAGCGGTCGGCGGAGCTTCTGGGCCTGCATCTTGAAGAGCACCGCTGGCAACGTGGCGGCGCTCCCTCGGAGAGAGAAATAGAGGTGACCGGAGCTCGCGGGGCGCAGCGAAACCACTTCGCCCACCACGCTGACGCGCGGGAAACGCCCCTCGAGGACGCGCTTCAGCTCGGCGGTCAGCGCGTCGACGGTGACCGGTTCGTCGGTTGTCACGACCGCGACGCTACCACAGCTCTCGCGCGGTCGCGTGAGCACCCCTTGTGACTCCAAGGGCCCTTCGGCTACGCTTCACCGCTCGCGGTCGTTGGGTTCTTGGCGGAGGTACGTGATGAGCTGGAAGTCCTGTGTCTTCATCGCGCTGGGAGTTGCCGAGGCGGCGTCTGCCGGGCCCAAGGTCCTGAAGCACGACAAGTTCCCGGAGGACCTCAACACGGCAGTGGCCGCCATGAACGGGCAAACCCTGCAGGTGGAGCCGGGCTTCGTGCAGGGTGAGGCCTTTGGCGCGATCTTTCGGCCCGCCAACGTCGACTACCCGTTCAAGGTCGAAGGCGTAGACCTCGTGTTCGCGGGCCCCCAGGAAATTGGGTTCGAGGACACAACCGCCCTCACCGTGGAGATCTACCTCGACGCGGGTGCGGGCCCTCAGCCCTCGAAGACCGTGCCGGACTTCTCGATCGCGTCGAGCGAGTTCTACAACAGCTCCACAGGCGACTTCGGCGTCCCGATCAAGGGCAACGCCGGGTATCAGTTCACCTTCGACCCGTCGGATCCCGAGGGCGCCCCACCGGAGGTCACCACAGGGAACATCATGGTGATGGTGCGGTTCACCAAGCCTGGGAACGATTACTCCAGCTCTGGCTGGAACATCATAGAGTGCGCGGAGGAGTTCCAGGGCTTCGAGGTTGGCTGCGGGTGCCAGCCGGTGGCGATGATCTTGGACGGCACTCCCACGGCCAAGAGCCTCACTCCCCAAGCCAACATCATCCATCTCGTCTGGCCCCTCGGGGAGTGCTCCGGCAACAAGGAGTGGAAGTTCTTCGACAACATCTCGCTCGGCACCAAGAAGCTCAACGGCGACGTGATCATCCGCCTGCGAATCGACTCGGCCGACAGCGGCTGTGTGCCGGACTGCAGCGGCAAGGAGTGCGGCGACGACGGCTGCGGCAACCCGTGCGGAACCTGCCCCGGAGGCGAAGACTGCACCTCCGCGGGGCAGTGCTGTGCCAAGGCGTGCGAGGGCAAGGTGTGCGGGAGCGACGGCTGTGGCAGCGTGTGCGGCAACTGCGGCGCGGGGCTCGTGTGCGACGCGGGCCTGTGCAAGCAGCCCTGCACCCCGAACTGCGCCAATCGGGAGTGTGGCCCGGACGGCTGCGGCGCCACCTGCGGTTCCGGTCCGTGCACCGGCGGCACCACCTGCGAGGAGGCCTCAGGGCTCTGCGTGTCGGCCTGCACGCCGGACTGCTCTGGACGCGCGTGCGGTCCCGATGGGTGCGGCGGCCAGTGCGGCTCGTGTGGGGACAACGAGCTCTGCACCAACGACTGGAAGTGCGTCGATGCCTCCGGCTGCAAGCCGGCCTGCGACGGTAAGGAGTGCGGCGACGACACGTGCGGCGGCGTGTGCGGCACGTGCAGCACGGACGAGGCCTGCGACGCGGCCGGCCAGTGCCAGGCGCTCGGGGGCACGGACGCGTCCGACGGGACGGACGGCGCCGACGGGACCGATGGCGCCGTGGGCGGCGCGCTCTCGCTCGAAAACATCAGCCCGGATGAGGGTACGGCCGGGGTGAAGACCCCCGTCACGATCACCGGGTCCGGCTTCGCCACGGGGATCGTCGTGAAGCTCGGTGGCACGGACCTCGAGGACGTGCGCGTCGAGTCCCCGTCAGTCATCAGCGCGGTGGTGCCCAAGACCCTCACGCCGGACGACTACGACCTCATCGTCTTCTCGAAGGACGGCGCCACTGCCACCCTGCGCAAGGCGTTCACTGTCAACCCGGGCGCTTCCTCGAGTGACGGGTGCTCGACGGGCAAAGGCTCGTCCGTTGCCGGAGTAGCGCTGCTCCTCGTGACCGTAGCGGCGATCCCGCTGCTGCGCCGTCGCCAGCAGCCGGCGCGCGTGCGCCGCAACTCCCGGCGCCCCAGCCGGTGAGCGCGGTACCGGCGTTGTCCGACTCCGGCGACGCCCCTTCCCCTGAATCGCTGAAGCAGGTGCCCGGGCGAAACGTTCCCCGGTGCGTGAAGTGGCTCACGTTCATCGCCGTCGCTGGTGTCGCCTTGGCCGAAGGCCCCGGGAACACGGCGCTCGACAACACGGTCGCGCTGCTCCGCTCACCGAACTTCAAGGTGCGCGCGCAAGCGGCGCTGGTGCTGGGCGTTCAGAAGGACGTCAACCGCGTGATCCGGCCGCTGATGGGGGCGCTCGCTGACGACAACCGGGCGGTCCGCGCGGCCGCCGCAATGGCCCTCGGTCGGTTGGGAGAGCTCTGCGCCGTTGGCCCGCTGGCGCGCGTGGCCCTGGACCCGGACCGGACGGTCGCGGAGATCGCGCGGCGCTCAACGGAGACCCTGGTGGCGGCGTTCCTCGCGACCCGAGGCCGTGACACCGGCCGCCACTACGTCCTGGACGTCGCTCGGCTGGGCAACGACGCGGAGCTCAAGGACCGCGTCGCTGAGCGCCTCCTCGCCCACCCTCGTATCGAGGTGGGGGCGACGATGGCGTTCGACGAGAGCGAAGGACCGCTGGCTGTGGAGCTCGAGCTTCGCGCTGACGTGACCGTGAGCGACTCCGCCGGCCGCGTGCGCCTCGTTCTTGGGCTCCCTTCTGGGCGGGTGCTCAGCGAGCTAGACACGGTCGCCGTGACAGGGCCGAATCGTGAGAGCGTGCTGGACGCGCTGGCCCGTGGGCTGGAGCGCCAGATCCTCGCTTTCCTTGGGAGATAGAACGATGGACACACTCGAAACGGGCCGCGCCCGGCAACACGCCGGCAGTCAGCGGAAGCTCAGGAACCTGCTCATCGACGCGCGGTTCCAGGGGCCCTGGGTCTTCGGCGTGAGCGTGCTCACATTGGCGATCTTCTTCACGCTGGGGGCGATCATCGTCCGACAGGACCAGACCGCGTCCTCCGCTGTGTTGGAGGGGCTCGCCGCGATCTACGACCCCGAGCAGGCTGCGCTGCTCAGCGGCCTCTTCCTCGAGGCCGACCGGTCGGTTCTTTGGGCGCTCGTGGGCGTCGGCTCCGGGCTGGTCCTGGCCCTCGCCGCCTCCCTCTTGGTGCTGACACATCGGGTCGCCGGCCCCATGGTCGCCGTGCGTTACAACCTCGCGCGAGTTCGCGACGGGCGGTTCAACGCGGTACGCCCATTCCGTCGGGGGGACGCATTCCGCGAAGTCTCGGACGACCTGCTGGCGATGACCTCGGCGCTGCGGGCGCGCGAAGAGGCCGAGCTGAACGCGTTACTGCAGGCCAAAGGCACCCCGGACGACGCACAGCGAATCCTCGACGGGCTGATCGCGGAGAAGCAGGCCCGCATCGACGGATGACCCTCCGGGTCGCGAACGACCCACGCCGCCAGACATCTAAAGCACTGTAACTACTGCACTTCCACCCGTCCCCCCCGCTGGCACGCTCCCTGCTCTCTCAATGTCACGACCGGCTAGGACGCCGCCCCGGACTGAGGAGAGCCACCATGATTCGCAAGTTCACCACCGCCTTCGCCTGCTCCATCACTGGCTTCGCCACCATCGGCTGCGAAGCGGGACCCGCGGTGGACACAGTCACTCTCGCGGACCCTGCGGCCGACTACGCGTTCGTCGAGCACGGCGCCCCGGCGCCGTCCAAAGTCGAGACCGTGCAGATGGACTCGATGTACCTGCCGAGCGTCGACCCGCGCAACGTGTGCGCTGTCCGCTGCCGAGCAGAGGCCATGGCCACTGCCCGCGACTGCCTCAACGAGGGCGCCTCCTGCCCGGTCGACGCGGTCGACGTGTTCGAGGTCTGCCAAGCCGCCGAGTGCTCCAGCAAGCCGCGTGAGCTCTCGATGGTTGCCCCGGCGCGCTTCCACGCGGCGAAGGCCACGCAGCCGGTGGCCGCAGAGCTGGTGCCCACGGCGCCCACCTGCCACGCAGCCTGCCAGGCTCACGACCTGGACGTGTATCTCACGTGTGTCCGCGAGCGGCCGAACGATGGCGCCTCCTGCCGCGATGGCATCGGCCGCGCCCTCGAGGCCTGCGTCGCGGGTCACTGCTCGGCGGAGTAACTCACGCCTGGGGCGCGCTCCCCAGGCCCCGGACGGCCCTCCTGGAAGTCCTGTTCCAAACCCTTCTCGGGCCTCGGCCCGCAAAGTCCTGGTGCTCTCTCCTGTTCCCCAGTGGGGCCTCCCCCACGACGCGGCGCTCTCCAGGCCGCGAGGCAACTCCTCCGTGTTTCTTGCATGGTTCGAATCACCGCCTACGCATGGGCCGTGACTCGGGCCTTGCGCCCTTTAAGGGCCCTCTTGAACACGGATCGCTCGCAAGTACTCCCCGCTTGGGAGGCTGGTCCGTGGCCGGCGTCCAAACGCCGTCAGAGCTCGTCGACCAGGGTCACCATGAGGCTCGCCCCGCCGGTCTCCGCGCCCGTGATGGTGCACCCGACCAGCACGGACTCTCCGGCATACGACGCCGCGGTGGGGCTGAGGAAGAAGACCGGCAAGACCTGGGTGCGATAGAGGCCATCCGCGCCGCGATAGCAGACGTGTTTGTCGAGGTAGACCGAGCCGATCTCCTCGTGCACGTGCTGGGCAGAGCACGCGATGGTCACGAGCAACTTGGGGACAGTCTGCGCGGGCGCATCGAGCTCGGCCGCCAGCTCCAGATGGTAACCACCCTGTGGTCCAAGGACGATCTCGAGGTCCTGACCCGGTGACAGGGCCTCGAAGGCCTGGGAGGGGGCCACGCCGACGAGCCGGCCGAGGCCCACCACAGCGCTCCCCTCCAGAGTATCGATCACAGGGATCGGCGCATCGATGGGCGCCGGGAGGTCTTCGAGCACGTCGCCTGGTGGCGGCACGTCGTCCCCGGCGACGTCGAAGACATCGGGGACAGCGTCGGGCGCATCGATGACGTCTTCCACGGCCGGGAGCTCGGGAGCATCCCAGAAGGCGTCGACCATCGCTACGTCGACCTCAGCGTCCAGCAGCGCGCCGAGGTCCGTGGTGGAGGTGTCCTCACGCAGGTCCGTCGAGGTCACGTCGCTTGCACCGCCTTGGCCGTCGTGGGCGAACACCTCGCCGCCCACGAGGGTGCCAGCGACCTCCGGGGCCGGCGCCGAGCAAGCGCTGACGAGGGCGCAGGTCGCGAGCCGGCGCGACCACGGCCGGGAGACCCGCGTCATGGGGCGGCGTATGGCGTGTAGACCCAGTCCAGGCTTTCGACCTTGGCGTGACAGCCCGTGCACACCGTCTCCTTGAGCGCGAGCTTCCCGAAGTCCTGGTCCGGGAAGTTGCGGTGGTACTCGGTCCACTTCCAGCTACCGCCCTCTTTTCGCATCAGGGCGATGAGCCAGACGTAGTCCTGGTCCTCGCGCTGGGACTCCTTGACGATGAGGGTCCCCTCGGGGAACGGGTAGAGCGGCTGACCGCTCGCGTCGCGAAGCTGGTCCGGAGTCACGTTGCAGGCATAGACGTTCTTCACCCCTTCGTGCGGGTCGTCGTCTCCTTCACTCGGAATCGGGGCAGCATTGAGCCGAACACACCGCTCGGCGTACCCTGCGACATCGCTGGGTAGTCCCTCGGCGCAACCGAGCGCGATCGCCACAAGGGGCCAGATGCTGCGACTTCTCTCCATCGTTCTCATCCTCCTCGTCCTGCAGGGTACACGAGCCAGCGCCGAGGAGCGCGCAGTGTTGGCGCCCTGGCGGGTCACAGTAGGCGGCGGAGGGCTCCTGTTCACCACCTCGCAGTCGAAGGCGGTGAGCCACCTCCTGAAGCCGGACGTGCGTCTCGGCTTCTCCACGCGACACCTCGGGCTGGAGGTCGGTGCAGAGGTTCAGGCGGTCGCGTCCGACGAGCCTGGCTACCGCCTCATGGGAGCGCTCGCTACGCTCGGTGTGCCGTTGGTCGACGGAGAGATCTTCGAGCTCGACCTCACGCTCGCGGTGGGGCCGGGGACCGACGCCCGGATCCTCCACTACGATCTCGCCAGCGAGGACACACTCACGGTGTGGGCGCGGCTCGGCCTGGGGTTGCACTGGTGGCTGCCAGGTGACCGGGTGGCTCTGGGCCTAACGGTGGATGTGCTGAACCTCACGGTCATTGGCTTGGATGCAGCTTTGACGTTCAGGCTCTGAGCCGCTATCCAACGCGGCCATGAGTACCTTCCTCGCGGCCGCCGTCCAGCTCTGCTCCAACGAAGACATCGACGCCAACCTCGGCAGCGCCGAGCGGGAGATACGTAAGGCCGCGCGTTACGGCGCGTCACTCGTGGTCGTGCCCGAGAACGTGGTCTTCCTCCGCGTCTCGCCGTCCACGCCACAGCCTGCCTTTACGATGGATTCGCCAGTGATCCGGGGGTTCTGCGAGCTCGCCCGCGAGCTGAAGATCGACCTCGTGCTCGGGTCGGTGCCAGAGCCTAGCCACGTCCCCGGGAAGGTCTTCAACACGTCGGTCTACATCGACGACTCGGGCGAGGTGCGCGCGAAGTACCGCAAGCTCCACCTGTTCGACATCGACATTCCGGGTCAGGTCACAGCCAAGGAGTCTGATCACATGACTCCCGGCGACGAGGCGGTGGTCGTTCACAGCCGTCTCGGGCCCGTCGGCCTCTCGATCTGCTACGACCTGCGGTTTCCCGAGCTCTATCGGCGCCTCACCGTGGCGGGCGCGCGGATCCTCCTGGTCCCAGCTGCCTTCACGCTACAGACCGGTAAGGACCACTGGATCCCGCTCCTCCGAGCCCGCGCCATCGAGAATCAAGCGTGGGTGATCGCCCCCGGTCAGGCCGGCAAACACGGCGGTGGACGCGAGAGCTACGGGAAGTCGCTCATCATCGACCCGTGGGGCATCACGGTGGGGGTGGCGCGCGACGGCGTGGGCGTCACGGTGGCCGAGATCGACTACGACCACCAGGACAGGATCCGGGCCGGCCTCCCGTGCGCATCTCACCGCCACCCGCTCTTCTGGGACGGCGTGCGCTCGTAGAGCACCGGTGCCTCGGGGGACGGTTCGTGCCCGCGCACACCGTGCACCCACAGCATGCCCCCGGGACGCGCGCCAATTCACGGAAGTTTTTTCTCAGAAGCTCCCTAGAACCGAAGCGTTACGAGGCGAGCGGGGCTGTGGTCGGTTGACACCGCATGGTCCGGCTGCCAGAGTTACCACAGAGCGCGGTGAGACCGCGTTCGCCTAAACCTTGGAGAGAGGGGTAGCAACGTGGCCTCGACGAATTGGCGGCCGGCTCCGCTTCCGAAGCCGAAGCCCAAGCCCGCGAGCTGAGCGCCTCTGGCGGTGTGGACATCCCAGACCGCCCAAGCGCCCGGTTAGCAGCGAGGGTTGCTCCGACCCGAGAGGGATGTCCCGCGGGACACCCAAAGGACCGGGGCTATTGTCAACCCGAGCGCAGTGCTTCCGCACTCACGCTCGACCGTTCATTGGCGTAGTGTCGGGTTCGCCGTGAAACGATCCCCGACCCTATGCCGTGTGTACGTGCGGATGCCCACGCCGCACGTACGCTTGCTCCATCGGTTCGCGGATCGTCACCGGTTCCGCGGAGGGGTGTTCGTACGCCCCAACGCGAAGCCGAGGCCGCTCCCACGCCAACCATCGCCGTGATCCGCGAACCGGTGGTGCACTTTCCGTTCATTCTGCTGCTCCTTACCACTCCGGTGGCCGAGGCCCTGAACCTCACCGGCCAGGTGACGGGGGGCGCAGAGCGCCACGGCGTCTTCGTCGCCGCGCTGTCCAGCCGAAACCTGCGCGATCCTTCGTCGGTCATCGCCGTCGCGCCCGTCGCTTCGGACGGGCGCTTCTCGGTGCCCTTGCCCGCGGGCGCACAATCCGCGTGGCTCGTCGTCACCGAGCGCTGCGACCCGCGTCGCCTCGACTGCAGGCGGTACCTCCCCACTGTCGATCGCGCCGTTGCCGGTGTCCCCGCGCGCCTCGAGGTCCCTGATCCCGAGCTCGCCGCAGCGGTCTGGTCGGGCGGGGCCGTGCCGACCCGGAGCTTCGCGTGGTTCGGCTGGGGCGCGATCGCCGCGCTCCTCGGCCTGGCGTGGGTGCTGCGCGAGCCCGACCGCCACCCACAACCCGACCGACAGCTGACTCCGTGGGTCCCCGTGCTCGTTGCGCTGCCGCTGGTCCTCGGCCTCTCGCTCGTGGGGCTCGGCGCCGAGCCCCTCGATCTTCTGGAGTACACGTACTTTCACGAGGCGCTGCGCCCGCCGAGCGTGGCCTCGCTGCTAGCCGACAGCCTCTCGACAGAGCTGGCGCATGGCCCCGTGTATCCACTCCTTCTCCGCGCGCTGGGGACGACAGAGCCCTTCTGGCTCCGCCTCCCGTCGGTCGTCCTTGGCGCCGGCTTCGTGGTGTTGGTCGGGATCATCGCAGGCCGCGCAGCCGGGCGTCACGCGGCCCTGGGAGCGCTGTGTCTCGCCGCGGTGTCACCCGTTGCCGCGTATTACGCGCGGGACGCCACGCCCTACGCGCTGGTCGGCTTCCTAGCCGCGGCGGCCGTGCTCCTGGCGGACCTGCGCGCCACGGGAACAACCACGGCGCTCCGGTGGACCGCGTTCGCGGCGATCCACACGCTCGGCTTCTTCGCCCATTACGGCTTCGCGTTCTTCTCCCTGGCGCAGGGCCTCGGCCTGGTCGTAGGGGGGCTCGCCCAGGGGCAGCGACGGACGCTGGCACACGCCGCTCTGGCGTTCGCCGCGTCCGCCGTCCTCCCGGTCCTCGCGGCGCCCCAGCTGGAGCGGATGCTCACGGCCTCCGGGCTGCGCTTCGGCCTCATGTCGGCGGTTTATCCGGAGACTCCAGGCCTCGACGCCTTCACCACGACGATGCTCTCGGTCTTGGCCGGCGGCCCCGCTGACCAGCCGATCCTGCTGCTCGGTGCCACGCTCGTGACGGGCCTCGGGCTCGCGGTGTTGTGGCGCGCTCACCGGGTCCTCGCCGCCCAGGCCGCTGCTTGCCTCGTGCTCGTCGTGGTCTGGCTCGTCTTCTCGCACACGATGTCCGTGTCTTATGGCGGCGGGCGGATCTACTGGGCCTTCCGATGGGCGAGACCGATGCTGGTCGGCGTGGTGATCGCGGCCGGCACTGCCGCAGCCCTGCCCCTGGGGCGTTGGCTGGTCGCGGGCCAGGTCGCGGTCGGCGCGTGGATGCTCTCGACCACGGTGGCTCCGCCTGTGCGCCCGGCACAGACCGAGGTGGCCGCGTGGGTCAGGGAGCGCGCGCAGCCCGGCGACGCCTTCGCAGTGCTGCCAGCCAGCTTCTACGGTGATCAGGCCCTCTACTACCTCTCCAACGGAAGCCCACCCTCCCTGGTCAGCGCGATGCGAACGGCGGAGATCCCAACGCCCGCCGGCACCTTGCGGGGCCCGTACGTCGAGCTCGAAGTGCCGCTCGAGACCGCGGTCGACCGCCGCCAGCATCGCCGGGTCTTCGTCCTCGCGTTCGACGAACACCTGTTCGGCGTGCCGAAGTTCAGCCCGGTGGCGCGCGACCAGCTCCTCCAGGCCATGGGCCACTGGCGGCTCCGAGACCAGCTTCATGCGGCCCACCTCGACGCGTGGCTCTTCGAGTGTGACGAACGATGCGCGTGGGGTGAGGCGCGGTCGCTCGAGGTCGCCCTGGATCAGACGCTGGCGGCGGACCGCTACGTGCTCCGCGCCCCCGGAGATGGACCCCTCCCCTACCGGTTCCCGGTGACCCTGGCGCTCCCGCCCGGCACGCACGAGCTGCGGTTCTCGGGGTGCCGCGAGCCCACCTGCACGGACCTCGAGCTCACCGCCGTGCACACCGGGGACGGTCCCCAAGGCACGCCGCGGCCTTCGCCGCGCCCGGCAGGCCCGGGCAGCTGGCGGGTCGACGGCGTCCAGGCGGTCCGGATCACGCCCGTGGCGGCGCGCTCGGTGGCCGCGACTGAGCCGCGGCTCACCGTTCAGCTCCTGAGGGGGCCGTGAGCGCGTCCCTTGCCCTCTGGGCCACCTGCGTCCTCCTGACGGGCGCTCCCGCGGTGGACCCCGCGGCCGCTCCCTCCGGTGGGGCGCTGGCTTACAAGGGGCGCCTCGAGGGGTATCGCGGGCTCTTCCCGTTTCACGTGTTCGCCCTCCGGACCCCCGACTTCACCGATCCCGCGGCGGTCCTCGGGACCGCGACCGCAGACGCCGACTCCGGCCGCTTCGACGTCCCGCTGCCGCCGGGTACGCAGGCCTTCTACGCGTTCGGACAGCTCGACCTGGGTCGACAAGGGCCCACGCTCATCGGCCAGCTGGTCTTCCCGATTCGCAAGCTCCCGGTCACAGCCGCCGAGGTCGCGGGTGTGCGACACGTCATCGACCTGGGCGACATGGAGTTGGCCCACGTAATGCGCGAGGCGGGGCTGCTGCCGGCGCTGGGGGTCGCCGTGGGGCTGGGGGGGGGCCTGTACCTCGTCGGCTGGGTCCTGGCTCGCCGCTTGCCGCGTCCCACCGCACCAGGCGGCGGATGGCGCCTATTCCACCCAGCGCCCGGGGCCGCCCCGACTCCCAGCGGCGCGCCGGAGCCGTTCGGACGCGCCGCTTGGGCCCTCGCCCTGGGCTCCACGGCCCTGCTGTTGCCCGGCTTCGGCGCCGAGCCCCTCGCGCTGCTGGAGTTCACGTATGTCCAGGAGGCGTTTCGCCCGCCCTCGGTCGCGGCGCTCCTCTTCGACCCAATCTCGGCCGAGCTCTCGCACCCGCCGCTCTGGGCGCTCATCCTTCGCACCCTGGGGTTCGTGAGCCGTCACGAAGCGTGGCTCCGGCTGCCCGCGCTCCTGATGCACGTCCCCACGGTGCTGCTGCTGGTTCGCGTTGGGCGCTCCGTCGGGGGTGAGCGCGTGGGGCTGCTCGCCGGCGCCCTGGGCGGCCTCCTCCCCGTGGCGTTCTGGTATGCGCGTGACGCAACGCCCTACGCGGCGCTGGCGCTGGTCTCGGTGTTGGCGCTGGACGCGGCCCGGACGGAGCGCTGGAGGCGGTTCGCCATCACGCTCATCGCCGGTTTCTTCATCCACTACACCGTCGCCGTGCTCGGTCTGGTGCTGGGGTTCGCCCTGTTCTGGGAGTGGCGCGTCACGGGCGACGGCGCGCGATTCCGACGGGCGCTCGTCGCGTTCGCGTGGGTGATCCCGTTGCCCCTCGCGTGGAGCGTGCACTTCATCCGGACCTTCCTCGCGTCCGGCATGTCCACGCGACTCATGGCCGTAGATTACAACCCCGACCCGGGCTTCTTCGCCTACGTGAAGCACTTCGCCACCATCGTAGCGGGCTTGCCGATCGAGCTGATGGCGCTTACGCCCATCGTCCTCGGGATGGTGGTGGTGGGCGGGTGGTTGGGTCTCACCCGTCGGGAGGTCGGCGCGGCCAGCGTTACCCGTGCCGCCGTGCTCCAGGCCCTGATGGTGGTGGGCTACGTCCTCTTCATCCACCAGATGTACATGGCGTTCGCCGGCGGGCGCGTCTACTACGCCTACCGGTGGACCACGGTCTTCGTGCCCGGCGTGGTGCTCGCGGCGGCGTTCGCGCTGGATGCGCTGTGGCGCAAGCGCGCCTGGCTGGGCCGCGGCGCGGCAGCCATCTGGTTGGGCGGCATCCTGGTTCAGGACATCAGGATCCTGAGCACCCCGCAGCGCCCGGCTCAGGACGACGCGTTCGCCGTCTTGCGGTCCGACGCGCGCACAGGAGACGCCTACTGCGCACTCCCGGCGGTCTACTTCGCGCAGACGATGCACTACGCCCTCTTCGAGCGGGCGCCGGCGGACCTCCTGGCCATGCCGAGCTGGAGCGCGTTGCCGAGCGGAGCGCAGGTCTACGGCCCGATCCACCCGGTCAACACCACGGTCGAGTCCGTGGTGCAGAACCTCGCGTTCGAGCGGGTCTGGGTGGCGGATTATCGTGAGGAGGCGTTCGGCACCCAGGAGTTCGACCCCGCCACGAGCGAGCATCACCTGAGCTGGCTCCGCAGACTGCTGGTGGCCGACGGTGAGTGGCACTTCCCCTACTTGTCGCTGTATCGCTTCGTCGTGCCACGCCGGCCCGAGGCGCTCTGGAAGGACGGGCGCGCCGCGCTGGACTTCTCGAAGACCTTCCATCACTTCAGGTACTTCCCGCAGCACCTGCACACGCAGCAGACCGGCTACGTGATGAGCCGACCGGACGTGACGGTCCGCCTGCCCTTGCCGGCGGGCGGTTCAGAGCGCGACCTCGCGCTGATCCTCGAGGTGTCGGCCGGGCGCGTCCTGCAACCCGAGGAGCTCACCGTAGACGGCGTGTCGCTGTCCTTTGCGCCGACTCACGCGGGGGGCGCCTGGCGCGGGACGGTGCGCGTGCGGGGCGGTCAAGTAGACCTCCAGCTGCGCCGCGGCCCCTCGCTCACCCGGGACCACCGCAACACGGTCTTACGCGCGGAGCTCCTTGCCCCCACCGTGGGTGCAGCGCCCGGCGGCCCGTGATCGCGCTCACACTCGCCGCGCTCGTGGCGCTCGAGCCTCCTCCCTCGTGGCCAGTGACGCTCACGGTGACAGAGGGGAAGACTCTGGTGTTGAAGGCGTGTTTCCCCGGCAACGCAGCTGCCGGCGTGCGCGTCGCGACCCCGCGAGCCCGTCGCGCGCTCCTGTCGGCCACCGCGGAGCCCGGCGCGATCCCGTTGAAGCCCGGGCCCGAGGGCGCCTGGTCGCTCCCTCATGGCGCCGCGGATTGCTTCACTGCAACGTACGACGCGGTCGCGCTCGCGCGTCCGCCGATGTCCCTGGCGGGCAGCTTCGACCCGCGCGACGTGCTGCTCTCACCCATCGGCGCCGGCCTCGGTGAGCGCTCGGCGCGGGTCAGCTTCGCGACCTCAGCCGCAGCACAGCTCTGGGTGCCCTGGCAACGGGCGGCCCCGAACGCATTTCGGGCCCCCGACAGCGCGTTCCGCCTGCCCGGAAACGCGTTCGTGCGCCCACACTTCTCCTCCCGAACGCTGGCCATGCACGGCACCACCGCGCACGTCTCCCTCGCAGACGGCTTCGCGACCCTGGATCTCGACGGGGTCTTGGCGTGGCTGAGCCGCGCCCTCGCCGTTAACGCAGAGCTGTTCGGCGACTTCCCGTGCTCCGAGTGGTCGCTCGTGGTCGTGCCCGCCCCGCCGGGAGCTGCGGGCCGCGGTAGCCCGGTGGTCTTCGGGAGCGCCAGCCGCGGCGGTGGCCCCCACGTCGTCGCATTCGTGCCCGGCGACGTCCGCGCCGAGTCGCTCCCCGGAGAGTGGGTGCTGGTCCACGAGCTCTTCCACCTGGCGCAGCCCTGGATCGGGGAGGGCTGGTTCGCCGAGGGGCTTGCTACCTACTACGGCGAGGTACTCCGTGCGCGAGCCGGCGTACTGAGCCCCGCTGAGCTCTGGGCGGCGTTGCTCGACGGATTTCGGCGCGGCGCCAGCGTTGGGGGCGAACTACCGCTGGGCCGCGAAGAGGACGAGATGGTGGCCCGACGCACCTTCTGGCGGGTCTATTGGGGGGGCGCGGCGCTCGCGTTGCTCGCGGACGTACGGTTTCGGTCTCGCGGCGCAGGCAGCCTCGATGACGGCGTGCGCGCGCTCAGCGCTCGGCCCGAGCTCAAGGACGCGCGGGCGGCGCTGGCCGTGATCGCGGAGGTCACTGGCGACGACGGGTTCACCGCGCTCGCCACGGCAGCCCTGGCGTCGAAAGCGTTCCCCGAGATAACCAGGACACTCGAGGCGCTGGGCGTTCGCGAGGGCCCCGGCGGTGTCACTCTGGACGACGCGGCGCCGCTCGCTGCGGTCCGTCGCGCCATCGAGACCGGCGCGCGGCCCGAATAACAGCGAGCACTGACGCGCACGGCGGCGGGCGGCGGAGCGGGTGTCCCGAGTCCCGCGGCTCGCTCGCCCAGAGGCGGGACGGAGGGACGCCGTGGGCTCACGGGCAGGCGTCGGCGTTGTGGATACACGCGCCGAGGGCCGAGTAGCAGACGTCCTTGGTGCACGCCGTGCCGTCGTCACAGTCCGAGTCGTCGGAGCAGCAGTCGGCCGGCCCCCAGACGTTGTCACAGGTGCCGTCGAAGTCGTTGCACTGCCACCCGAGGCAGGTGTTGCCGCCGTTGCAATCGGCGTCGCCCGAGCACGCCGTGGACTCTGAGAGGCCCGCACCGGGCTCAGTCGTGTCGGGGTCGACGGTGTCAGGCTCGGCCGTGTCGGGCTCGGCCGTGTCGGGCTCGGCGGAGTCCGGCTCGGCCGTATCCGGCTCGACGAGATCCGGCTCGGTCACGTCGGGCTCGGGCGCGTCTGGAGCGACCGAGTCCAGCGCACCGCCGTCGGACGCGTGGGTGTCGGACTTGTCGGCGTCCGCCTCAGTCGATGATCGGGTGTCGGGCGCGTCGGCTTCCACCGCCGCGTCCTGAGTCGTACCGTCGGCCCCCTCGGCTACGTCCGGAGTATAGCTGTCTTCCGACTCGCCACCCCCAGGAGCGTCGTCCCCTGCCAACACGTCCACACGCTCGGTGTCTCCGCCGCTGCCGTTGATCGCGTCTTCCCCGCCGGAGGTGGGGCTGGCATCCCCGGCGCTGCAGCCCACGAGGGCGAGAACCAGAACGAGAACGGGCACGGGTGCAATAGCAGCGGTCATGGGGCGTGGTACTCCAGCGTCGAGCCGCCTGCGGGCGGCGCCGACGTTCTGCCGGGCGATCCCTGGGGACGCAAGACGTGGGCGGCGAGCGCTACGGCTTTCGAGCCTCGAAGAGGACCCGGCGCGCGTGGCCGGTGGCGCGCGCCGGGACCCGCCGGACGGTCGCGTCCAGCCCGGCGCGCCGCAAGCGAGCGAGGTAGGCCGGGTCGTCGCCCTCGGACCAGAGGACGAAGCGCCCGCCAGCGACCAGCGCGGCCGCGCAGAGGGCCACGCCGGCGTCGGTGTAGAGCTCCTTGTTCGCGCCGGCGGAGAACCCAGCGGGCCCGTTGTCGACGTCGAGCAGCAACACGTCCACACCGCCCGCGCCGCGGAGCCACCGCACGAGGTCCATGGGCACCACCGTGACCCGCGGGTCCCCGAGCGGATGGCCGGCGAGGTCGCCAACCAGCTCACGGTTCCACGCGATCACGGCGGCCGACAGCTCGACCACGGTCACCCGAACCTGAGGCGCGACCGCGTCGAGCGCTGCCCTCAAGGTGAACCCGAAGCCCAGACCGCCCAACACGACGTGCCCGCCGTCGGCGACGCCAGCCGCCGCCTCCCCCAGGAGCCGCTCGGACGCGTTCTCGCGCGACGACATGAGGACGGCGTCTCCGGCTTTGAGCAGCACGTCGGCTCCCCGCCGCCACAACGAGAGCGGGCGGGCGCCCGACTCCGCCGCAGACGCGAGTCGCTCCCAAGGCTTCACCCCCATCCGGCCGCCCCGCTGAGCGCCGCGAGGGCGTGGTCGACGAGCTGAGATGAGCCCGCGTCGAGCACATGCCGCCCCTCCACGGCGCGGAACCAGGTCCGCTGCCGCTTCGCGTAGGCGCGGTGCCCGCGGCGGATCGCTTCGATGGCCGCCGCCAGCGGGAGCTCGCCGGCGAGGTGCGCGGCCAGCTCGGCGTAACCCAAGGACTTCATCGCGCGATCGCCGCGCTGGAGCCCGCGAGCGAGCAGGCCCTCGACCTCCGCCAGGAAGCCGTGGGCCAGCATCGCCTCGAGGCGCGCATCGAGCCGCGGCCCGAGGACGTCGAGTGGGAACTCCGGCACGAGGACGACCGGCGAATACCCGCGACCCCGTGTCTGGCGCGCGTGCCAGGTGCTCATCGGAGTGCCCGTCCCCTCGAAGACCTCGAGGGCCCGCAGCACGCGTTGTGTATTACGCGGCCCGCCCTGAATCGCTTGGGCAGTGGTGGGGTCCGCCGCCACCAGCCGCGACCAGAGCACCTCCACGCCGGCCGCCTCGAGCTCCGCGCGGAGTCGTTCTCTCACGAGCAGCGGGACCGGCGGGATCTCGGCGAGGCCATCGAGGAGCGCGCGCAGGTAGAGCCCGGTGCCCCCCACCAGTATCGGCAGCCTCCCGCGCGCCGCGATCTCTGCCAAGACGGCGTCAGCAGCGCGCTGGTACGCGCCCGCGTCGGGCGGCTGCTCCGGCGGGAAGGCGTGGACGAGGTGATGCGGCGCGCGCGAGCGTTCTTCTGACGTGGGCGCCGCGCTCCCGATCTGGAAGCCCTCGAGCAGCTGCACGGAGTCGGCGCAGACGATCTCGCCGCCCAACCGCGCCGCCAGCTCCAGCCCGAGCTCGGTCTTCCGGCACGCGGTGGGACCGGCCACGACCACGACACGCAAGCTCATCTCGGCGGGAACAGGCGGCTCAACGCCAGGCTGTCGAGGCGCACGCGGAGGCCCGCGAGCACCGTCGGGTCGAGGCTATCGAGGCCGCGGACCATCCGCTCGAGCAGGGGCTCCGGCAGCGCTCCTGGAGGCACCGCTGCGCGCGAGACGGCGCGCGCCATGGTCTCCAGGAGGTGGGGGTCGCCAGCCGCCGTCCCAGAAGGGCGCCCACGCGCTCCGAGGGCCGCGCGGAGGAGCGCTGCGGGCGCTACGTCGGGCAGGTCGGCCGGGACCGACGACACGAGCACATCGGACCCGCCGAAGGGCTCGACGGCGAAGCCCAGCGCCGCCAGGGCGGCGGACTCGGGGGTGCCTGGACACGCCAGCGCGAGCTCCTTGGCCGACAACGCCACAGGCTCCGGAAACAACAACGCCTGCGAAGGCGACCGCGCCCCTGTGCGCGCGAGCAGCTGACGCTCGAGCACCGCAGCAAGCGCCGAGGGCGCGTCCACCAACACGAGCGAGTCGCCGCCGTCGAGGACCACGAAGCGGTCGGCGACCATCCCCAGCCGCCGAAGAGGCGCGCTTGACGACGCGGGGGCCGAGCCGGGCCCGCCGGAGCTCGCACCGCCTGCCGCTGACCGCCACGCGTCAGAGCCTGGAGACAGCGAATCGATCCCAGCCGGTCCTTTCGCAGCCCCTTCGGCCGGTGCGGGCGGTTCGGCGGCTTTGCCAGGCTCAGCGTGAGTCCAGGCCCCTGACGGGAGGTCTTCCATGAACGCCAGCCGGGTGTTCTCACCCGGGACGACCGGGGCGAGTCCCGACCACGGCGCGTCGGCGAGCATGAGGCGAACCCCGCGGAGCACCAGCCCGTGCACCACCTGGCTCTCCACGAAGCGCACCTCGGACTTGGCGGGGTGCACGTTGATGTCGACGGACTCGGGCGGGATGAACACGTAGAGCACGCCGACGGGAAACTGGCCGCGCTGGAGAGTGTCAGAGTAGGCCTGCGTGATCGCGTGCTGGAGCACCTTGTCGCGCACGAAGCGGCCGTTGATGTAGGTGTATTGCCAGGCGTTGGAGCTCTTGAAGAAGCCGGGATCCGAGGCGAAGCCCTCCACCCGGTGCTCCCCGATCGCCAGCGAGACCGCGTACAGGCGGCGGCACACGTCCTTGCCGAGGACCTGGAGGATCCGCGCTTGGAGGCCGCCGGCCGGGGGGATGTCCTGCACCACGCGTCCACCCGACACCAGCGTGAAATGCACCTCCGGCCACCCGAGCGCCAGGCGATCGAGCAGCTCTCGAATGCGGTGAAGCTCCGTGACCGCCTGCTTCAGGAACTTGCGGCGCGCGGGCACGTTGAAGAAGAGCTCGTCGACCGTGATCTCGGTCCCTGGCGGGGCGGCGCAGGGCTCCAAGACCGGAGCGTCGGCGCCGTGCGCCGTGATCCGAACGCCCTCCTCCGCTTCACGGATGCGCGTACGCAAAGAGAAACGCGAGACCGAGCGAATCGATGGCAAGGCCTCGCCGCGGAAGCCGAGCGTCCCGATCGCCTCGAGGTCGGAGACAGAGGCGACCTTGCTGGTGGCGTGGCGAAGGAGCGCCGTCATCGCGTCTTCCGGGCTCATGCCGTGGCCGTCGTCGAGGACCCGGATCCGGTCCTGGCCGCCGTTCTCGACCTCGACCCGAACTCTCGTGGCGCCGGCGTCGAGGGCGTTCTCGACCAGCTCATTGACCCCGGACT
>SXOO01000011.1 GCA_005776725.1 Pseudomonadota bacterium | reverse complement strand
GGGGCCACCGATGCGCACGTGGACCTGCTCGTCGGAGGGGCCGGTCAAGTCCAAGCTCGTGGAGTTGACGCGGCATATTCCTGAGTGACCACGCGCGCCTTGCGGGCGACTCCTTCGCCACCTCGGTCGGCGGCAAGACCTCCTCTGGCCGCGTGCGGCGCTCCGACCTCGGCCGGGCAGTGCTCATCGCATGGAGCCCAATCAGACGCTTCCCTCCTGCCGCCCCCGTGTCCGAGACGCGTCACCAAGGCGCGACCAATGTCGGTTTCGGACATTGTCTTGCCCGATTCGGAAGTTCCGCCTTGGGCATTTGCCACGAGCGCGGAATCCGTAGTAGTGCATGACGAGATTCGCTGGCCTGGAGCAGATGATGCTGCAACGAGTGACACGTCACACGACTTCACGCGCCGCCATGGGCGTGTTCGCCGGAGCACACCGCGTGGACCAGGCCCGGCCTCTGTGGCTGCTCGCGGCGCTCCTGGCCGCGTGCAGCCTCTCTTGCGGAACCTCTGCCTCGCCCGACGCAACGCCCTCGCAACGCAACACCTGCGCGCCGAGCTGCGAAGGCAGGGTCTGCGGCTCGGACGGCTGCGGCGGCAGCTGCGGAGCGTGCGCCAGCGACACCTCCTGTCTCGCCGGCGCGTGTGTTCCGAGCGCGTGCGAAGGGAGCTGCGAGTCCCTGGGCTACGCCTGCGGGTCCGCGTGCGGCGTCACCTGCGGCGACTGCCCGGGGGGGCAGCAATGCGAGGGCCACCAGTGCGTATGCGCGCCGCAGTGCTCCGCAGCGACATGCGGGCAGCCCGATGGCTGCGGCGGAACGTGTGGCCCGTGTGCCCGCAGCCAGAGCTGCGAGAGTTGCGCACTGCGATTGCACGTCGCCCACGTAGACGCCCACGTCACGGTGGCGCTCCACTTCACGCCCCCCGCCGGCGCGCCCCTTCCGGTGCTCGCGGATCTCCGGTTCTTGCTCGCGGGCGGCCACCTCGTTCGCGCGGGCCTCGCACGGTCCCTGATGGATGCCGACAAGCAGCTCCTCGGCGACCCCGAGACCGGGCTTCCCTTCCGGCGGCTCTCCGACGGCACCTGGCAGGTCGTGATCGCGTCCGGGTCAGGCGCCGAGGCGCTCGGCGCCGGGACGTGGCTGGCGCTGCAGGTGGCGCCCGAGGGCCGAGGGCCGGTGGTGGTCGCCCTGGCACCGCGCGCCGAGCAGCTCGCGCCAGTCGAGGCCGACGCGGCGCTCTACGGGCAAACGCTCGACGGTGCCGTCGTCGTGTGGGTGGAGGAGGGTGCCAATGCGCCGCGCTGAGAATACGAGCAGCTCCCGCCGTGGGGCCTTCCCGGGCATCCCGACAGCGCTCACCTTCGTGGCCCTACTTGCCACCGCCGCCACCCACGCCGCACCGCTGAAGCTCGCGGAGATCAAGACGTTGGGCGACTACGTAGCCTGCTCGGAGCTGTGCCCGACCTTGACCGTGGTGCCGAGCTACGACCAGCACCTGGAGCGGCAGGACTGCCTGGCCCGCTGCGGAGAGGCGCCGCGTACCTGGGAGAAGGACGGGGTCCACCCGGTCACGCGGAGCGACCAGGAGCTCGCGCTGCTCGAGTACCAGCAAGCCCAGGACCCCACCCAGGCCATCCTTTGCTACGCCGACGCCGAGGAGACCATCGTCATCCCCGGAGCCTTGTGCGCCGGGGCGGTGTGCGAGCAGCAGGCCGAGTGCACCGCCGAGCAGTGCGCGGCGTCTGCGACCGAGCCGCTGTCGTGCGCTGTGGACCCCGTCCTCGGGGAGATCTGCTGGTGGCCCGACACGAAGCGGCCTGCCGCCTGCCCCGATCTCGTCTGCACCGCGGCGCCCGCCCACTCTCAGGAGGACTGCACCGACACGGACTCCGACGGCATGCCCAGCTGGCTCGAGGGCGCAGTCCCGGGCTTCGACCCGACCGTCAAGAACGACGTCTGCAATGCGACCGCGCCCTGCGCGATCGGCGAAGGGTGCGCGTACGTGCCCGAGCTCGGCACCGGGCTCTGCAAGCCAAGGGCGTGCGTCGGCGCGTGCACCGCGTTCCACCTCGAGCTCGTCGCGCAAGACGACCACGAGCTCGTTGTGCACCTCCACTACGACCACACGCCCGTCCCCGCGCGGGTGCTCGACCTCTACCTCACGTACGACCACGCAGCGCTCACGCTGCACGACAGCCGCGCGTTGGCGCCGCTGTCGGTCCACGGGAAGCAGGTGGCCACGAGCCACCTCTCGAACGGCACCTTGCGGGTCACCGTCTTCGACGCCAAGGGGACCCACCCGATCCCGACCGGACCCATCGTGGAGCTCGTCTTCCGGCGCACGTCCGCGGGCCCGACCATCATCGCCTTCGCGACGGACGACGCACTCCAGACGGCCGCCGTCGCGCCGCTGCACGGCGCCGAAGCTTCGCTGGCTGACGACGCCCTGTGGGGTCCGGCCATCGCGGTTGGAGACGCCGGCGGCTCTCCTGCACAGCTCAGCGTCTGGTACGGCTTCGACAGCCTCTCGGCGCCGCTCACGATCAGCTCGGCGCCCTCGGCGGCGGCCCTCTGTGAGAAGGTGGCCGACTGCGCCCTCGAGACCGACCCGGTCCGCAGAGCCGCCTTCGTCGGCCGGCTCGAGTCCCTGCAGGCCGGCGCCCTGTTCGGCGGCGATCCCATCCCCGGCGTCAGCGGCGCGGCGGTCTGGCTCGACGGCACGGCCGACCACATGCGCCTCCCGGTCGACTGGCGCGACCCGCTGGCGCCGATCGCCCAGAGCTTCTCCGTCGCGACGTGGTTCTACACGGAGGGCAACTCGGTCGCGGAGCTCAAGACCACGCCGCAGATCCTCTTCGGCCACAAGGGCTACGACGAGCGGACGCGCTTCGCGCTCCTCCTGAGGCCCGAGGCCGGCGGCTCCATGAAGCTGGCGTTGCTCGAGGGCGACGTGCTGCAAAAGGCCCCGGCGCCAAAGGAGGTCGACATCGCCTCGGGCCTCGCGCTGCGTGAGTGGCATCACGCCGGGCTCGTCGTGGACGCCGCGCTCGGCAAGGTCGAGGTCTACCTCGACGGCGTGCGGATGTTGACCCACACGATCAAGCAGCCCCCCGCCTTGGCCGCGTGCCCGCAGTTCTTCGCCGCGACCGACGTGGTCCTCCACGAAGAGGGCGACCTCGCGGGCGGGAAGCCGCCGGAGGACCTCTTCCTCGGGATCCGAGAGGCTGGCCTCTACGGGATCGCGCGGGTCGAGCCCAGCGCCGTCGAGCCCATCCCGCTCGTGGACGACTCCGAGTTCAGCTACCGCGACCCGGACTACAGCCCGCTGCTCGATCGCCTCGTCTACGCCGCCAACGTGAGCGGGTCCTTCGAGATCTGGGTGGCCGACGGCCGCGGGAACCAGCGGCGTCAGCTCACCCGAGGCTTCGGCGACGCCGTGCTCGGCTTCTCCGCGCGCCACCCGCGCTGGGCGCCCGACGGCTCTGCCCTCGTCTTCGAGTCGGGCGCCTTCGACGTCCTGGCCGACGACAACACGCCGCGGGTCAAGCACCTCTACGTTCTCCCGTGGGACGCCACCACCAACGAGGCGGCCCTCGACGACCTCCCTTCGGGCTCCGGCGACGACGGCGCCCTGCTCGACTATGGCGCGCTCCTCGCGTCCCAGGCGATCGGAGAGGTCCGCGTCACCGCCGGCGATCTCGGCCGGCACCACACGAACGCCCACTGGCTCCTCGGGAAGACCGCCGCGTCGCGCGGCGTGCTCGTCCTCAACGCGGCCGATCCCGCCGGCGCCAGCACCGTCGTCCGGGCTGTACTCCGCGACCCCACCCCGCTGTCCACGCTCGAGCCCGTCCCGGGGCTCGACGGCGACGTCCGCCTGCTCGCCGCGCACCACGCGGAGAAGGCCGCGGCGCCGCAGCCCATCGTCACCGAGCACGCCTTCGTGGTTCGGTCCAGCACCTCGTTCCAGTTCACGAGCCGATATGCGGTGACCGAGAGCTCCGGCACCGTCGAAGTGCGCCTCACCGCCCAGGACTTCGGCGCAAACTGCTGGGACACCAACCTCAACAAGATCCCGGACGCTTCCGAAGACGCCGACGGCAACGGTAACTGGAACAACGACGACTGCTACCCGTCCGCCATCGACGACCTCTACGTCGAGTTCGACGGCCTCGCGCTCTCGCCCCGGCTGGAGGACGGCGCTGGGAACCCCCTCACACCGGGCGATGTCGTCACCAGCCTCCAGAAGGACCTGCAGCTCGACGTCAGCTACCTCGACGGCCGCGCGTTCGTTCGCGTAGCGGTGGTCAGCCCGCTCAACGCGAAGCCGCTGCGCCCGGGGCTCATCGCGGCGCTCACGTTCGTGCAACCGGGGCTCGACGCGCCGGCGGTCACGGTGGCGCCTTTCCTGCGCACGATGCTGGACGAGCTCCTCGTGAAGGACCTCTCCACCAGCAGCGCGCCGGCCCCGTTTGCGTCCGCCAACCTCTTCGAGCAAGTCGAGGACGCGGCGTTCTCGCCCTCGGGAGACCGCCTCCTGCTCGCCGCGATCGCCAGCGCCCGCCCCGTGCTCCTTCGCACGACCGGCCTCACCGGCGCCGGCGGCGCCGCCAAGCTCCTGGTCAAGCCCGCGCGTGTTCGTGGCGTCGACTGGGAGCGCCAGGACCGCTTCATGGCCTGCAACTGGATCGGCGCCGTCCAGCACCCACAGTCGAAGGCCCTGCTGTCGGGCTTCCGCGGCGGCCTGGACGAGTTCAAGGTGTGGCGCGGCCTGCGCGACCCCGACGCCTTCCGCTCCGAGGCGGAGCGCGGCCGCGAGTTCATCGACGGGTCCGACGTCACGTCGTTGCTGCCGTCCTGCTCCACCAGCCACCAGGACTGCCCGGACTACCACCTGTGCGTCGAGAACGTCTGCCGCCTCGTCGAGTGCAACCCTGAGGATCCCTACGCCTGTCTCCAGCACGGCGGGCGCTGCACGCTGCGACCCCTCGCCGTGGAGCAGGAGTTCAAGGGCCCGGGCGGCAAGGAGCTGTTCCAGTGGGTCTGCGCGGCCGACTGCGACGTCGACACCCAGTGCTTCACCGAGCCGTGCCTCAACGGTCCCTGCCGCTTCTGCGACACGTCCAGCCTCACGTGCATCGAGTGCAGGGACGCCGTGAAGCAGCTGGGTGAGCTGTCGATCGAGGGCATCGAGGGGTGCCCCGACGAACGCAGCTTCCGGTGTGAGTCCGGCGCGTGCCTCTCCGACTGCTACACCGTCGAGGACGGCGAGTCGGTCTATCTGTGTGACCCGGCCACCGAATACTGCGACCGCGGCCGCTGCGTGCTCCACGAGTGGTCCTGGTGGGATCTCGCGCCCGCTACGCTCACGGGTGGTGGCGAGATGCGGCAAGACGTCGCGCCCGAGCCGGGTCTCCTCGGCTGGAAGGGGTACACACAGGCGGTCGACCAGCGGATCCCGGTCACCATCGCGGCGTACGGAGTCTCCGACGTGAGCACGCCGCCCGAGGTGATCGTCGAAGCCAAGGGCGGCCCCTTCTACCCCACATGGCAGCGCGTCGGGACCCTGTCCGTACACGCCACCACCTCGGTCGCAGCGCAGCAGAACCCGGTCACGCTGGTGGTCCCGCACCCGTTCACCGAGCTGCGGATGCAGCTCGTCACCTCGCCCTTCGAGAACGCCACCGGCGGCGCCACCGGCCTCGGCGACAAAGACAAGGACTTCTGCCGCGACGACATCACGGCCGCCGGCGGCACGGACACCACGGTCTGTGACCGGCGCGCCCAGGGCAGCCGCTACAGCGTGGGCTACGCGCTAGACATCGCCCCGGGTGACGCGATCCGGGCCTGCGTGGAGGCCGGCGGCGCGGGCTGCCCCTTCGCCCAGGCCGGCGAGTTCGACTACCTCCGTGCGGGCGCACCGGCTGCCGTGATCGTGGACGTACAAGTGCGCGGCGCCTCGGTGATGAACGCGGTCACCTCCAACACCGTGTGCGCCTACGGCGGCTACGGCGCGGGCGCCCTGCTCCCCAGCGACGCCGACGGCGAGAAGAAGGTCCTGTATGGCGACGTGGCTACCGAGCAGTCGCCCGAGAGAGACGCGTTCTGCGCGGCCGGCGGCGACTGCGGCCCCGCGGGAGCCTCGGGCCTCGTCTCGTTCCCGGTGGCCGCGAAGGGCTTCGCGCTGCTCAACTGCAACGTGGTCGACCCGGGTCACCAAGGCGAGGCCGCCGAGGTGCGCATCGCCAATATCCCGATCGTCACCGAGTGGCCGGCCCGGGCCGGCGCGATCGTTCAGGACACCGGCGACACCTGTCTCGTCGAGGTCACCGACACGCTCAACGCCCCGTGCTACGCCTGGACGGGCGGCGACGCCGCGCTCGACCCGGCGGCGCGCCTCGAGGGCACCTCCGGCCCCGGGATCACCTACGGCCTCCTCGACGTGACCTGGGTGCGCTCGTTCGGCTTCGGCGAGGGCTTCCAGTCGGCCCCCGTCACCAAGGTCCCCTTCGAGATCGAGGTCACGGGCTCGTCCCCCTCGGCGTCGATCGCGTGCCCCGGGGCCTCGGGCAGCAATCTTCTGCTGGGCGCCCCGGGTACCTTCGCTTGCCCCACCATCGTCTCCGGCAGCCCCTACACCGTACGCATCACCCAGTCGTCTGGCGACGTCCTCTGCACCTTCCAGCCAGGTGGCCTCTTCGAGGCGCGAGGCTGGGTGGGCGTCACGGGGACGAAGCTTCAGGTGAAGTGCGATAAACGCACGCTCGTCACGGCCAACATCACCGGACTCCCGGATGGAAAGGCGCTCATCCTTCGGGGCGAGCTGCGAGACGACGGAAAGAATGTCAGCGGGCTCGCCGACTTTACCCGAAACAGCAACGGACCGCTCGACGTCGCGGCCCTCCCCGCGGGCGGCGCGTACGACCTCTCGCTCTTCTGGGCCACCCAGGGCGTGGTCTGCACGATCCCCAATGGAAAGGGCACGGTGGGCGCCGTGGCGCCAGCGCCGATCGCCGTCAACTGCAAGGCCGCGGCGAGCGTGGCGCTCGCAGTGACTATCGACGGCGTCGAGGGCACGCTCTCTGGCCTCACGTTCCGCGAGGCCAAGACGGGCCTCACGGTGACGCCCACAGCGCCCGGCAAGGCCACCTTCGCCGACACGTTCACGGAAGGTACGACATACGAGCTGGAGGTCGATACGGCGGACTCGAGCGGGCTCGCGTGCAACCTCACCGCCGGCGGCGCCGGCACCTTCGGCGCGACCGAGACCGACGGCGGCACGGTCACCTGCAACCGGATTGAGGACTTCGCGATCGGCGGCACCGTCGCGGGCCTCGCGGGCACCGGCCTGGTGCTCCAGCTCAACGGGGCGAACGACCTCTCGATCGCGGACCCCAAGGGCAGCGCTGAGCCGGTCTCGTTCACGTTTGCGAAGGAGGTGCTCAACGGGAAGCCCTTCGCGGTCACGGTGAAGGCCACGCCCACCGTCCCGTCGACCTCGTGCAAGGTCATCAACGGCACGGGCGTCGTGGAGGGGAAGTCCCCCGAGTTCATCACCGTGGTCTGTTCGCCGGCCGGCTCCACGGAGTCGGCCTACGTCAAGGGGACAGTGAAGGGTCTCAAGGGGAGCGGGTTCCGCCTCTCCTACGCCGCTGCCAACTTCACGCTCGACGTGGCGCCCCCCATCTCGGGCGACGCTGCCTTCGCCTTCCCCACGCCTCTCGTCGTCGGCCAGGAGTACGGAGTGGTGGTGTCCCGCCAGCCGAGCGCTCCCACGCAATACTGCACGGTCGAGCAACCGGAGACCCTCATGACGGCGGCGCCCGCCGCGGTCGTGGTGACGTGCGTCGACGCCTCCACGGTGTCGCTCACGCTGACGCTCCCGAACGCTGACGGCGCTCCAGTCACCGCCCGGCTGTTCGGTACGGTCGACGGGAAGGAGCAGCTGGTCGCCGTGGCGCCGAAGGGCGTGAAGGTCAAGAAGGGCAGCGCGACGTTCTCGTTCGCCGAGCCGGTGCCCAACGACAACGACCAGTACACCACGGCGCATCTGCCGGGGGGCACCTACCGCGTCGTGTACACCGTCAACGACGACGGCAACAGCGACACGGCCACGGGCCAGCCGCTCTACGACGCAGGCGACGCCGGCCGTTTCTTCGTCATCACCGTCACAGCCGGTACGCCGTACACCGAGACGATGGCGGTGAGCCCGCCGGGCAAGAAGGCCGCCGTGACGCTGAGCGGCGCCGGCGTCAAGGCCCACGTGGACTGCTACTGGACCTACGCCTACGCCCCACTCGACCTGCCTCCGAAGCCCACGTCCCCCGTCGTGGCGCGCGCCCGGTACGGCTGCACGCTGAAGTCCGGCGAGACCACCTGCTCCGTTCCCGGCGGCCTCACCGAGACCGCGGGGGTGGTCTGGCCGCTCACAGAGGCCTGGCTCTTCGGCCCGGAGGACTGGTCGTACCAGGTGGTGTGTTGGGCCGACAACGACGGCGACGGTGCCTTGTCCACGGGGGACGCCATCAAGTCCTCCACGACCTGGTCCCCGAGTAGCCCGTCAATGTCTCTGGGGGTGCAGTGATGCGTCGCGTTTACGACCTGTCGTTGTCCGTGTTGGCAGTCGCCGCGTTGTGGGCGGCTGGCGCCTCGGCGCAAGAGGTGCCGTGCACCGCGGCTGACGGCCTCCGGTGCACCTGGGGCTTCCCGCCAGCATTGATCCAGCCCGCGGGCCTCCAGTTCGACCTGCAGGCCCGCGTCTCGCAGGCGGGCCTGCAGGTGCCCGACGGCACCCTGCCGAGCGTGCTGGTCAACGTTCTGCGCGGCCGAGAGGTCGTCTGCCAGGAGGCGCTCAGCAACGTCCCGGTCCGGCAGTCGGTGCTCAACCTGTCCGTCGGCGCCGGTGCCAGCTGCAAGCTCGACGAGGTCACCGCCAAGAGCGCCGACCTCGCGCTGCAGGTGTGCCTCGGGCCCGGCAACTGCCTGAAGCCGCTCCCGGTGGGCTCGAGCCCGTACGCGTACAACGCGCGTTACGCCTCCATCGTCCAGCGCGCCCGGCGGGCCAACACGGCCTCGCACGCGCGCTGGACCCGCTGGATCACCGCCGACCGGAGCCTCTGGGTTCGCCCGGAGCTCGCCACGGGCGCCTTCGACCTCAGCACGCCCGAGCCCAACGACGCGCGTAACCTGTACGGCCCCGACGCCTTCTCGGCGTTCGCCAACGCCGGCTTCTTCACCTGGAGCCCTCTCGCCGACCCGAACGCGCTGCACCTCCACTTCTCGGGCAAGGGCGTCCGCTCGGACCGACTGAGCTCGCTCGACGAGCTGGTGTTCCTGGCCAACACCGCGTCGCTCACCGGCGCCCTCCGGGTGACGCCCGCGCTCACCGGCCAGGGGCTCCGCGTCACGCTGGGAGACGCCCTGATCTCCGGACACACCACCCTCGACGGGGCGCTCCTGTCTGCTGGCGCGGTCACCAGCGCCGCCGGCGACCTCACCGTCACTGGCGGTATGGACGTCGCCGGAGACACCCGCTTCGGGGGGAGCCTCTCGGTCGCGACGGGGCTCACCGCCGGCGGCGGGTGGGATCTCGCGGGTGACCTCGTCTTGACCGGAGCGCTTGAGCTCGACGGGAGCCTCGTGATCGGCTCCGGCGGGGCCCAGATCGCCCAGGACGCCGCCACGGGCGGGATCGCCATCGGGCTCGACACGGACGTCACCGGCGACCTCGTAGTCCACGGCACCACCACGTTCAAGGCCTTCGCCCAGCTCGAAGCGGGCTCCAGCAGCGTCGGCGCGCAGGCCGATGCGCGGTACGTCTCGGCCGGTGACACCCGCGCCGTGACCTTCGGCGGGGCGACCACGCTGGCCGGCGCGGTCACCGTGGGCACGGGCCTCGACCTCGCCAGCCAGGCGGTCACGGGCCTCGAGCTGCCCACCGCCGCGGCTGCGCTGCCCACGTGCGACGCCGGTAATCAGGGCGCGTTCATGGTCAACGGACCCAGCGTGGAGTTCTGCATCGACGGCACCTGGCGGCGCGCCGTCGCCGCCGCGTGCGGTGACGGCCGCGTCACGGGCAAAGAGACCTGCGACGACAAGAACAAGACCGCCGGCGACGGCTGCTCGGACAAGTGCCTGGTCGAGCCGGGTTGGGTGTGCAACGCCGCCCAACCCACCACGTGCACCAAGCCCTGCGGCGACGGCAAGATCGACTTCGGCGAACAGTGTGACGACGGGGCCAAGGTTGCCGGCGACGGCTGCGACGGTGCGTGTCAGGTGGAGGTACACCCTGTCTATGGCGCCTGGTTCTGCGGCGGCACTCCGAGCTCGTGCCGACTCTGCGGCAATAGCATCCTGGAGCCCGGCGAGAACTGTGAGGACGGAGCGGTGCCGTGGGCGTCGCCGAGACTGTGCCGCCCTGGCTGCACAAGCGGACCCTTCCCGCCATACCATGATTGCTATCAGTCCTGTGGGTATTCGGCGAATGGGACCAGCCCCTGTATCTCGACCTGTCCCTACTACGGAAACGGCAAGGTCGAGCACGCAGAGCAGTGCGACGATGGGAACTCCGCAGGGGGTGACGGCTGCACCAACAACGGTCACGTCGAAAGTGGCTGGATGTGCACACACCGAGAGGGCATCGGCTGCGACTACAGCCACTGCCAGCGCTGGACAGGTCACGCTTGTAATCTCTGGGTGAAGGCATGTGGCTACACGCTTCAGGGATGCCAGTCGCGAGTGTACTGGGGCGACGCGAACCTCGCATGCCAGAACTCCGGCAACCACCTGGTCACGATCGGAAGTGCGAGCGAGGAGGCCGTGGTTCAGGAGGTCGTAGACTGGCATTCTTGGATGGGAACGGGGGCCATGTGGATCGGAGCTTCGTGGTACTCGGCATGGACTTGGCAAAATGGCGAGCCGTTCACCTACTGGAACCCTGGAACGCCAATCCAATTCGGAACATGCTACTCTAAGGCAATGGGCAATGTGTGGGGGTATTACAGCTCGAACTGTAGCAGTCAGTTCGGCTTCATCTGTGAAAAGGGGCCATGAGCGCTATGCACCGGACGACGCTTTACCTCACTACCCTTCTGATGCTTAGCACGCTCTCGTATCGCGCTTCGGCGGACCAGCGGGTCTGTGCGCCCGGAGAGTCCTGGCCCTGCGGGCTCCAAATCGAGGAGGTGGGGCTCTCCGAGGTGCCCTCGGTGTTCCACCTCCAGGCGCGGATCTCCCAGGCCCAGCTGCCCGTCGGCGAGGGGCTCTTCGGGAAGGTCTTCGTGCAGGTGAAGCAGGGCAACACGGCGTTGTGTACCCAGGCGTTCACCGACGTCCGGGTCACGGCCGGGGTCATGAACCTCGAGATCGGTCCGGGGCTCAGCTGCAACATGAGCCAGGTGTTCAGCGAGAACGCCGGTCTCTCGCTGCACGTCTGCCCGGGCACGCTCGCCACGTGCCTGCCGGCCATCCCGATCGCGTCGGCCGGCTACGTGGTGAAGGCGTCCTTCGCGTCGAAGGCCGACCGAGCGTGGCGGGTGGAGCACGTCGCACAAGCGACCTACGCGCACCGCGTGGCCGTGGACGGAGCCGTCCATGACCGCAAGACCATCGGCACGGGGTACTTCGAGTTCACCACGCCGACACCCGCCGAGGCGCAGGCCGTCTATCCGGGGCCTGCGTTCGACGCCTACCGAAACGGCGGCTTCATCCGCTGGACGCCGGCGCGCAACCGCGGCGCCCGCAGCCTTCACCTGGCGGCGCGCGCCTACAAGGGCGCGCTGAGCCCGCTCGAGTCGTTGACCCTGGCCGCCAGCGAGACCCTGATCACGGGTCGCGTCACGGTACGACCGCCCGCAGGGTTGAACACGGGGCTCGAGGTGACCGCCGCGGGCCTCCACGTCGCGGGCCACACCGAGCTCGGCGGCCTCCTCACCACCAGCCGCGAGCTGTCCGTCGGCTCCGGCGGCGTCACCATCACGGCCGGCGCGCTGCGCCTCACCGGAGACGCCACGAGCACCGGGGACGTCACCCTCACTGCGGGCGCGGTCTCTGTCGCCGCAGGCGGGCTCCACGGCGGGGCAGACAGCGTCGTCTCCGGCGCCCTCACGGTCCCAGGTGGCGTCCTCTCCACGTCCGGGGGTCTGTCCGTTGCCGGAAACGCGGTCTTCGGCGGCGCCCTCACGGCGGCCGGCGCGTCGTCGGTCGGCGGCACCCTCGACGTCGCGGGTTCGGTGACGTTCAAGGGGCCCGTGGTCTTTGAGGTCGGACACTCCGAGCCCGACGTCGGGCCCGACGCCCGCTACGTCCTCGCCACCGGCGAGTCCCGCGACCTCAGCTTCGGTGGCCTCGTCACCACGGCCTCGTCTCTGGCGCTCAGCGCCGACCTGCAGCTCGGTGGGGCCGCGGTCACGGGATGGCGCGTCCCCACGGACGCCGCGCCGCCCGCGTGCCTCCCCACGCTCAACGGCCGCGTGCACCTCTCCACCGACAACGCCACCGTCCAGGTCTGCGCCTTGGGCGAGTACCGCCCGCTGACGTACCGTGTTTGCGGCGACGGGCTCCAGGTGCCCGGTGAGGCGTGCGACGACGGCAACCCCACCTCCGGCGATGGCTGCAGCGCCGCCTGTGAGCAGGAGTGATCATGCGCCTTCTCTTCCTCCTCCTCGTCGCAACGGGCAGCGCCGGCGCCACAGTGCCATGTATCGGCAGCGGCTCGGGCGCGTGCCACTACGGTATCGAGTCCCTCCAGCTCCAGCGCGGCCCGGCCGTGTTCCGCTTCAGCGCCCGCGTCTCCGCGGCCAAGCTCCCGAACGGCTCCGGCGTCTTCAAGGAGGTGCTGGTCAACCTCCTGAGCGGCACGGAGGTCCTCTGCAGGGAGTCGCTCCCGAAGGTCGAGGTGACTGACGGCGTGCTCAACCTCGAGATCGGCCGCGGCATGTCGTGTGCCCTCGAAGAGGTGATCGCCGAGAACAGCGAGCTGGCCTTCCAGGTCTGTCTCGGCGGCCCCGGCGCCTGCCTCGCCCCGGTGCGACTCGGCGCGGTCCCCTACGCCGTGAAGGCCACGTACGCGGCCGAGGCGGTCGACGCCGGGCGCGCCCAGGAGGCCGCTCGCGCCGAGTGGGCCCATCGCCTCACCGCGGACGCCGAGCTCACGCAGCGCACCACGCTCGGGAGCGGCTACTTCGACTTCCACACCCACGCGGTCGCCGACGCGATCGCGCTCTACGACGCGGCCGACTACGCGCCCTACGCCAAGAGCGGCTTCGTCCAGTGGACCCCCAGCGTCGTGGGCTCGAACACCCTGCACGTCGCCGCCGGCGTCCCTCACGGCCCCCTCGCCTCGCTCGATGCCCTGTACGTCGCCGCGAAGCGCACCACGGCCCGGGGCGATCTCTTCGTCTCGCCTGCGTCGTCGGGCCTCAGCCTCGACGTCGCCGGCGCCGCTCTCGTGGTCGGCGACTCGAGCGCTGGCAGCCTCGACGTGGCACGAGCCATCACGGTCGGCAGCGGCGGGCTCCACATCGCGGGCGGGGGGCTCACGGTCAGCCTCGGTGGCACGATCGACGGCGCCTGGGATGCCGGAGGCCGGCTCACCGCCTCTGCCGGTGGCGCGACCGTCACGGGCGACTCGAGCCTCGACGGCGGGCTCACCACGGGCGGCGCCCTCCTGATCTCCGGTGGCTCCTTGGCGTTCCCCGACGCGTCGTCCATCTCCGGGGCCGTCACGATCGCGACCCAGCTCACCGTGCAGGGTGATCTCGTGGTCACGGGCACCGCCAAGATCTTGGGGCTCGCCACCTTCGAGCAGGGCTTCACCACGGCAAACGCCGCAGACCTCCGGTATGTGCAGTACGCCGGCGACAGCCGAGCCCTCACGCTGGCTGGCGGGGTGACCTTCGCCGGTGG
>SXOO01000072.1 GCA_005776725.1 Pseudomonadota bacterium | reverse complement strand
CCGAAGCTGTTCCAGCTGTAGTAGGTCTTCGCCCAGTGCGCCGAGTCCAGCGTGAGCGTTGCGATCAAGCCCTCCATCCCGTACTCGTAGGTGAGGCCCGTGCCCAGGGGTGACTCCACCCGGTTGCGGCGGCCGAGCGCGTCGTAGTCGTAGGAGTCGGTGACTGGGGCGTTGGGTCCCGTGCGAGTCGCCGCCGCCACGAGCCCGTCCGGCTGGTAGCTGGTGGTCTCGGTAACTCCCAGGGAGGACGTGGTCACGGGCCGTCCGTGGGTGTCGTACGTGGTGCTGGTGTCGTACTCCAGCGGCCCATCCACCGTCAGCGGGCGCCCGAGCGGCGAGTAGGTCGTGGTCCGCGTGATCCCCAAGGGGTCTGTGACCGACGCCGGCAGGCCCAGCCGCGGGCCCCAGCACGTGGCACAGTCGTTCACCGCGAGCCACGTGGTCGTAGTCTCGTTGAACTCGCCGTCGGATGACGAGACCAGTCGGCCGGCGGCGTCATACTCGAGCTCGTTCACCCGCCCCGCCGGTGAGATCTGCCGTGTCACCTGGCCCGCCGCGTTCCGCTCATGGACCGTCATCTCGCCGAGTGGGTCCGTGGTGAAGATGCGATTGCCGCGGGCGTCGAGCGTGTACGCTACCGTGCGGCCCCCTGGCGAGATCACCGAGGCCAGACGCCCGTTCGGGTGCCGGGTGTAGGTCCAGGTGCGACCGAAGGTATCCACCTTGCTGGCGAGGCGACCGGCGGGGTCGTAGGTGAACGTCTCGGTGCGGGTGCCACCGGTGGACGCGATGCTCGACACGCTGGACGGTCGCGTCCGGCTGAACTCGAAGGTCCGGTGCGTCTCGATCCACGCCGGTGGCCAGGCGTGCCTCTCGTAGACCACACGCCCGAGGCGGTCGAGGGTGCGGTCTACACGACGACCCAGCGGACCAGTCACCCGCGTGGCCTCGCCCCAGGCGTTCCGCACGAACTGCCAGGTCTGACCGTCCGGCGTGATCACCGAGTCCCGCCGTCCGCCGGCGCCCAGCGCCCACTGGGTGGTCGTGCCGTTTCGATCCACTTCGGCCATCGGTGCGGTGAACGGCACCGCTGGGACCGCGGGCGTGCCGGTGCCCGCCGCGATGTCGCCCAACAACCGTTGGGACCGCTGCGCGCGGTATTGACGGGTGCTACCGTCGGCGAGCTGCACGGCGGTCACGGTGCCGAACAGGCCATAGCTGTACGACCAGATCTGGCCGCGCGGGTCGGTCTTCGTGAGCAACCGGTGGTCGGCATCGTAGGTGAACTGGACGGTGCTGCCGTCGGGGAGCTCGGCCTCGACGAGGTCGCCGCTCGCATCCACCTGGAACACGGTGGTCCTGGCGGCCGGGTCAGTCAGGGCGATCAGCTTCCCGGTGGTGGGGTGATAACTGTAGGTCCACGCCCCACCCGCTGCGTCCGTCCGCGTGACGAGCCGATCCTCCGCGTCGTAGGCGAAGGTGTCGGCGTCGCTGGCTCCCCGGGAGCGGGTGTTGAGGCGCCCGTCCGAGTCATAGACCTCGAAGCGCCCCGAGTCCCAGTCGCGACGCCACGAGCCGTCCGACTGCTGCATCACCCGTGAGCGGTCGCCGTTGGGGAGCGGTGGATCTTGGATAGCGAAGCGCCGCACCAGAAAGTGCGCGGACGCCATGAGGACCCGTCCAAAGGCGTCGCGCTCGAGGGCACGCGCGGACAGCGTGCTCGAGTCGGCGGGCGGGCCGTCTGCGCCGTCGATGTCGGCGCCGGTCCCTCCGAACCTTGTGAGGGTCCCGGCTGCGTCGACGCGGAGGATGTGCGAGACGGCAGTGTTGCCGCCGTCCCCGGTCCAGGTGTCCGTGACCGAGATCAAGGTCTCCCCCGAGGGGGTCTGGACGAGCCCTTGGACTTCACCGAGGCCGGCATCGAGCGCACTGCCTCCAGCGGCGCTCGGGGGAACGGAAGCGAGGTACCCGGCGCTGCCCACCGGGACGCTGGGGCAGCTGCTGCCGCAGGTGAAGAGCGTGCCGCCGTCGCCTGCCAGGACCGTGCGCGACATCGTGCGGAAGTTGAAGGCCATGACGTAGCGGCCAACGCCATAGAGCAGCTCGTCCTCCCGGCCACACGACAGGTCGCGAACGGGCCCGAGGGAGCTCCCCGGGTTCTCGGGGTCGTCTGACAAGTTCGAGGCGAGCGTTTCGATCTGCGCGGCGGCGGGAGGGTCCTCCGAGAGATCCCAGCTGAGTTGCCGAAGGCGGTCGCCCTCGACGAAGGTGAGGGCCCCGTGCACACACAGGGCCATCGGCCCCACATGGGCAAGCGGCGCCGTGAGCGCATCACCGTCGCCGCCGAGGGCGCGCGTCCCGTTGCCAGCCAGTGTGGTGATGTAGCCACCTGTGTTCACCAGTCGGATCCTGGAGTTGCAATCGTCGGCGATGAAGAGGTTCCCCGCGCCGTCGGCCACGATCCCCTTGGGCCGTAGGATGAGCGCATCCGTGGCAAGCCCTCCGTCGCCGATGCTCGGCGGAGGGTTCATCCCGGCGCCCGCGAAGTCGCACGACTCGGGTGACGGCCAGCTCGACCCGCCCGCTACCGTGGTGATCACGCCAGCTTGGTCGACCTTGCGGATCCTGCCCGCATCGCCGTGGTGGGTCGCGATCACGAAGCCAAGATCGGGTGTGTCGTCGAGGGCGGCAACGGCCCCCAGGCGCGCGGCCGTCGCGAGACCGTTGTCGCCCGCGTGGCCAGGCTGGGGGTCGAGCAACTGGCCGGCGACGGTAAGTACCTGGGAGGCCGCTCTCACCTGGCTGCTGCGACCGTTCTTGATGATCATGACACGCTCACCCGCGTCTGACTGGTAGAGCCGCGCCGCGCCCTCCGGGCTCCAGCCCGCCCCACAGGCGCTCTCGCGCAGGTTGACGATCGGCCGCTCCACGTGGCTGGAGGTCGAGGTGAGCGCTTGCGCGTTGCCGATGGTGACGGCCGACGCGGGAGAGGCCGGCCAGGCGAAAATGGGCGACGCCAGCATCGACTCCGGTCGCGCCAGCGTCAGTGTGCGGCTCACCGGGGCGAAGCCGGAAGGCAGCCATTGCCCCCCACCGTCCTTCGCCTCCAGGCGCTCGGCAAACCAATACGGTGCGCCGGAGAGGTGCTGGAAGGTGCCTTCTACCCATTGACCTGCCAGGTCCACGGACCAGCGCACCCAGTCCAGATTCGGCAGCACCCCCTGCCCGGCTCCTCCGAGAACGGTAGGAACGTACTGCCAGCGACGAACGAAGGAGACGCTCGGCCACGCCGCGTGGCTCGAATACACCAAATCGTGAGCCTCCTCTCGACCGAACACCTCGACGTGGGGAACTGCGACACGCGCCGACAGGCCGCCATCGTTCAATGAAATCTGAGATGCAACTGGATCCTCGGGGCTGCCGTCGTCCGCACCCTGCCAGGCGCTGGAGGACGCGGAGGTTGCCGCGAGAAGAAGGCCATGGGCCCGCTCCAGCACAGCCCGTGCCGGGCGACCAACGGGTGAACCCGAGCCCGGCAGCTCCAGACGGACGTTGTCCCCTGGGCAGGGGCTCGGAGGTGGGCCCGGCGAAGGTCCCGGTGGAGCAGGCGGACCAGGCGGGGGCGAAGGCGGCTCCCCGCCTTCGCCCCCGTCCTCGCCCTCTCCGTCTTCGTCATCGTCGTCGTCGCAGTCAGCGCACGGGGTGGGTGTTCGCACCGGGTTGATGTCCTTCGGACTGAAGTGGCGAATGGGTCCCTCGGCCCAGCGGCCATCTGGAGTGACCACCGCCGTCGCGTGATGCTCCCACCGGTAGCGCGCGTGGTCGAAGTGACCGATCGGGATAGCCGTTCCAGGAGCGATGCCGCGATCGTTGCGAATCCTAAGAGTTACCGGCTCACGAAAAGCGGTCCCGGTCGGCTCGAGCCACACCAGATAGGCGAAGATCGATGTGGCGGGAAGCTCGACGGGCAGCTTGTCCGCGTCGCGAAATCGCGTGGCGGTCACGGGGATCTCGTGGTCCACGGCCCCTGGCGGGAACACAAGCTGAACGTCTCCCGTGGAATTGGACGCCACTCCCCCAGCGGGACCAACCGTTGTAACCTGGCGGTCCTGCCTCTGGACGGGCAGCGGCGGCACTGCGGCGTTGGCTCCCACCACGGACACCACGCGCGACGCCGGCACCCAGCCGCCGCCACCTGCCTCGACCACATAGCGGCCCCGGGCGGCCACCTCCAGCTGAAAGCGACCCTGCGCATCTGTGGTCGCGCGGCCGGCGTGTGCGCGAGTCTCCTGGCCGGGTTCTGCGGCGAGGCTGGCTGTCACGGCCATGCCGTCCAAGCCGCGACCCGTCGCTGCATCACGGACCACGCCGTAAAGGGTTCCGCCCGCGGCCGCCATCGGTCCGAGCACCGTCACACCCTGTGCGACGCCCTCCTCTGCGGGTGTCTGCGGCGGCACCCCAGGCACATCGTTCGCCAGGGAGCCCACTTGCGGTGCCGCGTCGGCACCTGAGTGTCCGTCAATGTGGGGCCCCAGGTCCTCCACTGGTGCCTCGGCCGCACCTTGGCAGCCACTAAATAGCCAGACCAATGCAAACAGCAGGACTCTTGTTTGAATCATCGCCGTCCACCCCATGACAATGACGCGAATCGGCATCGCGCCGTTGAAAGCACATCAACGTGTCCAATTGCGTACGCTGTACCCAACTTACCCCCCCCGCGGCAACCTGTCAAGGGCGTCAGAGCACTTTTTCGGAAACGGCGGGCGCTGGACGCGGCAACTCGTGTGGTCGACTCGGATCGCGCGCCGCGCTCGTGCGCTTGACGGTGGGACGCCCAGCTCGAGGTTGCAGGCCATCGGCCCCGTAGCCTGGAACGCGCGGACCGGCCCTCCGCCTTCAACGCCATGCGGGTCCCCGTGTTCGGTGGGGCTCGACGCAGCCCGCGAGCTACTCTGTCGCCGAGCCGCCTGGCTGGCACGGATGTCCTGCAGACCTCGTGATCTCGCTGATGCAAGCGGCGAGCAGCCTCAGCGGGGCCCGGCAACGTCAAATGCTTTTGGAGGTAGCATCGGTCGCCCGAGACTCCGTGAATGCTCGCGGCCGTCCCCGGCGCGACCCCGCCGTGTTACTGTCGGGTCGTCCGAGGCTCGGGTTCTGCTCGAGAGGTGAGGTGCTGGCCCCGATGCCTGCCGAAGCGCCACTGGTCGGCCTGTCGCTGCAACCCGAGGCAGAGTGGTTGGAGCTGCTGCTCCCGCTCGTCGAGGCCCACTGCGACGTCATCGAGGTCACGCCGGAGACGCTGTGGCGCTTCGACCCCTCGGGAAACCCCTCGCCAAACGGCTTCTATCGCCGCGACCTGTCCCTGACGCGCGCGCTGGGCCTGCCCGTGATCGGCCACGGGGTGAACCTCTCGATCGGCACGCCCGACCCGAGGGCGCCGCGCTTCCAAGCGTGGCTCGACGCGCTGCAGCGCACTCACGAGGACTTCGATTTCCTGTGGTACTCGGACCACTTCGGTCAAACCACCACCGCCGACGGCGAGTTCGTGGCGCTGCCGATGCCCGTGCCCTACTCGGCGAGCCGCGCCGCGCTGATCCGCGAGCGCCTGGACCGGGCGGCGCAGGTCTTCCCGGCCGTCGCTCTCGAGACCACCTCGATGCCGTTCTGGCTGGCTGACCCGGCGTTGGAGCCGGCGATGTTCCACGCCGTGGGTCACCACATCCTCTTGGACGTCCACAACCTGCACGTGATGTCCGGGCTTGGGGGCCTGGACCCGCGCGCCTACATGGCCGCGCTCCCCTTGGAGCGCGTGATCGAGCTGCACGTGTCGGGTGGGTCCTACAGCGACCCGGAGTGGCTCCCCAGCCGCCGGAGCTGGCCGCTCGACAGCCACGACACGGCCGTCCCGGAGCCGGTGTGGGAGTTGCTCGAGCACGCCCTGGCCCGCTGCCCCAACGTCCGTGCCGTGATCCTGGAGCGGCGCGACGGCACGGTCACAGCCGGGGACGTGCCGGTGCTAGCCGGTGAACTGCTGCGGATCCGAGAGGCGGTCGCGCGCCGGCAGCCGGTGAGCGTCCACGGGCCGACGGTGCCGGCGCTGCCTGAGCTCGGTGCGGACGACACGCAGCTGGGCGCGGCTTTGCGCCAAGCCCCTGCGCTGCCCGGCGTCCCGGAAGACCTCTGGCGACTCACGACGCTGCAGGTCGCGCGGCTACGCTGGGAGCGGCTGCTCAACGGCTCTGGGGCCCTCGACGCGGCATACGAGGCGGCCCCGCAGCGGTTCGTCGCGGCGTTCCGGCGGTATCACGAGGCCACACCGGCGCTCGCCACCGCACCACCGGCGGAGGTGGCGGCGTTCACCGCGTTTTGCCTACGCGAAGGCCTCGGTGACGCGCTCACGGCCTGAACCGCGCGCCCTGACGCGACCGCCAGTTGTCCTGACAGCGGCAACTACGCCATCATCGGACAATGCGCCTAGCCCTCTACGCCCTCTCCCTGGTCTTTGCGGTCTCGTGCGCCACGCCTGAGAGCGGCGCGCTTCGGGCTCAGCCCGTCGGTAACGACAAAGACGTCGTCGGTGGCGGCGGCACGGAGGCGGACGTGGTGAAGGCCCCCGCCGATACCAACGCGAAGGAGGTGGGGCAGGCCGGGCCAACGGTCACAGACTTCGGCGAGCCGTGCGCGTCCGCCGAAGACTGCGACAGCGGCTATTGCGTCGACGGGTTCGACGGCCCCGTCTGCTCAGAGACCTGTATCGGCGAGTGCCCCGATGGATGGAGCTGCCGCTCGGTCACCAACTCGTACCCAGACCTGGTCTTCGTGTGTGTGCCCGAGGTGGTGCGCCTGTGCCAGCCGTGCCAGTCCGATCTGCAGTGCGCTGGCGGTCTGTGCGTGGGCGCCGTAGGCGACACGCCCGGCTACTGCACCACCACCTGCAGCGAGTCCACGCCCTGCCCCGAGAGCTTCGAGTGCCTCACGGCCGACGGCGCCGGCGCTTCGACCTGCGCGCCGGCCTCGGGCACGTGCAGCTGCACCAAGGCGACTGCCGGACGGCTCGAGCCGTGCGTTGCCACCAACCAGTGGGGCAGCTGCGTCGGGCTCCGCGAGTGCCTTGGCGCGGACGGCTTCGGCCCGTGCGATGCCCCCACCGCGTCCGAGGAGATCTGCGACGCCAAAGACAACGACTGCGACGGCCTCTACGACGAAGAGGTGGGCAACGGCGCCGCGTGCACGGAGACCAACCCGCTCGGGAGCTGTGGCGGCGTCCAGACGTGCCTGGGCGCGAGCGGCCTCGTCTGCAGCGCATCGGTTGCGGCCTCTGAGACGTGCAACTACTTGGACGACGACTGCGACGGCGTGGTCGACGGCCCCTTCAAGGGCGCGAACGGCGGTTACACCACCACGCAGCACTGCGGCGCCTGCGGCATCGCGTGCAATCTGCCCAACGCGGTCGCCACGTGCGACGGCTCGAAGGTGCCGCCCCAGTGCGTGGTCAGCGAGTGTGCGGAGGGTTATTTCAAGCTCAACGAGTTCCAGTGCGTGCCGCATTTGGCCACCGTGTGCCAGTCGTGCGCCACGGACTCCAATTGCACCTACCCGGGCAGCCGGTGCGTCGCGCTGCTGGACGGCACCTACTGCGGCAGGCCGTGCAGCTCCGACCTCGAGTGCGACGCGGGCTACATCTGCCAAAGCCCGGACGGCGGGTCCACGCAGTGTCTCCCGAAGTCGCTCACCTGCGGGTGCGACGGTTCGGATACTTCGCTGAAGCGGGCGTGCGAGAAGCCCGCGCCGGCCGGGGACGGCCCGCTCGTCGTGTGCAAGGGCACTCAGAGCTGCGGAGCCGACGGGTGGCTCGAGTGCGAGGTGCCGAACGAACAGTGTGACGGCGTCGACAACGACTGTGACGGCGTGGTCGACGGTCCGTGGGTAGACGGCGCGGGGCACTACGTCTCCGACGCCCACTGCGGCGTCTGCGGCAACAGCTGCACGGCAACCGCGCCTCCGAACGCGACCTCGGCATGCGACGCGACCCTCGCGGTGCCGGTGTGCGGTATGGCCTGCAAACCCGGCTTCTTCGATGTGGACGGGAACCCCAAGAACGGCTGCGAGTGCCTCTACATCACCGGCATCGACTACCCGGATGGCGTGGACCAGAACTGCGATGGCGTGGACGGGGAAGTCCTCGAAGGCGTCTTCGTGGCGAAGAACGGCACGGCCGAGGGACTGGGCACCCTCGACTCGCCGCTGCTCACCATTGGGCTGGGGATTCAGCGCGCCCAGGAGACCGGACTGCGGGACGTGTACGTCGCCACTGGCGTCTACATCGAGACCGTCACGCTGGCCGCTGGGGTGTCTGTATACGGCGGATACCGCGGGGACTTCTTCGCGCGCGACAGCATCCTCTACGAGACGGCGGTCCTGGGTGGAGGCACGTCGGTGGAGTCCCCCGCCGCGATCAACGCCCACGGTATCACCGGCACACCGGGCTCCACCACGCTCGACGGCTTCACGGTGTTCGGCCCCAGCAGCACCGCACCGGGCGCCTCCGTGTACACGCTGCTGTTCGTGGACTCCACCGATGCGCTGGCGATCTCGAACTGTCGCCTCTACGGCGGCAACGCGGGAGCCGGAGCGCCGGGAAGCCCGGGGGACTCCGGCAGCGCGGGAGCGCCGGGCGGCAGCGGGGCCAAGGTCAAAGAGGTCGGGTCTCCGAGCTGTTTCGGCAGCAATCCGGGGGGCACCGGCGCCACCAACTTCTGCAACGGAGTCCCCGTCAACGGCGGTAACGGCGGCATGGGGATCTGCCCGGATCACGACCTCAACAGCAGCGATCCCGGGTGTCCCACCGGCGAGATCGCCCAGGTGTCCAGCGCCGCCGAGAAGGGCCAGCCCGGCTCCGGGCCGGGCGCCGGCCTCGGGGGGCTCGCGGGCCACGACGGGTACATCGACCTCGGCTGGGGCCCCTACTCCGGCTTCTGCGGCGACGACAACGCGGCCAACTGCAACAGCTGCCAGAACCCGCCAGAGGGGCTCCAAGGCCACCCGGGCACGCCGGGAGCGGGAGGATCGACCGGCGCGGCCGGCAACGGGTGCAACACGGGCGGCAGCGTCGCTACGCATCGATGGCAGGCCACGGCAGGTGCCAACGGCGGCACGGGCGGACACGGCGCCGGCGGGGGCGGCGGCGGCGCCGGCGGGGGCGTCGAGACGCTCTACTGCGGCGCAACAGCAGCGAAGTACTCAGACCTCGGCGCAGGGGGCGGCGCCGGTGGCGCGGGCGGCTGCGGGGCCACTGGCGGCACCGGTGGCGGCAGCGGCGGCGGCAGCTTCGTGATCTTCCTGTCGTACAGCGCCCCCAGCGCGGCATTGCCGACCTTCAAGAACAACACCGTGACGCGGGGCCGCGGCGGCGACGGAGGCTTCGGCGGCGCTGGCGGCTCCGGCGGCGCTGGCGGTGCCGGTGGCTTCGGTGGTGCCACCGATCCCGCAGACGCCACGTTCTGCGCGGGCGGCGGTGGTACCGGCGGCGCCGGAGGCCGCGGTGGTCACGGGGGTGGCGGAGGCGGTGGCTGCGGCGGCCCGTCGTACGCCGTGTTTCTCTCCGGGACCGCCGGCTCTCCCGCGCTGAAGGCTGGCATCTCGGTGGTGTTGGGCGGTGGTCCCGGCGCCGGAGGCCCCGGAGGACCCAGCGTCGGCCTCCCCGGCACCACCGGCAATGCGGGGGCCTTCGCCTTGACGAACTGAGACCCGGAGCGAGCTCCATCAACCCGCGGGCGCGCCTCCTACCGGCGCGTCAGAGCAGCCCCGCTCGGCGCCTCAATACCCAGTCGAAGGTGAACAAGAGGCAAGCCAGGCCCAAGACCAGCGGGGTGTTCCAACGGTCGTGATAGTGGCGGCTGGTCACGTCGCTCACGCGGGGGCGGGCGAGCGGCACATCGAGCGCGGTGGTGGGGGTGATCGTCCGCGACACCCCTCCAGTGGCCGCCGACACCGCCTCGAGGAGCTTCATGGAAGGCAGCACCGCGCGCATCTCCGGCCGTTCGTCCGCCACGACAAACACGCTCGCTCCCAAGACCTCCTGCCCGCCCACGGGCGCAGAGACCCGCACGTCGTAGATCCCAGGGGCCTCGGGAGTCTGGGTCGAGACAGCGCGGCCTGCTGAGTCGGTGGTCACGTCAGACTCGTAGACCACGGTGGACGTGACGTCGGGCGCGGCGGCGCGGCGGCTGAGAGTGACCCGGAGGGCTCGGTTGGCGGCCGGCGCGTAGTCGGGCTCGAAGACGCGGATGTCGAGGTCTACCGGCTGACCGAGCGCCCTTACGCCCGCGCTGGGCGTGACGCGTACCAGCTCCAGCGTGGGGTCCTTCACCAGCCACCGCAGCGTGTTCTGAACGAGCGTGTCATAGGCCGCGCCCTGGCCTGCATCACCCGGGAACCGCCAGCGCCACAGGCTGTCGGTGCCCACCACGACCACCCGACCCTCACCCGCCTCGCCGGCGACGATCACCGGCATGGGCTTGCCGTCGGCTCCGGTGCGCTGCGAGTGCTCGACCAAGACGACGCCGCCGGGGGTGGCCCGCTCGAAGAGGTTGGCCCCTTCCAGCGGCGGCAGGCCCTTCCAGAGCTCGGCGTTGGCTGTGGGGTCGAATGCGAGCTGGGTGATCGGGTGCGTGCGCCCGGCCTCCGTGAGCTGCGGTGCGAACGTGGAGAGATCCAGCGGCTTCTCCGCGAGCCCGTGCGTGACCGTCAGCTCAACGGGCAGCAGCGGCTCGAGCGGCGTCCGATCGTACCCACCGGCGCCGAAGGCCAGGCGTCCGCCCAGGAACAGAAACCCGCCACCCTCGCGGATGAAGTGGGCGACCTTCGGCAGGTGCTCATCCGTGGCGAAGGGGCCGTAGTTGAAGTCCTGGAAGATCACGAGGTCGAAGCTGTGCAGCTCTTCGACGAAGAGCTCCTGCGCAGGAAACGGGATGAGCGCCGTCTCCGACTGCTGGAGCTGCCGCACGTTTCCGGCCGTGACCAAGATGAAGAACGACACCAGCTGGACGTTGGGGGTGCTCTTCAGGAGGTTGCGCAGGAAGCGCTGATCCCAAGATGGGTGGCCCGCGATCTGGAGGATACGCAGCTTGTCCCGCCCGACGCGGATGACCGTGTGCCGCACGTTGTTCTCGGTGCTCACCTCGCCGGACAACGGCCTAACCCTTACTGTGTATACCCTGTGCCCCATGTCGACCGGGGTGAACTCGAAGCCTGCGACGTAGGTGCGCTGGCCCGCGTCGATCTCGCGCGACACGGAGCGAACGGGGCGCCCATCTTCGAGGAGCTCGATCTCGAGCGTGCCGCCCTCGTAGCCCGCGACGTCGATGACCGCCTCGATCGACGCCGCCGTCCGCTTGAAGGCGAAGGGAGCGCAGCGCAGCTCGCGGATCTCCACGTCGGCGACCCCCGCGTCACCGAAGCCGAAGGTGTGGATCGGCGCGCCCAACGAGCGGAGCAGGCGCGTGGTGTCGGTGTCGAGCACGCCCGTACGCGACAGGGGCGTGGCAGCGCGGCCGTTGTCGAGGCCGTCCGAGATGAGGATCACGCCCCCGACGTCTTTGTGGCGAGACCGCTCAATCACCTTCTCGAGGGTCTCGATGATCGGCGTGGCGTCCCCCGATGCCGCCAACGAGCGCCCTATCGTTCGAGCGTCACCGGCCTCGAGGTCGGGGCCGAAGCGCCACGCCTCGATCGTGTTCGCAGCGCCGATGCTCTCGAGGTAGGCCTGGGACCGGTCGAGGAGGCGAGAGACCGCCTCGCGACGAGCGCCGTCCGGACCCGGGAGCGCCATGCTGGCCGAGTCATCTACGAGGAGCACGACGGTGTTCGTGGAGAGCGCGCGTGTCTCCTCGAGGAGCGCCGGCTGGAGGAACACGAAGCCGAGCAGCGCCAGAAGCGCGCAGCGCATCCCCAGCAGCCCCCAGCGCATGCCCCAGCCCCGAACTCGCCTCAGGTTCCACACGGTGAGGACAAGCACCGCCAGCGCGAGGCTCCCCACGGCCAGCTGCTGCGACAGCTGCCAGTCGCCGAGCAGCACCCACTCGAAGCGGGTCTCGGCGGGATCGGAGGCGAGCAGCATCAGGGCTTCGCGGGGGTCACCCGAGGTGGTGCAGCGCGCCAGCGACGTTCGTGCAGCAGGTAGTCCGTGTGGGCCTGGTCGTCTTTGTAGTCCAGGCAGAGCGCGTACATCGCGACGTTCACGGCGAGGCGAATCGCGCGCTCGCGCTGAGAGTCTCCGCCCGGGACCACGTCGAAGCGCCAGTCGGGGCCCTCCCTGTCCAGCGCCCCGAAGACGTCGTTGTGCGAGTAGAGGACAGCGAGCCGCCCGTCGAGGCTGAGCCCCTCGAGGTAAGTGCGGTGGATCGCGCGGCCAGCGGGGAAGTCGAGCAGGTAGAAGCTGCGGTAGATCACGTGCTGCGACGGGATCTTCTCGAAGACGTGCCCCGGAAAGAGCCCCTCGAACTCCTCGCGGACCGAGGCGTCGAACGCGGTGGACGGCCCCCCTCGCCCGGAGTTGTCGGCGAAGAGCATGCCTCCCGCCGTGATCCAGCGCCGGAGACGCTCGCGCTCGTCGGCCTCGAACCGGAAACGCGCGTCACCGCACATGACCAGGAACGGGTGCCGCAAGAGGGCCGGGTCACGGACCGCCACAGGGACGGTGGACTCCACGTCGATGGAGGTGCGGGCACGGATCTCGAGCGCCATGCCGCTGGGCCCCTCCGGTCGAGCGTCCCAGCGGCCCTCGTGGATCAGCTGCCCCACGTGGAACGCCGTGGCCGGGCCGATCGCCCTAGCGCCCGACGCCAGCAGCAGCCCGAGCGCCGTCCGGCGACTCAGCCGAACGGAGCCGCTCAGAAGCAGACCGTGAGGGTGACGCGCGAGTCCTCGGGCGTGCCATCACCGTCCGTGTCGACGTCCGCCGTGACGAGCGTGGCGCCCGTCTCGCGGATCGCCTCGGGCAGATCAGCGATGAGCTTCTCACGGTCCACGATGCCCGTGAGGCGTCCTGTGTTCAGGTCGAACACCGCGTCTCGCACCACGATGAAGAGCGGTGGGTTCGAGATAGGGATTGTGAGCGGAAAGGAGTCTGGCCCAAAGGACCCGGTGCAGTCCGCGTTTCGATCGGCGTCGTCTCGCACCCAGATCTGGTCGCCCTGACAGTTGGTGGCGAGATCCCCGTCCTGCCAAAGGGAGACGGCGATCGTGCCTTCCTCGAAGCCCTTGGTGAGCACGGGCGTAGCGAGCGCGGCCATCTTCTGGAAGCCACCCAGCGGCTCCATGGTGACCATCTTCACGGGATACTTGGCCGTGGGCTCGGCGCACGGCGCCGCGCCCGCCTCGAACACGCCGCTCGGGGGCGTACACGACAGAAGGGTGCGCGAGTAGGGCTGCTCCCCGCACGGGTGGGTGGCGGGCCCGGCCACCGTCTCGGTCCGCTCGCTCGCGTCACCGGCGGTGGTGTCCGTGGTGGGCGTGGCGGCGTCGTCAGCGAGGGGCGCGAACTCGCTCTGCACGGCTTCGTGGGTGGAGCAACGGCTGGACAGGCAGATGAGCCCGCCCTCGCAGTCGCTGTCGAGCAGACAGGAGTCGCCCTCGGCCGCGCCGCAGCCGGCCAAGATCAAAGGCAGTACGTAGCGCATACAGTCCAACCGTTAGTCGAGTCCGAAGACCAGGTCGTAGTGATGTATCTGGCCGGGGGCACCGAGGACGCGAAGGAACACCTCGAGGTTCTCCTCGGGCAGGAAGCGCACTTCCACCCCGTTGGAGCCGGGGATCCCGTCGGCGATCTTCTGAAGCGAGCCCGTGTTCTTTGTGTAGAGCTCGGCGATGAGCGGTGCCTCGTCGGAGAAGCCGAAGACGTAGACGTAGAGCTCCTCATACGCCGCCGCCGAGAGCTTGAACCAGTCCTCTCCCCCGGGGCACACCTTGAGGCGCGTGAGGAACCCGAGGGAGTGGTCTACCTCGAGCGCGTTGTCGGCGGTGTCGAGCGGGCTGAACCGGTCATCGAGGCACTGACCCGGCCCGCCCGCGTCAGCGACCCAGAACGCGAGGTCGTAGATCGCCGTGTACGGCCCGTTGTTCCTCACGCGGAAGCGGAAGCTCCCCTCGGACGCTGCTGTGACGCCCCACTGCCGGGTCTGCGGGCTGTTCGAGGCCACCGCCTCACCGGCGATGTGTAGCCCCGCCGGATCGTCGAAGATCTGGAGGTCGAGGGGGGCGTCCTTGGGCTGATAGGCCGCTGCCTGCACCGTGAGCCGCTCGCCCTCGTTGAGGTCGATGCGGAACCAGTCTTCCGCGTTAGGGCAGACCAGCAGGTCTGTGTAAGTGTTCTCTGGCAGCAGCCGCGCCGCCTTGGCGTTGGCGTTGGGCGTGAACTGGTCCTCGAAGCACATCGTGGCGGTCTCGACGACGTCGATCGTGAGCCGCCCCGTGTTCGCGGCACCGTGATAACCGAGCACGGTCACCACATAGCTGCCGGCGTCGTCCACGTGCCAGACGATCCGCTCGTCGTTCTCGGCCGAGCTGCTGTGCGCGACCACCTCGCCGGACGGGGCGCGCAGCACCATGTCCAAGTCGCCGAAGGCGTGTTGGAAGGCGAGGCCCACCACAATCGACTCGTCGTCGCCGGCGGACACGAGGACGCTGTCGTGGTCGGCCGCGCAGATCGTGACGTCTCGCGGAACGCTCCGCTGGACGAAGATGGCTTCGTCGACCCCGTCGTTGGGCTCCGACGCGTCGTTCGGACAGTCCCCCACGGCCCGGGTGGCGACCACCGCGTACGACTGATCGCCGCTCTTCTCGCCCGGTGGCGCCACGACCTGCGCGTAGACCGGGCCAAGGACTCGGGCCGCCACGCGATCGCCGGCATTGGTGAGCGCGGGCACGACGGCGCCGAGCTCGTCGAGCAGCGTGACCTCGAGCGCGCCGTGCCGCCTCTCGTGGATCACCTGGACGGTGACGGTGGCACCCGGTGGGGCGTCGACGCGGTACAGGTCTTCGCCGTCGTCCACGCAGAAGCGCAGGTCGTACGTGACGCCGCTGTCGATCTCTGACCGAACGGGGATCACCGGGGCGTCCTCGAGGCCCGTGGACTCGTACGCGTCGTCCTTGCACGTCCCCGTCCACTGCTTCGGATAGAGCGCGACCGTGTGGTGGCCCACCTTCGGGAAGCGCGTGGTGTGGTCGCAGCTGGTGCTCTTCACGTCGTCGTCGTCTACCGCCGTGACGTAGTAGTGCAGCAGCAGCGGCTCGGTCGCGTTCACCGCTGGGCTGGCGAGGATGCCGATGAAGTAGCGGTTCTTCGGGTTCGAGGGGCACCCCGGATCCGAGTCCGGGGAGCACTGATCGAGCGCCACGGTGTTGCCGTCGTAGCTGGACGCGTCGAGCGGATTGTTCGTGGCGTAGTGGAGCGTGAGCTCGCGGATTCGAGACTCCACGTCGGTGGCGTATAGCCGAAACGCGAGCGCACCCGAGCCATCGAGATCGCCGACCGGGAGGCACGAGGGCTCGTCGCAGGGTTCGAAGGTGGGCGGAGTGCCCGCGCAGTTCTTCTGCTCGTCGGCGTTCATGAGCAACAGGGAGATCTCGCGCACCACCTTCGGGTGAACGCCATCGTCGGCCTCCACCACGAGCTGGTAGTACTCGCGCTCCTTGGCCTGGAGCTCCGAAGGCTTCCAGTAGAAGCTAGCCGACTTGCCGTCGAGCTGCGTGAAGCGGGCTCCGGGGATGGGGTCGCTGGTGGCGGTGATCGCCACCTCCTTGGTGTCGTCGTCCTTCACCACCACCAGGAAGCTGAGGTCGTCGTCCACCGACAGGTTCAGCACGTAGCCCTCAGGCCCCAGGAACTCGGGGGCCCCCGACTGCGGCAACACGGTCACGTTGAGCTGCCGCGTGGCCAGTCCGCCGCGCCCGTCGTCAGCCGAGAACGTGAGCTGATGCACCTTGCCGGACGGGCCGGTGTCGCTGATGAGCGGCGCCCACACGAAGCGGGTGTTCGGGCCGTCGGGAACCAGCTCTGCCGTGAGCGGGACGGGGTTGACCGCGACGCTCAGCCGGTCGCCGTCGGGGTCGCGCGCGGGGACCACGAGCTCGATCGTCTCGCCGACCTGTGCCGTGATCGGGGCAATCGGATCGATGACCGGCGCTCGATTCGGCGCTTCCGCAGCGCACGACAGGACGACGGTGGCGAGGACGAGGCGGAGCTGCACGCGCCAACCATACCACGACGGCGATGCCGCCGGGTTACCCCTTCAAGCGGCGCATCAGGCGCCGCAGGATGGTGAGGCACAGCAGCAGCGTGACCCCGTTCGCGAGGATCACCGGCAGGCTCCAGATGAGCAGCCCGTAGACCAGCCAAAGAGCCACGCCAGCTGAGAACAGGGCGTACATCGCAATCGAGACGCCCGAGACGTCGTCGCTGCGAAGCACCTTGATCACCTGGGGGACGAAGCTGAGCGTGGTGAGCAGCGCCGCGATGAGGCCGATGGTCGTGGTAATGAACACCGGCTGTTTCTACGCTGCGCCCCCGCTGGAGGCCAGCCGCAAGCGCGGAGAGGTTGGACGAGCATGCGTTTCGCGCGACGACTCCTGGAGAGCGGCCCCGTCGTCCCCGCCGTTCAGACGCTCAACCGCCGCCTGGGGACCGCCCTCGAGCGGCTGGACCGAGGGAACCCGCTCGACCCGGACCTCCGGGCGATGCTCGCGCTGCGCCGGATCGCCCGCCTG
>SXOO01000071.1 GCA_005776725.1 Pseudomonadota bacterium | reverse complement strand
GTAGGCGGGGCGAAACAGGAACATCATGCTCGCGCACAGGACCACGCAGACGACCGGCAGCAGCATCTTGATGAGGTGCGGCACGGGCGGACGCGACATGGGCACCTCGATGCGGGCGCGACTGAAAGACAGCTTGCCGGCATGCGGGCGCGAGGTGATCAGTCCGGCGAGGAGGGTGCTGGCCGGCGCCGGCGACGTGGCTCGCGCATCGAGCGCCCCCGCGGCGGCCCCCTGGGCGGGGGCGAGGGATCCGGGCGCGAGCGCCGGAGCTCCGCGAGACTCACCGAAGCTGGTCCCGTAGACGCGGTCAGTGATCACGAGCCGCGGAGTGCCGATGGTCATCCCCGGGAGCGTGATGTCTGGGTTGATCTCCACCCCGGCGCCGTCGGCCACGTAGGACATCATGTGCGCCTCGAGGGTGCGGTCCTCGAACTCCATGAAGATGGTCTGGCGGTCGAGCGGATAGTCGTACAGCGGCAGCTTGCACGAGAAGCGGCCCTGATGACGGACCACCTGATACAGGCTGCCGTCCGCGCGCCGGACGGCCTCCTCGTTGTCGTAGGTGCGGACGTGACCCCAGAGGTCGGACGGGTTCACGAAGTCCATGCCCGTGGCTGGGTTGATTGCCGGGTTGGTCCAGCGGAACCACAGGTACACGTCGCCAGCGAACGTGTGACTCTTGAGGTCGAGGTTTTGGATGTCGTTGACGTAAGCGCCAATGAACACCTTCTCGCCCACGATGGGGGGCGGGGGCGGCGCTTCGGCCGCCGGAGGCGCCGGCTCCGCGGGGTCGGCGAAGGCCTCCAGCGTGTCGACGGCGAAGTGAACGATCACCGCCACCAGCGGCACCACTCCCAGGCGAAGCCATCGGAGTCGAAACCAGGCGCGCCTCGGGGTCATCGTTGCTCCTTCCCGGGCAGCGCCCGATGGCGTCTCGCGATCGTGCCCGAGAGATAAACTCAGCGAAGGGCGCGTGGCAAGCCGCCCGCCCTGGGCACCCTGGGCACCTGGCGAAGGCGCTGTCCGTCTCTCTGCCGCGCCCTCATGCCATGGCGGCGATCATCGCGGACGTCGTAAACCCTGCGCCTACCAGACCCAACAAGACGAGCATCCCGAAGAACGCCAGCCGCGGCCGCTCCTCCTTGAGCACAAGGCTGATCGCGCCCAAGACCAACGCCAGCTGGTAGAAGAGCGAGGCTAGATCGAAGTGATCGCCGGCCTTCCCGAGCACCTCAATGCGTGCCTCGTGCTCCTTCGCGCCAATCAGTTGGCCGAGCTTGCCGTCCTTTTCCTGGGCCCACTTGGCCTCGCCAACTGCCGCCGACCCCTCGAGGATCTCGGTCTTCTGCAGGTCGTACTTGTCCGACTTCTTGTCGAGCTTCGTGACCAGCCCCTCGATCGCCCCGCGCGTGGCCTCGGAGACGGCGCCGGCCTTCAGCAACGCCTTCAGCATGTCGCGCTCGCCCTCCACCAGGCTCTGCTTGATGCTCTTCGCCTGATACCACTGATACGCAGACCCCTTCTCCGCGGTGAGGAGGATCTCGTCATCCCCGTACTTCCCGGCGAAGAGATCCGAGATCGCCATACACGCCGCGAAGAGCGCCAGGACCAGACCGCACCGCGCCTCGAAACCATCCATCGTGTCACTCCTCTGAGAAGCCTCGGGTCGGGAGCATCACCCGAGGTTCCGCGTCCGTCGAGCTTGCTATCGCGGTACGCGCGGGCGAGCCTCCCCCGCGTGTCGGCACCCACCCACGACGCGTTCGCAGCGCTCCGGATCCCCAGCTATCGGCTGATGATGACGGGCCTCACGGGCGTCTTTCTCTCCACCCAGATCCAGACCACCGTCTTGGGCCTCCAGGTCTACGAGCTCACCCGCCGGACCAGCGACGTGGGCGAGGCCGCGTGGCAGGTGGGGCTGATCGGGCTCGCCGAGGCGATCCCGTTTCTCTCGCTCACGCTCTTCGGGGGCTGGGCCTCGGACCAATGGGACAGGCGCCTCCTGAGCGCGCTCGGGCTCCTCGGGCTGTTCGCCGGCGCCGTGTGGCTGGTCATCAGCAACGTTGGCGGGGCCACCTCGACCTGGCCGCTCCTGGGGGCGCAGGCGCTCGGTGGGGCCGCGCGCGCGGTGCTCCGTCCGGCCTCTGCGGCGCTCGGGGCCGAGCTGGTCCCGCCCGCGCTCTACGCCAACGCCGCGACGTGGCGCACCAACCTGTTCCACGGCACCACGATCGGCGGCCCGGCGGTGGGTGCGCTGCTCTACACCTCCATCGGGCCGCTCTGGACCTACGCCCTGCTCTTGCTGGGCTATGCGGGCGGCTTCGTGGCGGTCTTGCGCATCCCGCCCACGGGGCGCGTTCCCCCGCCACCGACGCCGGTGTTCGAGAGCCTGCGGGAGGGCGTCCGCTTCGTCTTCGCCACGCCCTTGCTCCTCGGGGCGCTCAGCCTCGACCTCTTCGCAGTGCTCTTCGGCGGGGCAACCGCCCTCATCCCGGCGTTCGCGCTGGACGTGCTGCACTCGGGCGAGCAGTCGGTGGGTCTGCTCCGCGCCGCCCCGGCGGTGGGCGCGCTCCTCATGGGCGTCTGGCTGGCGCGCCACGGCATGCACCGCCGTGCTGGGCCGGTGCTCCTGGCTTGCGTCGCGGCCTTCGGGGTCACCTGGGTGGGCTTCGCGTTCTCCCCGTGGCTTTGGCTCAGCGCCCTACTGCTCGCGGCGGGCGGCGCGCTCGACAATGTCTCCATGGTGCTGCGCGCTACCCTGGTCCAGACCTGTACGCCGCCCCAGCTCATGGGCCGCGTCTCCGCCGTGAACGGGTTCTTCATCGGCAGCTCGAACGAGCTGGGCGCGTTCGAGAGCGGCGCTGCGGCGCGCCTCCTGGGGCTAGTGCCCAGCGTGGTCGTGGGTGGCCTCCTCACCGTGGCCACGGTGGCGGTCACAGCGGTGGCCTGTCCCCCCCTCCGCCGTCTGGATCGGGTCGAGGACGCCGCGCGAGCGTGAGCCGGCTCGGACGGGCGGCCGAGCTACGTACCGCCACACCCCTCTTCCGGGGGGAGCTCCACCCGGAACGAGCCCTGAATCACGGCGTCTGCCGGGAACGCGCCGTCATTCACCACCGTCCCCTCGATTCGTCCCTCGACCACCTCGCCGCCGGTCTTGCCCCAGCGGTCGATGTGGAGCGTCCCCTCCGCGGTGTCGACCCACGAGCCCAGCGTGAGCTGCGGGCTCCCGGCGCCATCCGTGGCCACCAACTTGAAGCTGGGCGGGGCGTTCACCGCGCCTTTGCCCCAGGGGAACGAGCCCTCCGTCTCAATGGTGATGTCGTGGACATCGCTGCCCCGCACGAACCCGAAGTTGAGGTTGATCGTGGCGTAGGGATCCGGGTACGTGAACTCGATCGCCAGCGACTTGGCGGGGCCGATGTGCGTGCACCCGAACGACACCTTCTCCGGGGCCAGGATGCCCTTGTAGCGCTGCTGCAGCTTCGACGTGCCGAAGGCCACGATGAAGTCGTAGTAGCTGCCCTCGGGCTCCGGGGCCACGTCGGGCTCGACCGCGGCGTCAGCGCTGGCCGTGTCGTCCGCTGGCGCGGCGGTGTCGGCCGAAGGGGTGGACGACTCGGCGCAGCCGAGGAGGAGGGCGAGGGCGAAGGCGTTTCTCATGCCTTCCGAGGCTACCCCAGCGCCGCTACAGCATCCAACCGAAGCGTCGTGCCGCGGGGTCGTAGACGCGGGTGCGGATGCGAAGGGCTCGGCCATTCACCGTGTAGATGTTGTATCGGGCCACGCGGTCCGGGTCCGTGGTGTTCTGCGTGCTGGACCCCGAACCGATGATCGACAGCGTGTGCCCGCCGCGCACGATCTGCGTGCGGTGCGCGAGGTGGGTGTGCCCGTGGAGCAGGAGGTCCACGCCCGCCTGGAAGCAGCGATCGATCACGGCTTGCGCGTTCCGGAGCCGCGCGGAGTAACGCTTCCAGCGCGACGACTCCTCGTGGAGGTGGTGGTGTACCAGCACCACCTTGAAGCGGCGGTCGTGTTCAGCCGCCGTCAGCGCTTCGACCATCCGGTCGAGCTGCTCGGTGGACACCTCGCCCCACGCCATGAACGGCGGCGTTGCCACCGCGCTCGAGAGGGCCGCCAACACCACGGACGGAAACACCTTCACGGCCGGAAACACGCGATCGGTGTCGGGCACCGACTCTTGGAACAACACGTCGCCGAAGTACGACAAGAACCGCTGCTGCCGCTCGGCCCCGCGGGTGTAGACGTCGTGGTTCCCGGGGATCACGGTGAGCGCGTTGTAGCCGCCCAGGATCCTGAGCAACTTCGCGGCGCGCTGGAACTCTCCGGGGAGGCTCAGATTCGTCACGTCCCCGGTGACCACGACGTGGTCGAGCTTCTGGTCCACCACGTCCTCGAGCAGGCGCTCGGTGACCGGGAGTGGGTGGGCGTTCCGGCGCTTCGTGAGCAGGTTGATCGCGCCCGTGAGGCGTTTCCCCGCGAAGTCGCGCAGGTGTAACCCCTCGAAGTCGGGCACGTGAATGTCGGAAAGTTGAGCGAAGCGCACGGTGTGAAGCTCTCCCGAGGGCCCCTGTTCCTTGAAGTCGACGCCCCCCGGGTGGTATGACGCCCGCCGCTTCGCGGCGCCCTCGAGGGACCCGCGAGCGGCCAGACCCGAGGTTGGAGAGAGCAAGATGGCGAGTCAAGTTCAGTCGAGTGGTGAGTCCGAGCTGCGGTTCACGCTGCCCAATGGCAGCGAGCGGCGGTTTCCCACGGGCACTACGGGTCTCGACGTGGCGCGCAACATCTCGGAGGGCCTCGCCCGCGAGGCGCTGGCGATCGAGCTCGACGGCGTCGCGCGTGATCTCCACCTGCCGCTGCCCGCCAGCGGCGCCATCCGCATCCTCACGTTCGACGACAAAGAGGGCCTCGAGGTCTTCCGGCACTCGTCGGCGCACCTCCTGGCGCAGGCGGTGGTGGCGCTCTTCCCCGACGCCAAGCCCACGATCGGCCCCGTCGTGGACGAGGGCTTTTATTACGACTTCTTCCACGCCCCGTTCACCGAGGACGACCTCGGCCGCATCGAGAAGAAGATGGGCGAGCTGGCGGCGCAGCGCCACACGTTCAAGCGCTTCGACGTCTCGTCAGCGGAGGCGAAGCAGCACTTCGCCGACAACAAGTTCAAGGTCGAGCTGATCGAGGGCTTCGAGGAGGGCACCAGCTACTACCAGCAGGGCGAGACGTTCATCGATCTCTGTCGTGGCCCGCACGTGCAACACACCGGGCAGCTCAAGGCGGTGAAGCTCACGAAGCTCGCCGGCTCGTACTGGCGCGGGGACGCGGCGCGCGAGAAGCTCCAGCGCATCTACGGTGTCAGCTTCCCGTCCAAGAAGCAGCTCGACGAGCACCTCGCGGCGCTCGAAGAGGCCAAGAAGCGCGACCACCGCAAGATCGGCGCCGAGATGGAGCTGTTCGCGTTCCACGACGAGGGGCCCGGGTTCCCGTTCTGGATGCCCAACGGCATGATCCTGCAGAACGAGATCCTGGGCTTCTGGCGGCTCCTGCACGAGCGCCTGGGTTACCAGGAGGTCAAGACTCCGATCATGCTCAACGAGTCGCTGTGGCACCGCTCGGGGCACTACGCGAACTACAAAGAGAACATGTACTTCACGTCGATCGACGAGTCTGGGTTCGCAGTGAAGCCCATGAACTGCCCCGGTCACGTCCTCATGTACAACGCCAAGAGGCACAGCTATCGCGAGCTGCCGCTCAAGATCTCCGAGTTCGGGCTCGTGCATCGCCACGAGCTCTCCGGGGTGCTGCACGGGCTCTTCCGCGTGAGAATGTTCACGCAGGACGACG
>SXOO01000070.1 GCA_005776725.1 Pseudomonadota bacterium | reverse complement strand
GTCCCCGTGGCCACGGCCTGGACCGGGGTGTTGACGGGCGCCGCGTAGTCGATCGCCAGGTGCTTCCGCCACTGGTGGAGCGTGGGGTGGAAGCGGTGGTGCGTATAGCCCGAGGAGATCCGCGTGTACTTCAGCGGCGTCTTCAGGAACTCCTTCTCGAGCGCGATGCCGTCGGCCGAGTAGTAGGCGTCCCGCCCGGCGGCGTTCTTGTAGAGGACGGCTGCGTACTTGCCGACCGCGCCCTCGTAGCTCGCCGCCAGGATCCGGCCGTATTTCGTGAAGCGACCGGCGATGTACTCCTTCTCCACGATGACCTTGACCACGTCACCCGGGCGGATCTCCTGGAAGAAGTCCACGTCGAAGGCGAAGAGATCAGAGACCTTCTGAGCGAGGTCGGGCGTCTCGCCACACCGCGTGAGGCTGGCGAACAACGAGGTGCCGATGGCGCAGCCGATGTGGGCCGTCTGGATGTCGACCGGGACCTGCTTCTTCGAGGCGACGTAGGAGTCGCCCTGCAGCTCCACCAGGTACTCGTCCAGGGCGCCCGCGGCGTACTTGAGGCGCAGGATTCGCCCCTGTCCGTCGAGCTCGCCGCTGTAGCGGTGGCCCACGCGAGCCTTCCGGAAGTCGAAGACAGGTTGCATGGCGGCGAGTACGGGGCCAACCCGGGAGTGGTCTATCCCGTGGCTCTCGAGCGCCCGGAACACGGTGTCGCCGGGGGCGAGGCGGCCATCGAACGCGCGCACCATCCGGGTCTCGCCGGGCTCCTCCACGGGGGGCGCCGGAGGCGTGGACGGGTTCGAGGGGGCGGGCTCTACGACGGGGGCGGGCTCTGCCGGCGGCACGGCGGCCGCGTCGGGCGCTGAGCGAAGCTCTGGCCCCTGGCTGAGGACGGTGACTCCGTCGTCGCGGAAGAACACGAAGTAGTTGACGACGATCGCGCCCGCGAGGAACAGGAGGTTGCCCAAGGCCTTGATAGGACTGGTCCGGCGGCTCCGCCGACCATACGTTCCGCTCAGGTGGATGGGCTCCTTCAGGTACAACGCACGCTCCAAAACAAGACCGGTGGCCTGATTAGCAGCCGGTGCTTGGAGTGTCAACGGTTGCGTCTTGGACCGCAGATCCTCCTTGTGGACAACCGTACGCGCGTGACGCAAGGCGCCCTCGACGGTAGGCTCCGCGCGTGTCTCAGACCGCCACCGCCCGCCCTTCGATGCTCACCGCCGGGTTCACGCTCGCGGCCGTAGCCGTCCTCTTCGGACTCGGCTTTCGCCGCCTGATGAACGCGGTGACGGACGCAGCGCCGGTGGTCCGAGCGGCCGAACGGCTCGAACAGACGCGCCGCCTCGTGCGAGTCGACGCCGCCTGGGCGCCCGAGTGGTCCTTCGCCGAGCTCGAGGAGGCCCCTTGGCTCCAGAAGACTTCGGGGGCCATCCCGATCGCGAGCATCCAGCCGATGAAGGGCGTCACGGTCGTGAACCTCTGGGCCTCGTGGTGCGAACCGTGCCGAGACGAGCTCCCTGCCATGCTCCAGCTGGCGCGCGCGGTCCCCGAGGCGCAGTTCGCGTTCATCGGCTACGACGAGGACTGGGCCGCTCCGGAGGCGCTCTTCGACCAGCTGCTCGGCGCCATGCCGTCGGGGGTTGCAGTGGCCCGAGACCCCAAGGGCCAAGCGGGCGGCGATCAGGTCCCTGAGACCTTCTGGCGACGGCTGGGCGCCACCGGAATCCCCGAGACGTTCTTCGTCAAAGACGGGCGGATCCTGGGCAAGGTGGTCGGCGCGATCGACTGGCGCGCGCCGGACGTGGTCGAGTTCGTCACGCTCTTGGCCCGGCAGTGACGCAGGCCAACGACGCAGCGGTCGCAGCGCCGGCTCCTGATGCACACGCGATGCTGGTGCGAGCCCGCGTCGGCGGGGCGTTCGCAGTCTTGGTGCTCGCGCTGGCCGTTGCGAGCGCCCTCGCCCCCCGCCCCCCGCCGCCCTCCCGGCCCGACTTCGGCCTCTCGGGCTGGCGCACTGACCCGGGACGGCTGGCCCCGGTGTGGACCTCGGACGACGCGTTGGCCAGCCAATACCCGCTCGACGCCGAAGGCCGCTCCGTCTTGGAGGCGATGGCCACTCTGGGGCTGGCAGAGGCCGCCGCCGAGGGGCGCCACGGGCAACCCACCGACGCCACCGCGGCGGTCCACGCCACCAGCGCGTCCGTTGGAGCCGCTACGGACTACTGGTTCTCGCGCGGTCGTGACGGGTTCATGGCGCTGGGGGTCCACGCCCGCAAGGCGGCGGAGGACGCCCTCGTGGCGGCGATGGACGCTGCTCGGTCCGCCAACATGCGAATCACCCCGTGGGTAGCCGCGCATCCGGACGATCCGCGCGTGGTCGCGCTCCGCCGAACCAGCGGCACCTTCGTGGAGCACGCGGCCGGCTGGGGCTTGCTCACGGACGACGGCTTCGCGGGCGGTAACCCGGACCTTGTGCGAATCCACCTCAAATGCCGCTGGGTGCTCTTCGTGACAGAGGTCATGGACTACACCTTCCTGCTCCACGAGGAAGAGCTGCGCGCCCTTTGGCGGTGGCGCGTCGAGGGCGACCGCAACCTCGCCATGGAGAAGCGCCTCGAAGCCACGCGGCGCCTGAAGCAGGATCTTGAGCCAGCGTACCCGGCCTTCCGGGTCCTGGGCTCGCTGTACGCCCTGCGAGGCGAGAACCGCAAGGCGATCGAGAACTTCCGCGAAGCGCTGTTGGACGACCCCTTCGACGAGATCGCGGCGCGCAACCTCGACTACCTGCTCCGCTACTAGAGCCCACGGGCCCCTGACGGGCGCCCCGAACTACTCCAGCACCACGTCGTCGATCCACTCCGAGGTGCCCTCTGCGAGCGAGAGCGCAGCGGCGACCTCGGCCTCGTCGTCGCATCGGACGACCCGGAGGTCATGCCCGCGGAGCGCCACGACCACCCTGGCGGCTTGCGTTTGCGCCTCGGCGAGGACGGGGAGCAGCAAGGTCTCGAGCGCGCTGAGGACGTGCCCGTCGTCAGTTTGGGTCATCGCCAAGCCGCGCCGGGCGGCCTCGGTGACGGTGAGCTCGACCCCTCGAGCCCTCAGCTCGTCAGTGATCCGCCGCAGCTCGTGCCCAACGATCACCTCTCGCGCGTCCGCGGAGAGCGCCCTGAACAGCACGCGCCGGCAGCCGGCCACTGGCCCCGCAACGTCCCCGTCTCCATGCACGCCGAAGGCGAAGATCGCGTCGCGAGTAGGAACGGCCAACCCCTCCGCGTCCTCGATAATCCCGGTGTCGATCGCCGCGCGGAACATCGCCGCGACGCTCGCGTGGAGGAGGTCTGCGTCTTCGACGTAGACCACGGACGCTGGGCGCCGCCGGAGCGCCTCCGTAAGGAGCCCACCGGCGCCGAATCCGACGTATCCGGGGGGAGCCCCGCGTAGCGTGGCGACTGAGTGCGCCTCACGGTAGTCGGGGCCAGACAGGCGCACCAGGTGCTCGCCCGTCCCGCTCGTCCACTCGGCCAGCGCCGCGGCCGTGGTGGCCTTGCCGACGCCCCGAGGCCCGTGAAAGAGGAAAGCGCCGGCCACCCGTCCACGAAGCGTGAGGCCCGCTCGTGCAACGCCCAAGGTCGCGATCAGGGTGTCCAGCGCCTCTGGCTGACCGACCACGCGACCCGAGAGGTGCACCCTCAGTCCGGCCGCGCCAGCGCCGGCATCCAGGCCCGTGGCCAGGAGGACCCGGTCGAGCGGCACGCCGGCCCAGTCGGCGACCACCTCGGCCACTACTGCGGCCGTCACGGATCGCGGGACGAGCGTGTCGCCCCCGGGAGCGCCGCGGCGCGCGTCTTCCCAGAGCGCTTCCAGCCGGGCCAGCTCCTCTTCCGCGCGATCGAGCTCGACGTAGAGGAGCGCGATTTCGGTGTGCGACGAGGCGCCGCGCCGCAGACCCGGGGGCGCTGCGCTCAGGCTCGCGGGGGCGCCTCGGGTGCGCTGCTCGATCTGAAGCTCCAGCGCGCTCACCCGGGCCCGGGCGGACACGAGCGCGGGTGGAGCGGTGTGCGAGCCAAGGGCCACGCGGGCGCACGCGGCGTCGAGCACCGAGACGGCCTTGTCCGGGAGACGCCGCTCGGGGAGGAAGCGCGTGGACAGCGCAATCGCCGACTCCACCGCCTCTGGCGTCACCGGCACGCCATGGTGCGTCTCGAAGCCTCCAACCAACGAGCGCAACATCGTCGCGGCCACCGGCGGGGTGGGCTCCTCCACCTGAAGCGGTTGGAAACGCCGCGTCAGCGCGGGGTCCGGCTCGATCCAGCGCTTGTACTCGGCTCGTGTAGTGGCCCCGATGAGCTGCAGCTCCCCGCGGGCGAGCACCGGCTTCAGGAGGTTGGCCGCGTCCTGTGTGCCTGCCCGCCCGCCGGCCCCGACCAGCGTGTGGAGCTCGTCGATGAAGAGGAGCACGGGTTCACCGGCCGCGTTGGCGTCCCGCACGGCCAGGAGGAGCTCGCGGAGGCGGACCTCGAAGACCCCCGGCGCGCTGGCCCCGGCTCTCAGAGCCGCGAGATCGACTGCGGCCAAGCGCGCGCGCGCGAGGCGCGGCGGCACCTCCCCCCGGGCGATGTGCTGCGCCAGTGCCTCGACGATGGCCGTCTTTCCCACACCGGCGTCACCGACAAGCACCGGATTGCACTGCCGGCGTCGACCAAGCACTGCCAGCATGGCGCGGAGCTCGGGCTCACGTCCCGGCGCAGGATCGAGACCGCCGAGGCGAGCGCGCGCGGTGAGGTCGTCCGAGAAGTCGGCGATGGCCGCAGGGAGGCCACTCACGGCGGCACCATGGGCCTCCAACGGGGGCGGTCTGTTCGCGGCGACCGTGAGCCGGTCGAGCGTGCGCCCGGCCATCCCGGCGGGACAACGCGCCCACGCCGGCCGCACGGTGAGCAGCACCTGCCGCGCGAGGGGGTCGTCGAAGAGCACCGCGAGGACCTCGGCGGCGTTCACGGTGGCCCGACCGTGGACCTCGGCGAGAACGAGCGCCCGCTCGACCACGAGCTGAACGTCGTGATGCGGGGAAACGCCCGTGCGCGCAGCGAGATGGGCGCCCTGAGAGCCCCCACCGCCTGCTACCGGTCCGCCTTGCGGGCCGGGGCTGCCTCTAACGAGCGGGCCAGGATGATCGGGCACCCCCGGCAAGACGAGGCGCTTCGCCAGGGCGTGGGCGCGCGAATCCGCGAGCAAAGCCGACACGAACAAGTCTACGGTGGCGCCGACCGCGACGGCGGCGACTACACCGTCGTCGAGCCGGTGAGTCGCGGACACCGGCGTCAACCTGCGTTCTGGATTTTTACGGTGGTCGTGTGCTGACCGCCGCCGGACAGCCGGGGCCCAGCCGACCCGCCCTCAGCGGCGAGCTCTTCGTTGGTGCCCATATGAGCGGTCCAACCGAGGCGCAGCTGATCAGAGATCCTGAGGCGAGGCGGCTTCCGCTCCGCGAACTTACCGTGGATGACGAGGCCGAACTCCATCCCCTGGCCCACGTAAACCCGCGTCATGGCGGTGATCGCCTTGTTCGCAGGTTGGCCGGGCATGAAGCTGGCGAAGAGGTCTGGATCGCTGGTCTCGAGCTCGAGATCGAAGCCGCCGCTGGGGTCATAAGCGCGGCTACCCATCGAGGTGGTCACCCCGAGAGCGTTGTTTCGGCCCACCCGGAGTCCGCCGATCCGCGTCCGATCGTTCGGGTCCAGGTCGAGCCACTTCCCGCGAAAGGGTAGGACGCGGACAGCGACACCGAAGAAGTCGGAGAGCGTGGTCTCGAGACCGGAGACCGAGGCCGGTCGGCTCCCGACGAGCGCCGCGTGGCTGAGCAGAACACTGTCGGGCACGTCGAGGCGGTTGCGCGTGCCCTCGGTTCCGAGTCCCGCCACGGAAAGGAGGTGTCTCGCGGTCCCCTGCTCCAGAGGGCTCCGCCACTGCATCCGGATGCGCGTCCTGCCGCGCACACGGTTGAGGATCGACAGCAGCCGGTGGTTGAAGATGTCCAGGAAGTCGCGCATCGCGTTGTCGCGGTTGGCGCGCCGGTCCATGAGCATGTCGGAGTAGGCGAGAGGTAGCGGGCCGAGCACCCCCGCGAGCGCCATCACGGCCACCTTGAGCTTGGCGCTCTTGATCTTCCCGAACCGGTTCCGTTTGAGCTCGATGCCGCGGACGGTGGTGGGCGGAAACCCGAACTCCATCTCCGCTTGCAGGCGCACACCCTCCCGGCGCGGATCCGGCGAGTCTCCGAGTCCGACCTCGGGCTCGAGCAGCATCTCGAGGAGGCGAACGGCCTGATCGAACTCGAACCGCCAGGGCTCAGCCTCGAGGACCTCGATCAGAGGACGCGTTGGTGGCCACTTTGGGGCGCCCACGTATACCAGTCTCCTTGCCGCTGCACGCTGCGGATCACGAGTTGTGTGAACGAGTTGACTGTGGCGTAGAGACCCAGGAATCGATTGAGCACCATCGACATCGCGAACGGGCTCGCACCGGCGAACATCCGCTCATCGAAGGTGATCACGACCTCCGTTCCCCGCACGAAGCCGCGTCCTTGGTCCGTCGTCATCCGCCGCATGACGGATCGGGTCTCCATGTCCTTGATGCCGTTGATCTCAGCGTCCGAACGCGCACCGCTGGCGGACCGGTACAGTTTGAGCAGCGACCGCAGCGCCTTCACACCCTCCGGGCCGCTGGTCAGAGAGAGGTGGTTCAGGGAGAGGTGCGAGACGAGCATCCAAAGGGTCGGGCCGCCGAGCGGGGGGTCGATCTCCGCCGTAGGCTTCGTGAGACACGACACCTGGTAGACGGCCGGCATCGCCTCCTCCAGCTGCAGCGCGGCGGCGGCGGGGACGCGCTCGGCCACATCCCGATTGGTGCACAGGACCCGGGCGTAGATCGTGAGGTCGGCAGGACGAACCGGGGTGTAGTCGCGGTCCAAGAAGGAGACCCAAACGTCCGTCCCCGATAGGCCCTTTCGCGTGGGAACCTCCCGCCGCGCGTGCCAAAACCCGTGAGGCTCGTCGCCACGCGGGTGGTAGCGGAACGAGTAGTACGGCTCGAAGGGGCGCGGGTCGGAATCACCGGGGGCGATGCCCAACATCTCGAGCACCGAGTGGATCTCGGTGCCCGCTTCGTTGCGGTAGTCAGCGACGAGAGCGTACTCCGTGCTGTGCTGGTCGAAGCGAATCGGCTCCGAGTGACGCTCGAAGAGGTTGACGATCGGGGTGCAGTTCAGTCGAAACGCTTCAGGCCCCACCGAGAGGTCACCAGGCGGGTCGACGTTCAGCAGGATGAGCAGCTCGGCCTCGAGGGCGTCGCCGATCCCACCCAGCCCGGTCAGGTCGAAGGAGCGGAAGGCGTCCGGGAAGGCGAAGTACTCCTGGAGGAGCCGATAACCGGGTAGCGCGCCCCTCGGGAGGGGGAGCAGGGACTCGTCCTCGCCGAAGCCAACCTCGCCGATCACGGACGGCGGGAGGACCCGGTCGCCATTGTGGGTGCGCACGAGGACGTGGCTGACATTCGCGAAGATGAACTCGAACACGCGGTTGGCCGTCATCGGACTGCCGGCGATGTGGAAGCGCAGTCGGTCCACGCCCAGCTCCGACAGCGAAGTGTCGAACGCGCGAATTCGAATCCGAATCGCCGCGGCAGCCCCGCGCGCCTCGGCCGGCAGGTCGAGCAGCTCCGGGTGGCGGTCGAACTGAGCGTCTACGACATCCAGTGGCCACAGCTGGATCGGGTGGGCGGTGCGGTACTGCGCGTCTTCGCCGGACTCCGACTCCGCATAGCAGATCGTCCCCGCGGGGATGTTGACGGGGCCACTGAGCCCGGCGGCCGGATCAGCCTCGAAGCAGGCCATCGCCATTGACGGAATGGGCGACGTGAAGTGGGGGTACAGGATCCCGAGGAGGCTCGCCGTGATCTCCGGAAGGTCGGCCTCGATGCGGCGCTGCAGTCGCGCCGTGAGGAACGCGAACGACTCGAGTAGCCGCTCGGTATGCGGGTCGGACGCGCCTCCCAGGGCCAAGCCGAGCCGCTGCGCTACGCGCGGGTATTGCTCCGCGAACTCAGCGCCAGCCACGCGGAGGTAGTTGAGCTCCTGCTCGTAATAGCGCAGCACTTCCTGACGCGGATCCTGGCTCACGCTTTCACCTCGAGGAACTGCGCGCGCTGGGTCACACGAAACGACAGTGGCTCGAGCACGTTGCCGACCCTCAGGTACCCGGTGATGGTAATCCGTGTTGCTGTCTCGAGGTCGCCAGGCTCGAAGACCTCGACGCTCGGCTCCTCCAGCCGAGGCTCGAACGCGCGGATAACGCCCTCGAGCTCCTCGGCAAGCAGCTCGCGGTGCCGCGCCAGGCGTGTGTCGTAGAGGTAGTGGTCGGACACCCCGAACTCGATGCTCGTTCGCTCGGAGAAGAGATCCCTGTGGTGCCTTCGATGACGTGAGACGAGCACGCGGCTGAGCTCGTACCGGACAGAGGCCTTGAGGCCGTCGAGGTCCAGGGCCGCGCCTACACCCGAGGTGCCGTCGTCCCCTGAGACGAGGCGATCGAAGAGCGGTGTGGGTGCTACACGGGCTGAATGTCGCACAACACTCCTCTAGGCTGGGGAGGGACTCTAGGCCCCTCGCGACACTCGCGCGCCAGAGGGACTACCCGGAGACGACGGGCCCAGAAACGACACATCGGACTGCACGAACGCGACGGGCGCGACGCGCAGTCCGATGTGTTGAGCAAGACGCTCGCCGGGCTGAACGCCCGACGGTGGCGCTATTACTTGCCCTTGTTCTCCTCGAGGCTCCAGGTGGTCGAGGCCTTGCCCTTCTTACCGCCGGGGGCCTTCTGCAGCTGCTGGCTGTAGTCCCACGTGATCTTCTTGTAGTTGAAGGTGACCGTCTCGACCGGCTGGTCACCGCCGCCACCCACCGAGACGCTGGTTACGATGCAGCTCTCGAAGGTGTACGTCAGGTACTCCAGCGGCGTGCCAGCGGCATCCGCCTTCCAGACATGGATCTTCATCGACTTGATGTCTTCGCCGGCGCAGCACTTCAGGTTCAGCGTGGGGCTGCAGAGGTCGACGTACTTCGTGGCCGTGAAGTCCTGGTGAACACACCGACCGCTGGCGCGGGATGTGTTGGACGGGCCCGCCGTGAGCGGCATGGACACGCCATGGTTGTACGAGAGGAGCTCGACCATGTCCTTGCCCTGTGAGCTCGTGGACTCGCCCTTGATACCGTCGATTTCCCAGAAGATGTTTTGCATGAGGAAATTCTCCTAAACAGGTTACCTGAGGCGATGCCGGCCAGCTGGGCCAACCGGCATCCCCCAGGGGGGTAAGTCACGCCGCTTAGCCGGCCGGGGGCGGGAGCTCCGCCACGAGTCGGATGGACGCCGTGAGTTCGTTGAGCTGGAAGTGCGGCCGGAGGAAGGCCACGGCGCGATAGCAGCCGGGCTTGCCCGGGATCTCGGACACATCGATGCGTGCCTCGCGGAGCGGGAGACGCGCACGCGCCTCCTGCGAACCCGAGTCGGCGAGCAGGATGTAGTCCGCAATCCAGCGATTGAGGAACTGGTCCACGTCGTCACGGCTCGCGAACGAGCCGATCTTGTCGCGCATCATCACCTTGAGGTAGTGCGCGAAGCGGGACGCAGCCAGGATGTACTGGAGCTGTGACGACAGGTTGGCGTTGGCCGTGGCCTGCGGCGTGTCGTACTTCTTGGGCTCGTTGGCCGTCATGGTCCCGAAGAACGCGGCGAAGTCCGTGTCCTTCGAGTAGCACAGCGGGATGAAGCCCAGGTCAGAGAGCTCCTTCTCGCGGCGGTCCGTGATGGCCACCTCGGTCGGCGGCTTGACGCCGATGTCGCCCTCGGGGGTCTCGATCGTGTGGACCGGCAGCCCCTGCACGAGCCCCCCGCCCTCGACGCCGCGGCTCGCCGCGCACCAGCCGTAGAGCGAGACCGCGTTGGTGATCCGGGTGGCCAGCGCGTACGCCGCGTTGCCCCAGAGGTACTTGCTGTGGTCCGTGCCGTCCACGTCCTCGACGTAGTTGAACGACTCGACCGGGATGGTCTTCGGGCCGTACGGGAGGCGCGAGAGCACATGGGGCATGCAAAGACCCACGTACCGCGAATCCTCGGACTGCCGGAACGAGCGCCACTTGATGAGCTCCGACGACTCGAACACCTTCGCCAAGTCTCGGGGAACTCCGAGCTCGGTGAAGCTGGCGAGGTCGAACATGCCCGCGCTGGAGGCCGCGATGAACGGCGCGTGCGCCGCCGCGGCCACGCCGGCCATCTTCTCGAGGAGGCCGATGTCCTGCGGGTGGCGGCCGAACTCGTAGTCGCCCACGAGCAGACCGTACGGGAATCCACCGAAGGTGCCGTACTCCTCTTCGTAGACCTTCTTGAAGACCGCGCTCTGGTCGAACTCGGTGGCCTTTTCAGCGTCGTCGAGCAGCTCCTTCTTGGAGGCGTTCATGACGCGGATCTTGAGGCGGGTTCCGGTCTCGCTGTTCATGACGAGGTAGTGGAGCCCTCGCCACGACGCCTCGAGCTTCTGGAACTCGGCGTGGTGGAGGATCGCGTTGAGCTGCGATGAGAGCAGCGAATCGATCTGGGCGATCCGCTGGTTCAACGTAGCAACGAGATCGTTGCCGAGCTGCATGCCCTCGTCGATCACCTGCGCCGCGAACTCGGCGATCAGGGTCTTGGCGTGGCCCCTTTGGGAGGCCTCACGGGCCATCTTGCCCTTGGAGATGATGGTATCGAGAAGCCCACCGGCCTCGATGGTGACTGCGCCTTCAGCGGCGGTTTCTGTAGCCGACATCGTTGTATCTCCTCGTTCCGATCAGCTCTTCAGGGAGTCGCGAAGCTTGTCAATGGCGTCCGGCGACACCGCCGCACGCAGCTCGTCGGCCAGCGCGTCGTTGCCATCGAGCTTGCCGGCGAGGTCGACGAGGCGCTGACGCGCCTCGAGCAGCCGTCGCAATGGATCGACCTGCTTGGCCACGTTGGCCGGGTGGAAGTCGTCCAGATGCTGGAACTTGAGCTCCACCGGCATGCGGCCGCCGTCCTTGGACACCGTGTTATCCACGGCGAACTTGAGGCGGGGCGTGATGGACTTCACGACATCGTTGAAGTTGTCGCGGTCGATCTGCGTGAACTTGCGCTCCTTGAGTTTCGGGAGCGCCTCCTCACGATGACCCGAGAGATCGGAGAGCACGCCGACGACCATCGGCAGCTCCTTCTTTTCGATCGCTCCACCGGTCTCGACGTCGTAGGTGATCTGAACTCGCGGCGGGCGAATCCGATCGAGCTTGTGCTGGGTGCTGTTCGACATGCCCTTTCCTCTCAAGCTTCCAGTCCGACTCGCGGACGGGCCTCACATGGAATTCACCTGTGGGGGCTTCCCCCCACGGCCCAGGCACCCATGGTGGGTGTCTAGGCGATCTGGACTACAACTACCGTGGTCGGAATCCCGACCGTGCCAAGACCGCTCGCAGGCCTAGCGGGTAGTTCCCCTCGTGCCCCGTAGGCTTCCACTCCGACTTCGCGAGCCCGTGCGAGGCTATTCGATTGGCTAACGCCTTGCAACGGGTCCAACGCAAGTTTTTGCGGTTCGGAGAGGTCGCCCACACGTCTCTCTTGTCACGAATGCATTAGAGACAATGCTCGCTGCTCTCAACGCAGCCGGGCGGGTATCGGTCACTCTTCGAAGCCCCTGAAGGGGATTCCGAGGAGCGAGTGTAGGGCCGCCAGCTCTTCTGGGCTTCGAAGCAGCTCTTGCATGAGCTGTATCAGACTCATCCGCTCCCAGCTGACAGCCCGCCGGATCAGATACGGCGTTGGGCTGTGTGGCTCGATCTGCATGAGGTAGTCCGCGACCTGCGCGAGCGTCCGATATGCCTGTGCCCTGCCCTGCAGTTGCGCGGATGTGGTCGCCATGGGGCCCCCGCCGGGAGCACCGTACCCACCCGGGTCGGCCACGGGCGTCATCCCTGGCGTGGCTGCGCTCAGGTCCTCGTCGCTCGCCGGGGCGTTCTTCGCGGGGCGCCAATCGGCACCCACCGCAGGCAGTATGCAGGTTTGGAACACCGAGAGCGCGTCCTTCAGGACGTTGCGCACTTTCCGCAATGATGGCGCCTCACGGCCACAGACCTCGGACAAGAACGCGTCGACCCGGTCGAGCGACGCCAGCGTTGCCCGGACATGCCCGTGGTTCGTCTGGCAAACCTCTCGGTTGCCCCTCGACGCCACGTGGGAGAAGTACTCGAGCGTGATGCGCCCTTCCGTCAACTCCTGCTGATACGCCTGGGGCTCGTTGGCCGACAGCTTCTCGAGCCGCACGGCGCCTTGCCAGTCGGCCGACGTGAGCGCGGGCAGGTCGTGGTCCGGAGCGGACGGGAGCAGGGGCAGCCGCATGACCGCGAACGAGAGGTTCTCGCTGAGCCACACGTATGGGGCGAGACGATAGTCCAGGTCACCGTCCCGGACTTGGGGATGAAGCGTGTCCCAGAAGCGCTCCGAGAGCTCCGCCACAAGCTCGCATCCGTGGCGCAGTCCGCTGAAGCCGTGCCGCTGCATCCACGCCTCTGTGAGCCACAGCGCGATCTGCACGTCCTTGGTCTGTTCCTTGAGCGCCGTCAGGCACAAACGCTCCGCCTCTCGCCAGTCGGCGAGCTTCACCTCGGTCTTCCAGACCCCCTGGGGTAGCTCGGACTCGTCGCTGCGGCGCGCCTCCAGGATCTTGTCGTAGGTGCCTTCGTATCGAAGCGATTCACCCGACGGAGCAGCCTCCGAGATGGGCTGGAGCAGCGTCTCGAGATCCAGCGTGAGCCCAGGCGGCGGAAAGGCGTCGTCCGCCATCAGCGGTCCTCGCATGCGCCGGGCGAGTCCAGATCGGGCACACACTCCGGGAAGTCGGGCAGCGTGAGGCGCGCCTTCGTGATGGGGGAGTAGAGTTCGGCGCGGACAAAGAGGCGGGCCACGCGGCGCTGTCCGAAGTCGGGCTCGTCCTTGGGGACTCGGTTGCGCTCCGTCTCCACGCGGAAGACCAGGGGATGCGAAGGCTCCTGCGGGTTCTCCAGCATGTCCTGCGGCGCGAGGTGCGCCCGGATCAGGCGGAGCAACGCCCAGGGGCCCGCGTACGTGTACGTGACGCCGCCACCCTCTACGCGAGCCGAGCCCGGCAGCCCCTCTTTGGTCGGCTGGTCCGGCGCCTGGGTGGCCCATCGGAAGCTGAGCTCCACGCGGTCGGACAGTCCCCACCGCATGCGCTCCTCTTCCTTGCTCCGGAGATCAGCCTCGAAGCGGTTGAGCTTGATGCGCCAGTCGATGACCTGGAGCGCACCGACCTCCAGCGTGCGGTTGATGCGGAACGCCACCGAGGTGTCGAACGAGAGGCTCGGGATCGGTCCATCCACAGTGAGCGTGGTCCCGAAGAACTCGTTGACCTTCTTCACGCGCTCCATGAATGCCACGAGCTCCGAGCGGCTCGACAGGAAGACGGAGTTGGTCGCGATCGTCTTCTCGTGCTTCTTGATGAAGTTCATGCCGGCATCGAGCGCGGCCTTGACCTTCACCGGGTCTGCGTCGAAGGGGCAGTTGAGGAAGGGGAACTTGTTCACTAGCGGCTCGAACTCGCGGCGCACGAGGTCGAACTCGAGGCGCGCCTGCGCGGCCGATAGCTCGTTGCAGCGCTCGTAGATCGAGTACCGGAGGCGCTCGCGGAGGTCGCCGAAGTACTCGCCCGGCTCGCGGGTCACGTCGCGTAGCAGCGCCGGATCGAAACAGTTGGCGAGCGACACCTTCGTCATGTCCCCAAGGATGAAGGACTCGAGCGCGTCGACGGGGTTGCCGGGCTGCTTCGCCTCCTGGAGCTTGAGGGAGCTGGTGATCTTCACCCAGCGCTCGAGGGTCTCCTCAATCTGCGCGGCCTCGTCGGGCGAGCCCAGGATCTCCGTGAGCGGCTTACCCTGCAGGAGCTCGACCAGGGGCTGAGCGCGGTCACGCGCCAGACGGCGCACCACTTGACGCTGCATCGATACGAACGGCTTCAGCTCGAGCGCGTCGGTGAGGCCAAAGGACTCGATGGCAGGCGGCGCCTCACCGTTCCACCAAGCGAAGTTGCGCTGCGCCATGCCGTACGGACGCGCGGAGGCCAGCGCGATGTCCGCAAAGCCCAGCAGGGTGCCCGCTTGCTGGAACTCCACGCGCTGCACGTCGGCAGCGAGGTCCTCGTAGGCCATCTTGCGGAACTGGGCGACGAGTCCACTCAGGATGGGCTCAGCTCGCTTGAAGTTGGCCAGCTCCTTCTCCTGCCACTCGGCGCTGCCGTCACCCTCGTCCTCGTCGGCGCTGATCTCGTCGACCCGCTGGGCTGAAGCCACGGTACGCGTCAGGTAGTCTAGCGCGTGGATCTCGGCGAGCTCCGCCAGCTTCTTGGAGAGCTCGGGCCCGAGACTGTTGAAGCCGCTGCTGCGGACGAGATCGTAGTTCTCGGCGACGCGGCGCGCGCGCTCCAGGACATCGACGTCCCACAGGAGTGTCATGTTGTCCCCCGGCGCCTCCTTGATGCGCGCGGGCGAGCCGACGCTCATGTACTCCGCGTTGACCATGCCCTCGAGGGCATCGCGGAGCATCAGCACTCGCGGGTTGATCCCGAAGCTGTTGCTCCAGAGGCGGCGCTCGAGGAGGCTGTCGAACTGCTTGACGCGCGTCTTGTAGAGTCGCTCGTACTCTTCGTCGAACTTGGTCCGGCCCATCGCCTCGAGCTCATCCGAGAGTGTTGGCGGGAAGAACGCCATGTGCCGCATCGTCTCGAGCAGCGCAGTGAACTGTTCGCCGGGCTCGTAAGTGGACCCGAGCAACATCGGGAGCTTGCTCCGACGGGCCAAGCTCTCTGCCTCGGTGATCGCGGCCGCGAGGTCGCGCATCACCGCCACGGTGGTGTTGCTGGGCTGGGGTGTGACCTGAATACGAGAGAACCGATCCAGCTCATCTTCGACTTTGCGAAGGGAGTCTGTGAGCTCGGTGGCGTTGAAGACGGAGGCGTATATGGCCGCGACCAACGTCCGCGCCATCTTGCTCGCCTCCTCCTGGTACGCCTCCGCCTTGAACTCGGGCCCGCCTGCGCCCTTCAGCGCGGTCTCCTGATATTCGTAGTTCGCGTAGAAGCCGTTCGGGAGGGGGTGCTCGAGCAGCTTCTCGCATAGGGCGTTGAGCTCGGCGATCGCCTTGGAGTCGGAGGCGACGAAGCCTTTGTACTGCTCCGCCGTGGCAAGCAGCTGCTTCAGGATCTCGATCCGCTGCTGCAGCTCGCCGAAGGCCGGCGTCTGCTCCACCGACGCGCCCGGAACCTGGCGGAGCGACACCTGAGCGACCGGCGCCAGCTGCTCCTCGCTGCGCAGACGCAGCTCTGCCACGAACGCCGGGAAGATGACACCCTCGTAACCGCTGGTAACGGCCGACTGGATGCGTTGGTCGATCTCGGACGCGAACGAGCTGGGTAGGAAGACGGACCGGAGGCCGCCGTAGTTGAGCTCGGACATGTCGTCGAGGAGCCGCACAGTGAACGAGCGCGAGTACTTGGGCGCCGCTGTACCTGACGCGGTCCCGCCGCTGGCGTCGGCCACGGTGGTGTCCCCGCCGCGCATCGAGTTCAGAACGGGCTGGAGCACCTTTGCGGCCTCCAGGACTCGGCGAGTGGCGAAGACCTTGCCGGTGATGAAACCGAGGCAAATCAAGGCGAAGACGATCTGTACGGTGCGGACCGCGCGGACGCGGGTGGAGTAGGCCCGCGAGCCGAGTCGAGCAAGCCCGGTCTCCGCCAGGACCTTCCCGGAGAACAACTTGTGCGCGAACTGGGTGCGGACGACTCGGGGCTCGTCACTGGGCTTCGCCGAGTCGGGATCGCCCACGAAGTAGAGACCACGAAGCATGTAGGGCTCGAGGTAGACGGTCCCCTTGAAGAGCCCAGAGATCAGCGTGGTGACGGCGTGACGGAGACGGACCAGCTCGGAGCGGAACAGGAAGAGCTCACCCGCCTCAGCGATGGCTCCGCCGCGCGAGAGGGTGGCGAGCTGGACCTCGGCGAGGTTCGTCTCCACGGAGGTGAAGGCTTCGACCAGCCAGTCGTCCCGGTAGGTCGCGTCCACGCTATACGGCGTGGACCACCCGATCATCTCGTTGGATGCGCCCTCCGGCAGGTACTTGGCGAAGGCGTCGAAGCCCTGGATCGCGTCGCACCGCGAGACAACCACATAGACTGGCACGCGGACGCCGAGACGCCTCTGCAGCGCCTGGAGCCTCTCGAGGATTCGGCGAGCGAGGAGCTCTCGTTCCACCTCGGCCTGCGCGCCGGGACGAAGGAGCTCATTCGCGGGGAGGACGAGGACGATGCCGTCGAGCGGGCGGGCCTTGCGCCAGGAGCGCAAAGCGCTGAGCAGGCGCCCCCAGCCGGTTCGTCGGGAGAGCGGATCGCCCTCCTGATACAGGTAGTCGCCCGCCACCTCGATGATCACGCCCTGGCTCAGGAACGCCCAGTCGCAGCCCGCCGCCGCGCTGAGCCTGCGGAACGAGGGATCCGGCTTCATCGCCTCGGGTTCGATCGAGCTGAGGATGGTGCTCTTGCCGGCGCCGGGCGGGCCGATCATGAGCACCCAGGGGATGTCGTACGTAGGGTCGCGTGTGGTGCTCTGGCGCTTCAGGATCCGAACGCCACGGCGGAACACGGCCTTGAGGAGCGAGGCGTCCAGCTGCCGGGACGGCGGTGGGAGCGCGACGGGAGCGGCCTCGGGCGCCGACGCGGTGGCTGCGGCGGTGTTCTTCGCCTTCCGTGTCTTCTCCAGGTACTTCCAGAGGAGAACGGCGAGGAGCACGACCGTGAGCACCGCTACGCCGATGGCGACGTAGGCGGCCCAGCCGCTGAGCAGCGGTATGACGAGCAAGGCGCTCAATGTGGGCCCCCGAACTCCTTCAGCGCGCCTTCGATCTCACCGGTGCCGTAAATCCACGCGGCGTGGGAGAGCGTGACCACCAGGAGGAAAGCGAGGAAGCCGATGAAGAACCACCGCCCCACCGACGGGAAGCGCTCAGGCGCGGAGCTGGCGTTGTAGTAAGTGGTCTGTGGACACAACGGGACCCCGTCGAGTCGGCGGGCCGGGCGAGCACCGTAGATGAACGAGTAGAGCCGGCCGCGATACTCCGAGAGGCCTTCCTCGCAGCGGTCGGTTCCATAGAAGCGACCTTTGAACCCGAGGGAGAGCGCGAGCAGATAGATCACCGCGACGCCGCGCTGCGACGAATCGCGCTGGTCCAGAAGCGTGTCGAGGATGTCGAAGAAACGCACACCTGCGTCATGCGACTCGAAGAGCGACGCCTCGATGAGGTTCTCGCCCCACTCGTCCCGGCCGGGCCACTCGAAGCTCAGGAACACTTCGTCCGATAGCGCCGCCATGATGTAGAGCACCGAACGGAACTGCTGATACTCGAAGGACTCCGTGTGCCTGCCGAACTCGGACGACTTCTCTTCGAGGAGACGAAGGAGGCGGTGTCGTATCGAGTCCGGAGACATGGAGTCGTCGCTCTTGCGCGAGCCGTCCACGCGCCGCTTCAACGCCATGACCTCGGTCCAATACGAATCGAACAGCCGAATGAAGTTCAGCTCCTCCGGGAGGGTCGTGGGCGATTGGCTCATTTCGGTTCGTCACGCCTCACGTAGAGCACCACCTCCGATGGCCGCGGACCGCCGTCCGAATCATCTCGGTTGAACACCACGAGGTCCTCCCCGTCCTTGAGGAAGTTCTTGTCCACCTTGAGCTGGAACAGCAGCGTGTCGCGGGTTGGGATCAGCTCTTCGAAGCGGTCGATCCACTCGCGCGCGAGACCCGGGATGCGGCGAGTCCGGAGCTCTTCGACGCGGCTGCGGGAAGCGATCACGGACGACTTCATCCACTCGGAGAGTGCCTCGTCGGACACGCCGCGGCGGCGCTGGACCGAGATGATGAGCGGGCTGTCGAGCCACTCGCGCCGGAAGGGCAGCACGAACGAGCTAGCCTCCGGCTTGAACCGGAAGCCGGAGAAGTTCTCACGCGTGCCGCGGTCGAGCAGGCGCTTCAGCGCCTCGAAGAGCTCTGTGAAGCTGGCGCGCGGATCCCAGTGACTGTAGCCAGTGAGCTCCGGGGGCACCTGGCCTGGGATCAAGGCGGCCAGCGGACCCAGGAGCCCGGCGAGCGCCACATAGAGCGTGAACGGATGCATGATCCGCGCGTTGATGACCGCCTCGAGCTGGGGGAGGGCGCTCACCATGACCTCGATCTGTCGACACAGACGGGCGGCGCCCTCGAAGTCTTCCGTGAGCTGAAGCTGCTGCTGCCGATCGTCCAGGATCTGCGCGCGGCGCCTCAGGAGCCCACAGAGGTCCTTCGCCAACTTCACCAGCGGCGAGGCCTCGGGAAGCCGGAGAAGGGGCGGGAGGAAGTCGGTTACAGTGAACGCTTCGTTACGAACCTCGACCCGCGCAACGGGCAGCGCCACGTGGCTCTCGGGGGCCTCGCCGAGGTGAAGCGACAGCGCCGGACGCAGTCGGTTCAGCGCCAGATCGACGCCTTTCGTGCTGAGGTCCCGCACCCCGGCATTCTCGTACGCGAGGAATCGAGTGCCCTCGGCGCCGGAGATCGCGCGGCCGTCGGTGAATCGCGGCACGGAGAGCCACACGGTGGTGGGGGTGTTCGTGAGGCGCGCCGAGTGAGGCTTGAGATCGAATGTGAGCTCTTGCACCGCCGGCTCGTGCCGGAAGGGCAACCCGTCAGGGAGGATCCCTTCTGCCTTCGCAAGGCGCAGTACGCCGCTGGCGAGCCGGTGCTCGTCTACCTCGAGCACGACCACGCCGAAGTGGAACGGCGAGGCCAGCTGCGAGTGGTACGCGGAGAGTTGCCCGACGCGCAGCGACTCTTGCTGAAAGTGCTGCGGGGCGAGGAGCATGCCCTCCTGCCACTCGAGGGCATCGGCGGGGAAGCTAAGGCGCGGGTGCTGCATCGGTTCCTTCGGTAGCCGGTTCCGCGGAGCCCGGAGCGTTAGGCGCGGGCTTCGTGGGGTCGCCGTCCTCCGCCTCGTCGCAACCGCGTGAGTACACACGGCGGCGCGGATCGGTGGTGTGTTTCTTCAGGAGCTGCTCGACCAGAGGCGCAGCCTCTGCCTCTTCCTTCAGCAGCTTCAGGTTGATCCCTTTGACCACGTTCACGGCGACGCGATGGTCGCCCTTCGACAGGTAGTTCGAGAACAGGAAGACCTCGAGCACCTCGGGCGGGACCATGACCGTGATCGGACTCACGTATCGGCCCGGCACCCACTCCCAGTCGAACGCGACGAAGCCAGAGCACTCGGGAAAGTCGCGTTTCAGCTGCTTGCGCTCATCGAACCACTGGCGCGCGGGCATCGCCTTGATCTTGGTGAGCGCCATCTGCCCGTAGACGAGCACGACGCTAATGGCCGCGGGGAATCCGCCGTTTGCGTCGGGCTCGACGCGGACGGCCATATTGAGCGCTTGAGTGGGCTTCTGGGCAGCGATCGGTGCAGCGCAAGCCGCGGCGACCATGCAGGAGAGGCCCGTGAAGACGGTGAGCACTCGCTGGGGTGTGGACTTCATGCCTCTGGACCCGTCGCTTCGCACGCACCCGTATCAGCGGGACGAGTGACCGCGTCAAGAAAGGGGCGAACACGCCGCAGCCGGGCCGCCTCCGAGAATTCGCCGAGGAGGCACCGCTGCCCACAACCCTGGATCGGAGCCAATCGCGCTGTCATCCTCTCCACTTGCCACCCACGCCACAGTTTTTCGGGCGTACTTATGGCATAGGCCTGCGGGAATGCCAAACCGGCACGCGTCGAAGAGGCCGGACTTGACCTGGACCGGCGCGGGCCAGACAACCCGACCGTGCAGCACTCTCCCGAAAGCCCTCACGCGCTTCGCGACCGCCGGGCTCGTGTCACGGTCCTGGTCACCGTGGGCGGCGTCCTCACATTCGGTCTGGGCGTCCTCTGGCTGACGGGCGTGCTCAGCGGTGAGGGCGCGCCCAGACGAGCGGCGTCGACGATCCCGCCGGGAGCGCTTCGACAGTGGCTGCGCGTCGAGGCGGCGCTGCTCGAGGACGCGCTGCCCCTGCTTCCCGCGGCGCCGTTCCTCGTCGCGCTTGATCCCGACGGACAGGCGTCGATCGTCAATGGCCGGGAAGAGCTGCGGGCCGAGCTCACCCCGCCCGGCGTGCAAAGCTCCGGGATCGGAGCGGCTGCGCTGGTGCTCACCCTGCCCGGCTCGAAGGCACGGCTCACGCTCATGCCTGAGGAGGGAGGCTACAGCGGAAGCCTCGCGCTACCCGCGTGTTGGGGCGAGCGCGCCAAGGCCGGCTGCACGGAGAACAGCCCCGATTACCAGCTCCCCGTGAAAGCGCGCGCGCTCGCAGAGGGGCTCCCAGAGCTTCGTTTCCTGAAGGCGCCTGATCGGGACGAAGCCCGAATCCGCGATATAGACCTCTCTCACGTGTGGGCCGCAGAGCTTCGCGAGGGCGAGCGCGGAGCGCCCGAGCCCGCACGCGTGGTGATCTTCACGACGGACTCCGGCGAGCTCCAAGCGTCGGTGAGCACGGCCCGGCGCGACTTCGGCACGCTGGCGGGCAGACAATTCGGGCGCCTCGTCCTCGCTTCGTCGCTGTCGGACGACGGCCTCGCCGCGTTGGAGCTCGAGCTCAGCGCAGACGACATGCTCAGTGGGACCCTGGTGTTGGCCGGGCAGCGCCGCCTGAGCCTCGTGGCGCGACGCGCGGACCGAGTGGAGCTCGAGGAGCGCGCCTGTGGGGATCCCCCGCCACGAAGCGATGCGCCCTGGACCCTGCGGATCAACCCGCTGTCGCGGCAGGGTCTGGATGCCCTGCGATGGGCGCGCACGGCGGAGCGTCGCTTCTCCCCGCCGCGGCTGCTCCTCGCTCTGCCCCACGGCGTCCCGGCGTCGATGCGTGAAGAGGCGCTCGGCCGGGTGCAGGCGCTCTGGCCGGGGCTCTCGCTCGAGAGCGTCTCCCATGGCGCCGACGGCCCCGACGTCTGTGTGTGGATTTACGATCGCGCCGGGCGCCTCACCCACGGGAGCGCCGGGTTCCCGTCGGCGTTCGCGGGGGGGCGGGACTTCGAGCTTCGGCTCGCGGACGCGCTAGCCGCGGTGACCCCCTAGACCGCGAGGGTTGCCAAGCCGGGCTCGGCGGGCCACTCTCGGGGCGACCCCCCTTGCTTGGCCACGCCGCGCGGCACAGCCTGGGGAGCGTCATCGGGATGTGGCCTGCTCGTCGCGGAACGGCGGGTCCCGTGCACGCTGGGAGGCGGAAGTGTCGGCGCCAACGTTCCTGAGTATCGGTAGTGCCGGCGAGCCGTGGCTGGCCGCGTGGTGCTCCGAGCGAGGGCTCGCGCTCGTGAGAGCCCGCTCGTCCGCGGAGGTGGTGGAGCGGGCTCAGGCACATGCGCCGGTGCTGATCGCGGCCGAGCTCTCACTGGCTCGCATCGCGGAGCTGGCCGGGCTGGCACGACTCCGCGAGCTCCCGGCCACACGCGCCGTGCCGCTCGTCTTCGTCTGCGCCTCGAACGAGCTCGACACGTGCCGGACGTACTCGGCGCCCCTCGGGGCGCTCGCATACCTGACCGCGCCGCTGACGGCGAGTCAGCTGGAGGGCGCGCTAGCGGCCGTCAGCGGCCCCTGGGAGAAAACCGCGACGCCGGTGGCCTCCCCCGCTCCCGCGCCGCCGGCCGCCCCGACTGGGCCAGAGCTGGCGGCCGAGATCGAGCATCGCTTGAAGGAGCTCGGGTCGCTCGACTCCTTCGGACGGCTCGGGCTCCAGCGCACGGCGACAGAGGCAGAAATTCGGGCGGCCGCACAGGGCTTGGACCGTCGCTTCAGCGAAAACGCGGTGACGGGCCTGCCCCCCCTCTCACGGCGCTCTGCCGAGACCCTGCGCCGTGCCATCGAGCTCGCCGCTGAGCTGCTCCTCGATCCAGTGCGGCGCGCGGAGTACCTCGCCCGCCTCGAAGGGAGGCCGCGGCCCCAGCCGGCCCCGGAGCCCGAGTCGAGCCTGGACTCGCTCTTCAGGGAGGCCGAGGTTGCCACGGATCATGTGCACGAGGCGGAGGCTGGGCGAACGCAAGAGCCGGCCGCGCCGTCGAACGACTCGCCCGTCGGGCGACCAAGTAGGGCGCGCTCCACCGTGCCCGCCGAGGGCCGGGAGACCGCAGGCCTGACGGGGGCTGGCCGCCTCACACCGCGGACGGGAGGGCCTGCACACGGAGGGTCGCCGCCGGCGACGCCCGAAGGCCGCCTGTCGGGCTCGGGCGGCCGCAACGTTGGGCCGACGACCGCAGAGACTCACCGGCGCCGATCCAACAGTGACGAGGCGGCGGGTGCCCGCGTGCAGGAGCTCGTCCCCAGCCAGGCCACGCCGTTCGGGGGCTCCGGTCGGCCGCCGGAGCGGGCTGCGCCAGCGACCGCGAACGAAGGGCTTGCCATCGAGTTCGAGTTCGAGGCGCTGCAGGAGGCCGCCGGGGCCGCGGCACCGGCCGCGGCAGCACCTTCGGCTGTGCCTTCGTCACCGGCCGTGGCGGCCGCGCCGGCATCGGCGGCGCTCGCCCCGGAGCCGGCCACGCTCGAGGTGCCCACCTTCGATGAGGTAGACGACATCTTCGGCGACGACGCCGCGCCCGCCCCTTCCGCGTGGGCCGCGCCCCGCGCCGTCACCGAGACGGACACGGGCGCCGCCGCGTTCTGGCGGGGCGACGCCCAGCCAGGGACGAAGCCCCAGGTGGCCCAGGCCCCGGCGTCCTCGGCCACGCCCTCACGTGCTGCCGAACCGCACCCGCCGGCCGCGCCACCCCCGACGCCCGAGGAGGCCGCGGGCTTCAGCCTCGCGCGTTTGGCGGCCGCGGCAATCCAGCAGGCCCACGACGAGGAGTCGAGGCCGGCCGAGCCTCTGGCCGAGGACGACGCCGAGGCGGGACCGGCGCGGACACGCCGCAGCCCGAAGGAGGCCTTGACGCCAGGGCCGGAGGACTGGTTCTTGGAGGCGCGGTTCTTCATCTGCATCGGAGATTTCGAACGCGCCCGAGGCCTGCTCGAGGCGGCGATCGCCGCAGAGCCGGGTCAGCGCAAGTACCAGTATTGGCTGGAGCTCGGACGCGCGAAGTCGCTGCTCGCCGCTGGGAGGACCGAGGACGCGCGCGCCCAGCTAGACCGCACCAAGCGCCTGGCCGCACCGGGGCAGGCCGAGGTGGAGATCCTGATCAGCGAGCTGGAGGGAAAGAAGAAGAAGGGGATCGGGCGCCTCCTCTGACGCCCAGGGTCAGTATTGCTCGGTGATGAGCCGGCCCTTCCAGAACTTGTGCTCCACGATCCGGATCTCCATCCACGGTCGCGTTCTCAGGCCGTCCCCCGGGGGCTTGTAGGTCCAGAGCCGCCCGCCCGAATCGCGCTTGTGCTCCTGGCCGAGCCACTCACCCCAGTCGATCGCGCGGAAGACGTGCCGGTTGCGGCGACGGACGTCGTTGACCACGCCGCCTGCCATGTCGGCCATGCCCAGCTCGGGCGGTTCGTGTCGCGCCGCACGCACCTCGGCGAGGTCCTTCTCGTAGGCGCGGCGGTCCGGCATAGCGGACTCCGCCCACTCGATCCGGTCCGTGTCGGACTCCATGACATAGCGGTCGACGTTGCGCAGCTTGAACTGCGGGGTCTTCTCATCCATGCGATCGACGAGGGAGGTGTCGTAGTCCTCGTCGGGGTTGCCCTCGCGGTGCGGCACGGAGAGGGTGGGCGTCTCCTTGTGGCGCTCCGAGACCTGCGTGGCCAAGGGCACCGCGTCGGCTCTGTCCTCGGCACGGACCAAGCCCTTGCTCCAACCGAGGTTCCTGCGCCAGAAGCGCCGCTTGAGCGATACGAAGGCGAGGTCTGGCTCGGGGTTCCCGGCGTCATCAGCGCGCCAAGAGCGCGGTGAGAGGGTGACTTCGAAATCGGCGGCTCGCGTGCGGCCCGCGTCTGGCGCGCGAACCACCATCGCAGGTCAGTCGCCCCCGAGCTTGATGGAGACGCGGCCGGACTCGGCCTGCTGGTAGTACTCGGCGGTGAACTGCTTATCGACCACGATCCCGAAGGCCTCCTCGAGCTCCTTCGTGAGGGCCGTGCAGTCCTTGCCCTTCACCCCCTCGACAGTGATGGTGATGTTCCCCGAGTCGTCGATCGTGAAGATGATGTCGGTCTTCTGTGCCACGGCTTACCCCCAGTTCCGGACGCGGATCTGAACGGTCTGGTCTTCCTTGACCTCCTCGCTCTCCAACGTGTAGCCGCGCTTCTGAATCTCGGCCATGACCTTGTGGTAGCTGTATCGCTTGGTCACCTTCTTGATGAACTCCTCCTCCGACCAGCCCCGGGTGGTCTCGACGCCCCACCAGTCGGCCACGAACTGAACATTGCCCTTCGCGTCCAGCTTCACGCCGATCTCGTAGCTCTTGGAGATCTGGATGCTCATGAGCGCGCCGGTGGTCTGGCCCTGGTACCCCTTGACCATGACCTCCTGGCCTTGCTGGGCCTCGGCGAACTGGATGTTGAGGTCCTTGAGCGCCCGCTTGAGGCAGACGAGGTCGTTGATCTTTGTCTCTACCGCGGTGAAGTGGCTCATCAGATCTCCAGCTGACGGGCCGCACTCGCCTCGAGGGCGTCGGCCGTGGACAGAGAGGCCGCCCGAGCACGCGACTTGGACCACTCGCGCATCCCGTCGATGGTCTCCTTCATCGTGTACGAGAGCGGGATGAACTCCTGGCAGCTCTTGACGATGCGGTCGGTGTCGATGTCGACGCTGTCTTCGAACGCGTCGTAGAGCGCCGACACCACCGCCTGCTCGATCTCCGAGCCAGAGAAGCCCTGTGTGGCCGAGACCACCTTGTCGAAGTCGAAGAGCGAGACGTCTCGCTTCTTCTTCGAGATGTGAATCTCGGTGATCTTCCTTCGCTCTTCCGAGGTGGGGAGGTCGATGAAGAAGATCTCGTCGAAGCGACCCTTACGGAGGAGCTCGGGCGGGAGCATGTTGACGTTGTTCGCCGTGGCGATCACGAACACCGGCGAGGTCTTCTCTTGGAGCCACGTCAGGAAGCTGGCGAAGACACGCGCGGTGGTCCCTCCGTCGGTGGAACCCGAGGACTGCGAGCCGGAGAAGCCCTTCTCCAGCTCGTCGAGCCATAGGATGCAGGGCGCGACAGCCTCGGCGGTCTTGATCGCCTTGCGCATGTTCTCTTCCGACTGGCCGACCAGCCCGGCGAACACCTTGCCCACGTCGAGCCGCAGCAGCGGCACCTGCCACGCGGCGCCGATCGCCTTCGCGGTGAGGGACTTTCCGCAGCCCGGGATGCCGAGCAGCAAGATGCCCTTCGGCATCGGGAGGCCGAAGTCGCGAGCCTCTTTGGTGAAAGCTCGGGCCCGCTTACGAAGCCAGTCCTTCAGGATCTCGAGCCCACCGACATCGTTCATGTCGCTGTCGGTCTCATAGAACTCGAGCACCCCGCTCTTGCGGATGATCGACTTCTTCTCGGACACGATGGTGGGGATGTCGAAGTCGCGCCGCCGGATGATGGACTTCGAGAAGACGTTCTCCGCCTCCTCCTCCGTGAGGCCCAGCGCGGCCTCCACCACCTTCCGGTGCATCTCCGGGTCCTTCTTGAGGGCGAAGTCCAACTTCAAGGACGCGCAGAGCTTGTCGATGATAACGGCGATCTCTTCGCGCTTCGGCAGGTCGAAGTCGACGACGGCGACGTCCTTCTCGATCTCGGTGGGCACCTTCAGGAGCCCCGAGATGAGCACCACGTTGCGGCGGTGGTGGGAGCCCCGCTTGAAGTCGCGGTTCAGGTCGCGGAGCCGCCGGGTGACGGTGGGATCCTGCAAGTACGGGTGGAAGTCGCGGAGCCCGAAGATCGCGTCGTCTTCGTACTTGGCGAGGAACTCGAGGGCCCTCAGGGGGTCCTTGATGTCCGAGAAGCTCTCGGACGAGTCCGCCGCCTGGAGGCCCTGGGTCACCGACCAGAACAACACCTTGCGGTTGCGCCGCTTGCCGATCTCGACGAGCGCGTCCTCGACCCGCTTCTCCTCGGCGCTCACCACGTACACCAGTGGGTAGCGCGCGCGGAGGAGGTCTTCGATTTCCTGGGAGCTCTCGATCTTGGCCATCTACCCCTCTCTTACACGGCACCAACGTGCTTCTGCAGGCGCTGGAGCCCGGACTTGAGCGCCCCGGCGTCGCTCTCGACGACGCTGAGGAGATCTCTCATGGAATCGACGACCTCGCGCGGGTCGATCGCCGCTGGGTCCGTGGCTGGGGCGCTGGTGGACACAGTGCCCTCGAGGTCCTGCACATAGCGCTTCAGGAAGCGGAAGTTGCCGCGAAGCTGCTCGAACATCTCGAACAACGCGTCGACCTCGGCCAGCACCTCGGCGCTTGGTCCGGGCGCCGCTGCGTAAGGGCTCTGGATGAGCCCAGTGTTCGCCGAGGGCCAGGCCGTAGTCTCAGGTGCCGGCACGGCCAGCTGGTCGCGCTCTGCGCGCGCCGCGTCGAGGTCCCGCTCCAGCTCTTGGGCCCGCGCTTGTGCCCCTGCCAACTTGTCTTCGATGGTGGCGCTCTTGCGCTTGTAGAACGCCACCTCGCCCTGGAGGCGCTTCTTCTCGTCTGCAGTGAACTCCGACAGGCGCTGCTGCGCACCCGCGAGCTCGGCCTCGACCTCCTTGAGGCGCTCGTCCAGGCGCGTGGCCTCGCGGGCCTTGGCCTTGAACTCCGGATGCGAGGCGATGTCTGCGAATGCCTGAGACTTCCGCTCGACCTCGGCCAGCGCCTCCTTCAGCTTCTGCTCGGACTCCGTGCGGTCCATCTTGCTCTTGTCGAGCCGCCCGCGGAGCTCGTCGACCTCGCGGACCTTGGCGTAGTAGTCCTCGAGCAGCTTCCGCTTCTCGTCCTCGAGGCTGGACATGCCCACGCCCATACGGATCTGACGGATCTCGATGTCCTTGTTCTCGAGCTCCAGGCGCAGCTCGCTGATCACGTTCTCCTTGTCGGAGATCACCTCACGCAGCTGGTTGATGCGGCGCTCGAGCTTCTGGGTGTCCCCGAACTCGCTGTCGCGCTCTTCGACGAGCAGGCGGTTCTCTTCGGACTTGGCGCGGAGATCGAACTCGAGCAGGTCGTACTGACGCTGCAAGTCTTCGATTTGACGCTCTTTCTGCGTGACCTTGATCTTGAACTGGGAGACGTACTCTTGGTTCGACGAGGCCCGCTCGCGCGCCGCCTGCGAGTCGACCTCGAGCTCGGTGTTCTTCGCCTCCAGCTGGAAGACGCGCTCGTTGCGCTCTTCGATCTCCTCGCGTGCTTCGTCGAGCCGCTCCTTGGTGAGCGTGAGCTGGTCCTTCAGCTGGACGTACTTCTCGGTGACCGAGTCGAGCTCCACCTCATACCGTTTGGCGCGCCCCTCCCAGTCGACCAGCTTTACCTCCAGGTCCTTGACCATCGCGCGCGCCTCGGTGAGGTCGCGATGCAGACCGTGGATCTCGCTGCCCTGCTCCTTGATCTGCGCCACGAGGCGCTCTTCGCCGTGTGCCCTGGCGTCGGCGCGAGAGGGCGCGGACTCGGAGCGCGGCGCCTCAGAGCGTGGCGGCTCCGAGCGGGGTGGCTCGGCGCGCGACGGCGGGGGCTCGGCGCGTGAGGACGGCGCCCGCGTTGCCCGGAGGTCCACGGATGGCGCGCGCGTAGACGGCGACCGGTCGGCGGCCGAGGGCGCGATGGTGCGGCTTGGAGGCGCTTCGGCGCGCGAAGGCTCCGACGGCCTGGCGGGGCGTGGCGCCTCGCCGCTCGCCTCGTCGATGAACGAGATCACGAAGTCGCCGCAGCGCAGGCGGTCCGTGGGCTTCAGGCGCCCTTCGCGCTGCGGGTCGTCGTTGAGGTACGAGCCGTTCGAGCTGCCGAGGTCCTTGAAGTTCCACACACCTTCGGCGAACCAGACGCGAGCATGGTTTCGAGACACCGAGGGGTTGGCCGTTTGGATCGTGGATCCCGGATTACGCCCGATGCTCACGTTGAGCCCAGGCGAGAGGTCGACGACGGCCCTCGACCCGCTGTTGTCGATGTACTCGAGACGCGGCACGGCCGGGGACTATACCCGGCCTCCGGAGGGGCGTCACCCGACCCGCGCCCCGTTTGCTATCTTGGCCGGCAATGAAGAACCCTGCTGCCGACCCCGAGTTCGAGACCCTCGCCGAATCCGAAGGGGGGCGCCGGCTCGCCGAGCGCATTCGCACCTTCCCCACCACGCCCGGGGTCTACGTGATGAAGGACCGAGCGGGGGTGGTGGTGTACGTGGGCAAGGCCCAGAACGTGCGGGCGCGGTTGCGGCAATACTTCGCGGCGTCCAGCGGCGACACGCGCTTCTTCGTCAAGCTGCTCGATCAGGTGCTGGGCGACATCGAGGTCGTCACCACGCGGACGGCCGCAGAGGCGCTGCTCGTAGAGAACGAGCTGATCAAGGCCCACCAGCCCCGGTTCAACGTCAAGCTCAAGGACGACAAGAACTTCCTCAACCTGCGCCTTGGGCCCGAGCACGCGTTCCCGCGCCTGGAGGTCACCCGAATCCGCAAGAAGGACGGAGCGCGCTACTTCGGCCCGTACGCGTCGGCCAGCGCGCTGAGGCAGGCGCTGCGTGTAGTGAACCGCCACTTCCAGCTGCGCACCTGCCGGGACACGGAGTTCGCGAACCGCTCGCGCCCGTGCCTCGAGTACCAGATCAAGCGCTGCCCGGGGCCGTGCGTGCTGCCGGTGCCGGAGAGCGACTACGCGCGCAGCGTGCGCGAGGTGTCGCTGTTCCTGGACGGGCGGACGGACGAGCTCCTGGACGAGCTGCGGGGGAACATGGGCGCGGCGGTCGAGGCTATGGACTTCGAGCGCGCCGCCCGCATCCGCGACCAGGTGAAGGACGTGGAGCAGTCGCTGGAGAAGCAAGAGGTCGTCATGCAGGGCTTGGACGACCTCGACGTCCTGGGTCTGTGTCGCGAGGGCCCGTTCGTGGCGGTGCATGTGCAGCGAGTGCGTCGGGGGCGTGTGGCGGGAGCGCAGCCGTTCAGGCTAGGACGAAACGAAGCGCCCGACGCGCTGGTCCTGGGCGAGTTCGTCTCGCGGTACTACGGACCGGCGGCGGAGATCCCTCGGGAGATCCTCCTGCCGCTCCCCATCGACGACGCGGACCTGATGGAGGCGCAGCTCACGGAGCGTCGGGGCGCGCGCGTGGAGCTGAAGGTGCCCGCGCGGGGCGAGCGCAAGCGTCTCGTGGATATGGCCTGCCGCAACGCGGAGGGCGCGCTGGCCCTGGACAAGGACAAGGACGCGCGCGCCAGGGACGTGCTGGGCGAGCTGCAGCGCCGCCTCCGCCTCACGCGCTTCCCCGAGCGAGTCGAGTGCTTCGACATCTCGAACATCCAGGGGACGGATCCGGTCGCCTCGATGGTGGTGTTCGTTGGCGGCGAGCCCGAACCCAGCCAATACAGGACCTTCCACATCCGCTGCCAGGACACGCCGGACGACTTCCTCATGATGCGGGAGGCGCTCACTCGGCGCTTCGAGCGCTCACGGAAGGGCGACTGGGTTCTCCCGGACCTGCTCGTGATCGACGGTGGCAAGGGACAGCTGGGAGTAGCGTTCGATGTTCTGCGCGAGTTGGAGGTGGGGGTGGCCAACGGGCCAGGCGGTAACGTTGGGATCGACCTGTGCAGCCTCGCCAAGGCGCGAGTCCAGAACGACGCCCCAGACGCCCCGGTGGAGCGGAGCTTCGAGCGGGTCTTCGTGCCGGGCGTGAAGGACCCCATCGTCTTGAAACAGAACAGTGCGCCGCTCTATCTCCTGACGCGCCTGCGGGACGAAGCGCACCGCTTCGCCATCACCTTCCATCGCAAGACGCGCGGGAAGGCGCGGGTGGGGTCGGCGCTCGACGCCATCGAGGGCGTCGGCCCCGCGCGACGCAAGGCGCTCCTGGCTCGCTTCCGCTCGCTCGAGGGAGTACGCAGAGCCGACATCGCGGCGATCGCGGAGACGGACGGCGTGGGGCCGACGCTGGCGCAGCGCATCGTGGCGGCCCTGGCCCGTCCATGACGAAGACGAGTGTAGAGAAACGCAACACGCCCAGCTCGCGGAACCGGCGCCGTATGCGCTTCTGACCCCTGGCACGGCGGTTGCTAGGTTCCCAGGCAGCCAAAATCGGGGGGTTGTGACACTTTACGTGAGCCGCCCACAGCCCCTCGGGGGGCGGTCGCATGGTGCGACCGCCCCTTTTCCATTTTAAGGCCTAATGCGTGAGCGGCGGGGCCGCCCGAGTCGGGTCAGAGCGCAGCGCGCACCTCGGGCGGCGCCTGGACCAGCTCGATGAGCACACCTTCCCCCGAGCGCGGGGACTCCGGGGACGGCCGGGGATGGATGAATGTGACGCGGTGCCCGGCGGCGCCCACGCGGATCCCCCCCGGCGCGAAGCGGACTCCGTTGGCGGAGAGCCACTCCACGGCGGCGTCGAGGTCGTCGACCCAGAGGCCGAGGTGGTTGAGCGGCGGCTGGTCGACACGCGGCTTCTTCTCGGGATCGAGCGGCTGCATGAGATCGATCTCTACGGCAGTAGGACCGCTTCCGAGCACCAGGATGTCTTCATCGACGTTCTCGCGCTCGCTCCGAAAGGTGCCGCGGCGTTCGAGCCCGAAGAGGTCGACCCACAGGGACGCGAGCGCGGACTTGTCGGGCCCGCCGATGGCGAGCTGCTGTAGACCAAGGATTCTGAAGGGGCGGTTCATGCCCGTTGACTACCACAGGCGCCGCGCTCACAGAACGATGGTGCGGTGCCCTTCCACCACGACCCGCCGCTCGAGGTGAGCTCTCACGGCGCGCGCGAGGACCACGCGCTCCACATCGCGCCCCACCCGCGCCAGCTCCTCGGGGCCCATGCCGTGGTGCACTCGGACAACGTCCTGTTCGGTGATCGGGCCCTCGGCG
>SXOO01000069.1 GCA_005776725.1 Pseudomonadota bacterium | reverse complement strand
TGACCTCCTTGCCCGCGCGCGCCGCGTCCACCAGCGCCTCGGCGAACTCGGAGCGCGGCCCGGTGCGGTACAGGGTGGCCTTGATCGCCACCACCCCCGGGTCTTTGGCCGCGCTGCGGAGGAAGTCGATGACGGGCGTGAACGCGTCGTAGGGGTGATGCAGCACCACGTCGCCGCGCCGGATGGTCTCGAACAGCTCGCTGCCGTGGTGCTCCCTGGCCAGCGCCGCCCGAAACGGCGCGAACTTCAGCTCGGGGCGCTCGATGTCGCAGATCGCCTGCAAGCGGAACGGGTTGACCGGGCCCGGCACGCGGTACAGCGACGACTCGGGGAGCTCGAACTCGTCCAGGACGAAGCGCGCGATGTCGGCCGGGCAAGAGGCCGGGACCTCCACGCGCACCTCCTCGCCATAGTGCCGCCGTCGCAGCTCGCCGCGGATCGCGGCCAGGAGGTCTTCCACCTCCTCCTCGTCCACCCATAGGTTCGAGTTGCGCGTGACCCGGAACGGGTGGCAGCCGGTCACCGTCATCCCGGGGAACAGGTCCCCGACGAACTCGTGGATGACCGACGAGAGCAGGACGAAGGTGTGCGGTGCGCCCCCGATGGGATCCGGCACCGGGATGAGCCGCTGCACGGTGCGCGGCGCCTGCACCACTGCGATCGCCGCGTCGCGCCCGAAGGCGTCGTCGCCCTCGAGCTTCACCACGAAGGTGAGGACCTTGTTCAGAACCGCCGGGAACGGGTGCGCAGGGTCCAGAGCGATCGGGGTGAGCACCGGCTGGACCTCGTTCTCGAAGAACGACTGACAGAACGCCCGTTGAGCGGGGTTCCAGTCGCCGCGCTTGAGGACGACGATGCCCTCCGAAGCCAGCGTAGGGAGCAGCACGTCCATGAGGATCCGATACTGCTCTGCCACCAGCGCCTCGACCCCGCCGCGGATGCGCCGGAGCACCTCCTCCGGGGTGAGCCCATCGGGACCCGACGGCGTGGCCACCTTCGCCTCGACCTGCTCCACGAGGCCCGCCACGCGCACCTCGAAGAACTCGTCGAGGTTGGTGCAGCTAATCGTGAGGAATCGCAGTCGCTCGAGGAGCGGCACCGAGGGATCCGCTGCCTGCGCGAGGACTCGCCGATTGAACTCGAGGAGCGACAGCTCGCGGTTCTGGTAGAGGGACGGGTCATCGAGCGGCACGGCGCGCAGCCTACTCGAAGCACGGGGGGAGCGGACGTGACGAGTCGGTGACACGCGGGGGATGGAATCACCCCAAGCTCGGACCATCAAGCGGGAACGGCGGGGTGACACACGTGGGGCCGCGAGGGTAGCATCGGAGCCCATGCGTAATCGTTCACTGTTCCCGCTCCTGCTGGTCTTGACGCTCGGCTGCCCCGAGATCGTGGTGCCACCCGAGCAGGACGTCGGCTCGAACGGCGCGCCAGCGTTCGCCGAGGTCGGCCCCCAGGAGGCCGTCGAAGGCGTTCTGTTCCGACTAGAGGTCTCGGCCACCGACCCGGAGGGGGATGTGCTCACCCTGTCGGTGGCGTCGCCGCCGGACGGATCGACCTTGGAAGACGGTGTCTTTCAGTGGACCCCCGGGCAGGGCGTCTCCGAGCCGGGCGCCGACGCGCGCCTCACGCTCACCTTCGCGGCGCGTGACGCCACGGGCGCCGAAGGCACGCTGGAGGTGTCGCTCACGGTGCTCAACAACTCGGACGACGACGCGCTGCCTGACGCCACCGACGACGACGACGACGGCGACGGACTGGCCGACCCCGAGGAGACCGCCACGAACCCGCTCAAGGCAGACACCGACGACGACACGGTGGGAGACAAGACGGACAACTGCCCCACCGACGGCAATACGGACCAGCTCGATACCGACGGCGACAAGGTGGGCGACGCCTGCGATCCCGACGACGACGCCGACACGGTGTTGGACGTGAGCGACAACTGCCCCACCGTGAAGAACCCGGGCAACCCCGATCAGGCCGACCTGGACGGCGATGGCAAGGGCGACGCCTGCGACGACGACCGCGATGGCGACGAGGTCGTCGACAGCGCCGACAACTGTCCGACCACCGCCAACCAGGCGGTCGCTGGCAAACAAGCCGACCAGAACCAAGACGGGCAGGGCGACGCGTGTGACCCGGACGACGACGGCGACGGCGTCGACGACGAGGTCCCCGACAACTGCCGCCTCGACCACAACCCGGACCAGGCCGACAACGACAAGGACCTCCTCGGCGACGTCTGTGACCCCGACGACGACAACGACGGCGAGGACGACGCTTCCGACAACTGCGCGCTCGTGTTCCAGGCGAGCCAGGTCGACACGGACGAAGACGGCGTCGGCGATGCGTGTGATGTCTGCGTGGACGACGTGACGAACGTCGACGCGGACACCGACGGGGTGTGCGACTCCATCGACAACTGCCTCGGCCTCAGCTCCACGGACCTCACCGACACCGACAAGGACGGGGAGGGGGACGCCTGCGATCTCGATGACGACGAGGACGACGTGCTCGACGCATCAGACAACTGCCAGTTGGTGGCGAACCCGCTGCAGGAGTCGTGTGATGTCGATCTCCTCGGCAACGCGTGCGACGACGACGACGACGACGACCTTCGCTTCGACGTCGACGACAACTGCGTCTGTGTGGCGAACTCGGATCAGGCCGACTGCGACGGCGACGACCTCGGGGACGCGTGTGAGGACGACGACGACAACGACGGCGTGCCGGACAGCCAGGACAACTGCCCTGGTTGTGCGCCGAACTCCGATCAGGAAGACACGGACCATGACGACCTCGGTGACGTCTGTGATCCGGACGACGACAACGACGACAAGCAGGACAATGACGACAACTGCCCGCTCGTGGCCAACCCCGATCAGGCCGCGAGCGACGACGACCTGCTCGGCGACGCCTGCGACGAAGACGACGACGACGACGGCCTCGCGGACACCGACGACAACTGCCGCACCGTGGAGAACCCCGGCCAGGCGAACCTCGACGGCGACCCCGAGGGCGACGCGTGCGACGAAGATGACGACGACGACCAGGTCCTCGACGGCGCCGACACGTGCCCCACCCTGTTCTCGCCGCACCAGTCCGATCTCGATCTCGATGGGATCGGCGACGTCTGTGACCACGACATCGAGCTGCCGCCCGGCCTGTCGACGGGTGCGATCCTCGGCGCAGCGGGCGGCGGGGTGACGGCGCTAGTTCTATCGGACGCCGCGGGCTGCTCTTCGTGCCTCCCCGCCAGCTTCGTGGTGGTGGACGCGGCAGACTTCAGCGTCAGCGACGCGCACTTCGCGTCCTCTGCCACGGCCGTGACCACGCCATACGTCTCGGGGGACCGCGCGGCCTACGTGGGCGCGCTCACCACCAGCGGCGGCGTCGTGGCCCGACGCGTCGTGGAAGGAGGCGCGGCTGACGCCTTCGGCTCGGGCGTACTCACGACGGTGCTGCCCACATGGCTCGCCGCAGGGGACGCGTCCTTCGGTGTGACGCAAGAGGCGTCCTCGCAGAAGCTGTACGCTCTGGAGGCTGGCAAGGCGGCGGTGCTCACGAAGTCCGCCGCCGCGTTCGTCGACTCGAACGGCGCCGGGCACGTCGTGGGCCGGGACGGCACGCACTACCTCCCGTTCCAGTCCGCTGCGAAGTACGGCGTGGTGGCGCTCCTCGCAGACACCGGCAAGGCCGTGGAGCCGCTCACAGCGCCCCTGCCTCTCACCACGCTCTCTGGGCTCGCGTTCCTGGCCATGGACACCGACTCGGGTAATCCCTGGTGGTGCCAGCGCCGTGTAGGCGCGCCAGAGGTGGTGCGGCTCGACGGAGCGGTCCCTGGGCCCGCCGCTGCTGTGTCCGGGGTCACCGCGTGTAGCGAGATGACCGCGCAGTCCACCCCCGGCGGGCGACTCTGGATCGCGATGCTCGGCACAAGTCCTCAGCTCGGCACGGTGGCCTCGGGCGAGGCGGTCGCGAGCCGACCGATGTGTGCGCCCGCGATCATCCGGGCCGGGGCGCGGGTCGTGGCCGTGGGTGATTGCGGCGCCGAGGTGGCTGAGGTGGTCGACACGGACGGGCTGGGCACCCCAGCGCTCTGGACCACGACCACCGTCCCCGCGTACGGGCGGGTCACCGCCGCCAACCAGCGGAGTGAGGCGGTGGCTGTGGCTTGGCGCACGAACAAGTCCGGCGCCAGCGGTGTGGAGGCCCTGCTTCGGGGCCCCGTCGATGCGCAGCTCCGGCTCACGGGGGTGGACAGCGCCACCAAGCCGGTGATCCAGGGGCTCTGGGTGACCCGTAAGGGGCAAGTGCTCAGCCACCTGCTGGGCACGTTCGGCCCCAACCAGACGGTGCTCACCCTCGGCGGCGAGCTGGGGGGCTTGGAGCTGGTCGCGACCAAGGGCTATGCCTCGGTCGTGGAGAGCGTGGTCGCGACGTACGTGCTCCACAACGGCAGCTCGGGCGCCGGCCTCTACCACTTCGACGGGTCGAACCTGCAGCTCCTCACTGCGGCGGTCGTCGACGGCCTGACCAATCGACCCGAGTTCCTCGGCGTGAGCGGCGGGTCGGCGGTGTTCGCCCTTCGGAACACAGGCAGCTTCTGGCGCCTCATCGCGGTGAACGAGACCAGCCTGCACGTCACGACCCTCGTGGACGAGCTCCTCGGTCCGCCCACTCAAGTTCTCGGCGATGCGCCGGGGCCGCTGTCCCTACGCCTCGAGGCAGCCAGCGGGGTCCAGCTGGTCCGGCTCGTGGACGGTGTGGCGGAGGTGCTGGCGGAAGGCCAGCTCGCGGCCCGCTTCGTGCTGGGGCCCGGTGGCGACGCCTGGGGGACGCTGGCGCTGAAGAGCGGCGCCTGGTCGCTCTGCCGGATCAAGTCTGCCGCCTGCACCACGCTCCCCACGGGGGGGCCGCTGCCGTTCACGGCCGTCGACGACGGTGGTCTCTTCCATGCCGCCTGGATCTGCGACGACCTGAGCTGTGGGACCCAGCCCGGCTCCCCCCGGGTCCACCTCTACAGGAGCTTCAACCTCGCCCCATGAGTGTCCGCGTGCAGTCTCTCCCTCTCTCCGTTGTCGGGTGCGTGCTTGCGGCCGCTTGCGCGACCACCGAGGCCCCGTCCGGGCGCTTCGGCGCCACCCCCGTTCCGTTCCGCGGCGGCCTGCCCGAGGCCCGGGACAAGTCCTCGGAAGGCGACCTTGCGGGCGCGCTGGAGGTCGCTGATCGGCGCGTGGCTGAGGATCCCACCGACGGGATGGGCTGGTACACGCTTGGGACGCTCCAGGCCACGCTTGGCGACTTCGCCGCGGCGCGCACCGCGCTCATCCGGTGCGTCCAGGTAGACGCATCCCACGCAGCGGCCTGGAACAACCTCGGCCTGGTCGAGCTGGAGCTGGGAGCAGACGTCAACGCGGAAGCGGCCTTCAAGAAGGCGGCCGCGTTGCGTCCGGAGGACACCGCGCCCTGGGTCAATCTGGCCGCGCTGAAGTCTAGGCAGGGATACTTCAGCGACGCGCTCGCCGCGTACGACGAGGCCCTCTTTCGCCAGCCCCAGGACAAGGAGCTGGCCGTGGCCCACGCCGGGTCCCTGGTCAGGGCCGGCCGCCACCTCGACGCCTTCGACACGCTGGCCGCCACGCTCGAGACCTACGGCGACGACGTGAAGGGGCTGGTGATCCAGTCGATCGCGCTTCGCAGCCTCGAGCGGTTCGCCGAGGCCCGCGAGCGCGCTGAGCGGGCGGCCGCTCTGGCACCGAACGACCCTGCGCCGTCACTGGCCATAGCCGTCGCGGCGGATCTCGGGGGAGCAGAGGGCGTCGAGGCGCTGTACCAGCGCGCGATCGCCGTGGCCGAGGCCTCCCGGGCCCCGGATGCCGCGGAGGTGCTGCTCAGCGCGCACTACAACCACGGAGCGTGGCTCGAAGAGCAGAAGCGCTTCGACGACGCCCAAGCGGCTTACCGGCGGTATCTCGCCCTCGCGGTCGGCGAGACGAAGGAGCGACGCAACGTGACCACCCGTATCGAGCGAATCCAGTCAGGAGAGACCCGATGAGCGCGCTCCGCGACACCGATCCCGCGCTGTATGCGCTCCTCCGAGCCGAGGAGCGGCGGCAGTTCGAGCAGATCCGGCTCATCCCCAGCGAGAACTACACCAGCTCCGCAGTCATCGAAGCCACCGCCTCGGTCCTCACCAACAAGTACTCCGAGGGCTACCCCGGCAAGCGGTACTACGAAGGGCAGGAGGTGGTGGACCAGGTCGAGGGCCTGGCCATCGAGCGCGCCAAGGCGTTGTTCGGCGCCGAGCACGCCAACGTCCAGCCCTACAGCGGCTCGCCGGCGAACCTCGCCGTGTATGTGGCGCTCTGCAAGCCGGGCGACACGATCTTGGGGCTCTCGCTGCCGCACGGCGGCCACCTCACGCACGGCTGGGGCGTGTCCGTCACTGGGCAGTTCTACAAGCCGGAGCGCTACGAGGTGCACCCCGACACGCACCGCTTGGACTACGACGCGATCCGCCGCAAGGCCCTCGAGGTGCGGCCCCGCGTGATCGTGGCCGGGGCCACGGCCTATCCGCGGACGATCGACTTCGAGGCGTTCGGCGCGATCGCCCGGGAAGTGGGCGCCTATCTCCTCTGCGACATCGCGCACATCGCGGGCCTCGTGGTCGGCGGCGTGCATCCGTCGCCGGTGCCGCACGCGGACGTGGTCTCCACCACCACCCACAAGACTCTGCGCGGCCCACGAGGCGGGCTCCTCCTCTGTCGGGAGGCCCACGCGAAGGCGATCGACAAGGCGGTCTTCCCGGGCTTGCAGGGCGGCCCGCACGAGCACACCATCGCGGGCCTCGCCGTGGCGCTGGCCGAGGCGGCACAGCCCGACTTCAAGCTGTACGCGCGAGCGATCGTGGACAACGCCAAGGCGTTGGCTGAAGCGCTGCTCGAGCGCGGCTTCCGCCTCGTCACGGGCGGCACCGACAACCACCTCATCCTGATCGACGCCACGAGCAAGGGCGCCACCGGCAAGGAGCTCTCCCGGGCGATGGCGCTCGCGGGCCTCGAGGCCAACATGAACACGATCCCGTTCGATCCCCGAAAGCCGTTCGATCCGAGCGGTGTACGGATCGGCACCCCGTCTGTCACGTCGCGGGGCATGGGGGCGCCCGAGATGATCGCGATCGCGGACTTCATCGCGCGGTCGAACGAGTCGCGTGGGGATCCCCAGGCGCTCGAGCGTATCCGCCTCGAGGTGGCCGCGATGTGCCGTGCGTTCCGACCTCCGGTCGGCGCCGCTGCGCTTTACATCCCAGGTCGCGGCGCCGAGTGAGGCTGGGCGCTACGTGAGCGACGGGTCGCTGCCGCGCTCCATCGGGGGCTTCGACATCCTGAGCCGGATCGCGGTCGGCGGCATGGCCGAGATCTACCTCGCGCGGGCGCGCGGCTACGGCGGCTTCGAGAAGCGCGTGGTGGTGAAGCGCCTCCACGACGAGTTCGAGGGCGACCCGGCCTTCGTGCGGATGTTGATCGACGAAGCGCGGATCACGGCACAGCTCCAGCACGCGAACATCGTCCAGGTCATGGACCTCGGGATCGATCAGGGCCGCGTGTTCATGGCCCTCGAGCTCGTCGACGGGCGCGACCTGTTCCAGGTGCTGAAGGAGCTGCACGCGCGCGAGCTCTTCATGCCGATCGAGGCGGCCTGCTATGTGGTGGCCGAGCTCTGCCTCGGGCTCCACTTCGCACATACGCGCAAAGACTCCACCGGCGAGCCGCTCAAGATCGTGCATCGCGACGTCAGCCCTCAGAATGTGCTGCTGTCGTGGCACGGCGAGGTGAAGCTGGGTGACTTCGGGATCGTCAAGGCGACACAGCGGGCCACAGAGACGCAGGCGGGGGTGATCAAGGGCAAGTTCTACTACATGAGCCCCGAGCAGGCGCGCGGGCAGGACCTCGACCACCGCAGCGACGTCTTCAGCGCCGGGATCGTGCTGTACGAGACGCTGACCGCCGCGCCCCTCTACGACGACGAAGACGACGTCCAGCTCATGGCGCGCGTGCGCTCGGGCCGGGTGGACTCCCCGCGCGCCAAGCGTGCCGAGATCTCGCCTGAGCTCGAGGCGATCTGCCTCCGCGCGCTGGCTCCGGAGCGGGAGCGCCGGTACGCGACGGCGCTAGAGCTGTCGAGGGCGCTCACGTCCTACCTCGCGAGCCGGGGGCGCGCATTTACCAAGACGGATCTTGCGGACTTCCTCGAGGCGCTCTTCGCAGCGGGGGCTCCGTCACCCGGCCCGGAGCTGCGCTCGGTAGACACCGATCCCGAGCTCATGCCCGCCGGCGAGCGGCCCGAGGCCTCCGAGACCATGGAAGCCCCGGCGGCTGTGGCTACCGCCGCCCCTGTGGCTCGGGCCGCGCCCCGCCCCGCGGAGGCGGGAGCCGAGACCGTGGACGGTGGGCGCATCGACCCTCCAGAGGGCGACCCCACCCGCAGTGTGCGCCCCGCACCGCTCGAGCCCACGCGGCGCCGGATGGACGCGATTGAGCTGCCCAAGGGCCCATCGGAGCCCCCGCCGCGCGCATCCCCAGACGTCCATGAGCATGAGCTCACCGCGCGCCTCAGCCGCGCGGAGATCGTGGCGCTGAACCAGAAGATCATCGAAGACCTGCGGCGCCGCGGGACCGACACGGAGATGCCTGCGGTGTCGCCGCCGCTCCCAGTCGTGGCGCCGCGGGAGGGCGCGTTCCCGGCCCACGTCGACCGCAAGATGACCGCCGTGCTGCTCGGGCTGGTGGCGCTGTGTGTGCTGCTCACCGGCGCGATCCTCTGGCTGGTGGCTCATCCGGTCGAGGCGCCGCCGTCGGTGGGGGGCGTGCGTCCGGCAGCACGCCCGGACGCCGGCGCCGAGGTGCCGGCAACGCCGCCGCCTCGCGCTGTGACCACGGCGCCCTTCGTGGAGCCGTCAGCCGAGGCTGCCGTGTTGGTGGTGCATCCGGCCCGCCCGGAGCAGCGTTACCGCCTCTACGTCGATGGCGAGCGGGTCGTAGTGCGCGCGAACCGCGTGCCGCTCACTCCGGGGCGGCACACGATCGAGGCCCGCATCGGCGAGACGCGGATGCCCCCCCTGGAGGTGGAGGCGCTGGCGGGCCAGATCGTGGACTACGCGCTGCCAGACTGAGCTGCCGGGGTGGGGAGGACCCGCCCGCGCCGCTCAATTGACGATGGCCTCGACTGCACCGGTGTGCGGTCGGGCGCGTCGTCGCGTGTTGGCCTGTACGGCAGACGCCTTGATGAACCGGACGAAGAGCGGGTGGGGCTTCAGCGGCCGCGACTTGAACTCCGGGTGGAACTGGCAACCCAGGAAGTACGGGTGGTCGGCGATCTCGATCACCTCCACCAGCTTGCCGTCCGGCGAGAGCCCTGAGAGACGGAGCCCCGCAGCCTGAAGCGTCTCACGATAGGCGTTGTTGAACTCCCAGCGGTGGCGATGCCGCTCCGAGATCGACCCCGTCCCGTAGGCATCCCAGGCGTTGGACCCGGTCTCGAGCGTGCACGGATACGCGCCCAGCCGCATGGTCCCGCCCTTGGCCGCCACGTTCCGCTGGTCGTCCATCAGGTCGATGACCGGGACGGCGCAGTTGGGCTCGCACTCGGTGGAGTTGGCGCCCTCGAGCCCGGCGACGTTGCGCGCGCCAGCGCTCACCAGCAACTGCCTGGCCATGCCCTGATCCCCGGTCTCATCAACTTGCACACCCATGCGGCAATGTCGCTGTTGCGCGGCTACGCCGATGACCTGCCGCTCATGGAATGGTTACAAGG
>SXOO01000068.1 GCA_005776725.1 Pseudomonadota bacterium | reverse complement strand
GGATGCCGGTGCTGCGCGTCTGGGACGCGGCGCTCACGGTCGTGTCCAAGCGCGGCCGCGCCACGGGGTACGCGGGCGTCGACAACCCCCTCTTCTACATGGACAAGACGCGGATGCTGTTCGGCGACGCGCGGGACCGTATGGAAGCCGTGGTCGCCACCCTCAAGGTGCGCTGAGCCGTTCACCGACCGGGGCCGCGCCCTCATCTCGTCTAGCGAGCGGGGCCCACCCGGTGCGCCCTCACAAAGAAAACTGGAGGGGACCTGTGTTCTGGGTTCGATTGCCTGCGGTGGTAGCCTGCACAGTGATGCGTAGCGCCGCCCTCGTCCCTGTCTTGGTATTCGGCTTCGTGGCCTGCACTGATGCCAGCTCTGGTGGCGGGGGCGCGGGCCCTGTCGAAGACGACGTCGCCCAAGCGCCGGACTGCAACAACGGCGAGCGCGACGGCGACGAGGCCGGCATTGACTGCGGCGGGAGCTGCGGACCCTGCGCCGACGTGGGACCCGGTCAGGACGTGTGCGAGGACTGCGACCTGTGCACCAACGGCGTGCAGGACGACGGCGAGGCCGGCGTCGACTGCGGGGGAGCCTGCCCGTCCGTGTGCGTCGAGGTGGCGACGTGTACCGACGGCCTCGTGAACGGCGACGAGTCGGACGTCGACTGCGGCGGGGCGTGTGGCGCTTGCGGTGTCGGGAAGGCCTGTCGGCTCTGGAGTGACTGTGCTTCCGAGACATGCCTCGCGGGCACCTGCGCGGCCGTGGTGGATCCGTGCCTGGACGGGCTCCGAGACGGGGCCGAGACGGATATCGACTGTGGGGGCGGGGTCTGCGCCCCTTGCGATGACGGGGACGCCTGCAAGCTCGACAGCGACTGCGCGGCGTCGCCCTGTGTGAAGGGCCTCTGCGCACCCCCGACCTGCGCGGACACCATCAGCAACGGGGCCGAGACCGACGTGGACTGTGGCGGTCCAGCCTGCAAGCCCTGCGGCCCGGGGTTCGCCTGCCTGGCCCACGACGACTGCGACAACAGCGACTGCGACCTCGGCGCCTGTGCCGATTGCGACGACGGTCGCGTCAACGGGGCCGAGAGCCACGTGGACTGTGGCGGGCCTGTGTGCTCGCCGTGCGGCGTGGGTTCGCCGTGCAAGGCACCCGGCGATTGCGCTGCGCCGCTGCTCTGCGCCGATCAAACCTGCTGCACGCCGAACGCCTGCGGTGCGTGCGGGCAGCTCCCCGCGGAGAGCTGCAACGGCGTCGATGACGACTGTGACGGAGCCACGGACGAGGAGCTCACGCCCACGCCGTGCCCGATCCAAGCGGGCGAGTGCGAGGGCGCGGTGGCCCAGTGCAAGGGGACCTCCGGGTGGCAGTGCGGCTCGGCGGCCTACACGGCGGCGGGCGACTACGAGAGCGTCGAGACCTCGTGCGACGGCCTCGACAACGACTGCGACCAGATCACCGACGAGGGGGAGTGCGGCGCGTGCGAAGCCGGCCCGGCGGTCCTCGCGGGATTCTCCGCTTTCGGCGACCTCCGCTTTGGCGGCGACTTCTTCGCGTGGGACTCCACCGAGGGTGCAAGCGGCCCTGTCGTGGTCGCCAGCGGCTTGGACGGTGATGGAATCCGCCGGCTGCTCGTGGGCGACTCGCAGGGCGTGCTCCCGGTCTCCGGCACGGGCAGCGCTGCGCCTTCCCTCCACCTGGGGCCCGAGGGCCGCTTCGTCAGCCACCTCTCCAACGGCGACCTCGCGCTCATCAACCTCGAGGAGCCGCTCGTGCCCTTCCACGTCCGCACGGTGGGAGCCACCACAGCGCTCCCCCTGTCGGTGCGGGGCGAGGCGATCGCCGTGGGCTTCACTGCGGGCGACGGGTTCCTGCGGGTGGATCTCGGCACAGGCCTCGACGCGGAGGGGACGTGGTCCGTCGCGGATCTCGGGCTCTCTTCGGACGTCTCGGGGCTGGCCCTTGCGCTCACTGAATCCGGCACGCTGCACGCGCTTTGGCGTCAGGGAGGCACGCTGGTTCATGGGAACCCCCTCGGCGTGCCCTACGTGGTCGATGCCGAGCTCACCGGCCCGGCGGATCTGGCGCTCGCCGAGGACGGTGGCCTCTACGTGGCCTACGTCCGGGACGCGCACGTGCTCCTGCGCCGCCGCGATCCGAGCTGGCAGTGGTTCGGTGAGACGGTAGCTGGCGTCGACGCGGTCTCCGAGGCGGTGGCCGTCACACTGGATGTCTATGGGGCCCGGTATGTCGCGTTCTCGGCGGGCTCAGGCTCGGTATCGCTAGCGCGTGTGTCCCAGCTGGGCCCGGAGCCGCTCGGGGTCTGGCCCCTCGGCGTCGATGGCGAGGTGCTCCGCCTCGACCTCGAGGCCGGCCCGGAGGGCGTGTTCCGCCTCGCGGCGATCGTACAAGGCGCCGAAGGCCTTCAGGTGGTCGTGGTCTCGCTCTGCCCCGGCTGACGCGTCGTCAGGTGGCCATCGCGGTCCTTCGCCCGCTGGCCACGAAGCCCTTCGGGGGCAGGTTGGCGGGATGCAGGATCGGCCCAGGGTCCGCGGAGAAGGTCTCCTTCGGCGGGTTGAAGTAGCCGAAGCGGAGGCGCGGGAAGCGGCGGCGGAAGCGCTCCATCAGCCCCACGAGGCCGATGCCTTCGCGAACCCGGTCGGCGCCCTGAAGCTCGCGATAGAGCGCGGGGTCGATGTTGAGGTTTCGCATCTGGATCATGTCGACCTGTGCGTCCTCGAGGAGGTCCTCCATGGCCGAGAGCTCGGGCTCCGTGTCGGAGAACCCTGGAAAGACCAGGTAGTTGAGCGAGATCCAGCGGCCGTGGCGTCGCATGGTGCGTGCCGACTCGCGGACGGCGTCGAACGTGTAGTTCCGCGGCCGATAGTAGCGGGCGTACGGGTCCGGTGACGCGGAGTTGAGGCTGACGCGGATGGCGTCCAGGCCGGCCTCGGCAAGCTGCTCGACGGCGTCGGGGCGCGAGGCGTTCGAGTTGAGGTTGATCGTGCCGTGGGGTGTGGCCGCGCGGATCCGCCGGACGGCGTCGATGAGCACCTCAGCCCGAAGCAGCGGCTCGCCCTCGCACCCTTGCCCGAACGAGACCACCGGGCGCGGCACCTCCGCGATGTGGTGCAGGGCGACCTCGGCGATCTCGGCGGCGGACGGCGACCGCACGATCCGCTCGTGGGCGGCCGTGGTGTTGACCGGGTCCATCGAGATGCACCCGACGCAGGTGGCGTTGCAGCCCTCTGAAGCCGGCAGAGGGGCCTCGTAGCGGCCGAGGAAAGCGTTCTGGGCGGCGCGGCAGCCGTACTCGAGCGCGCACCGCTCGAGCTGAAGGAGCAGGGTGTTCTGCGGGCGCGCGGCGCGGCGCTCGCGGACACGCTGCTCGATCAACGCGCGGTCGAAGAGCCAGGGGTCCTGCCGGGGCTCCGGATCGACGCGAACGGCCGTGGTGAGGAACCGGCCGCGGCGAAACCCCATCGGCGAGTAGGCGTACAGCGGGAGCGTGGGGGCGCCGTCCTGCGTCACGTAGGCGGGATGGCGCAACCGAAGCCATGCGGGCGCCAGGAACACGCTGATGGCGTCGAACTTGCCGTCGAGCACCTCGAGCTTCCCCGTGGCCGGGTCGAGGCCGATGGGGCGACGTCCCGGCAGCGTGAAGAAGTCGCTGCCGTGGGGCACCTCGCACAGCTCTCCCGGCGGAGGCACCGCCGGCTCACCGCCCGCGTGACCCACCATCAGGAGGTGGGGGTGGTCGAAGATGCGACCCTTGCGGTCGGCGTAGACGAGCCGGGGAGGAGGCGGGGCGGAGGCCATGGCCGGAGACTAGGGGGGGCGCCCCGCGATGTCGAGACGGGAACCGAGCCACCCGAGTGCGTCGGGCGGCGGCGGAGGTGGTACGGTGGTGAGGCCCAGCATGATCCGCGATGTGTCAACCCACGAGACCGCGCGCTGAGCAGTGGAGGTGTGTGCGAAGTGATCCACTCCGAAGCGCTACGCGTCGCGGTCCTGGCCGCGCTGGAGACGGCAGAGACGCCGGCTCCCCGAGAAGTGCTCGCGGCGCGCGTTCACGCCGGATGGACCCCCGCCCTCGCTGAGCTAGACGGCCATACTCTCACCGCCGTGCTGGCGGCGGCCGCGGCACGGCAGTTCACCTGGGATCAGCGAGAGCGTCGAGCGAGCCTCGGGCGACCGCCGGAATCCGTGCGAGCCTGGCTAGCCCAGCACGCGCCGGCGGATGAGCGGCTCTTGCGACGCTGGGCTGGGATCCCCTGGGACTTCTCCGAGCACCTGTCTCCACTCGAGCGAGTTCAGGCGCTCGCCATCGACGCCGTTCCACCCGACAGCGCGGACGTCGACCGAATCCCCGCAGGCTCGACGCGAGACGCGGCCACGGCCCTCTGGGCCGAGCGCGGCGTCCTCGATGACTCGGCGGTCGACCGGATCGACGGGATCGGTGAGCCCGTCGAGCAGCTGATCGCCCGAGGCGCGCTGCTCAGCCGCGGCAGGCGAGTCCCTTCGGCGCGCCTCGCCGACTGGGCCGCCCGCGCCGCGCGCCTCAACAGCGCCCGCCCAGTCATCGACGTGGCCCGCGTCGCAGTCCTCGCGGCGGCGAGAGTCCCGGAGGCGGACGCCGCCGTCGATCGGCTCCTTCGGACGGCGCTGACCGCGGACTCGGGCGAGCAGACCCGGGTGGTCGAGGGCCTGGCCTCCGCGATGGTGGGGCTGGGGCTCAGCGTCCCGCTGGAGCGGCTGGCCAAGAGCCTGCTCCTGCGTCCCCCGCTCGCGACCACACAGCTCGCGCGGGTTGTGGCGTTCTCACGAGCGCTGGCGCGGTCGAGGGGTGGGCTGGCAGAGGCCGGCTATGCGGCCCTGCGGCAGGTCCTGCCCCACGTCCGAACGCGCACGGGACACGCTGTGATCCACGCCGCGGGGCTCATGGCCCTGAGCCGAACCCCGGGTCGCTCCCTCGACGTGGTGAGAGCCGAGCTCCTGAGCGCGTTGGGCGCCGCGGACCGCGAGGCGGCCGGGTCAGCCGAGGCGGTGGCGGCGCGAGCCGTCGCGCTCGAGTTCGTGGCGGAGGCCTCTCCTGGCGTCGCGCTGCTGGCGCTGGAACACAGCGCCGCTCGCGCCCTCGTAGCGCGCGTGATGGCCCCCTGGGTGTGGGCCTCGGCCGAGGCGTGACGGCCGTCCTCGGGCGTGTGGGCCCCTCTAGCGCGTCACCTCTTCGGGCACCTACTATTCCGGCCCGCCACGGAGGCACTGGCGCGAGGGGCCACGCGCGCCCGTTTCAGTCCCACGCCAGGCCGAGCCTGCGAAGGGCAGCCTCCAGCGATCGTGCGTCCGTCGCCGCGGCGACCCGTCGCTCCGCGTGCTCCCGTGGGAAACGCGCCAGCGTCTGCGCCTCGGAGGCGCCGAACCACACGGCGCTCATGCCGGCAGAGAGCGCGCCCACCACGTCCGCCGCCACCGAGTCCCCGACGTGCACCACCGCCGACAACGGCACCCCGAGGCGCTCGGCCGTCCAGGCGAAGATCTCCCGGCCCGGCTTCTCCATGCCGAGCCGTCCCGAGTCGGCCACAGCGACGAAGTCTCCGAGCCAACCGAGCTCGTCTGCGAGCTCGGCCAGGCGGCCCTCGGAGTTCGACAGGACCGCGACGGGGACGCCGGCGCGGCGCAGCGCTCGAACAAGCTCGATCATGCCCGGGACCGGCCGGCGCCACAGGTTGCTCTGGGGCTGCTGGTCCCAAAGGAAGTCGACGAGCCCGTGCATCACGCTCGGGTCGAGCGCCGGGTCGGCGCGTCGGAACAGGGCTGACATGAGCTGCTTCCACGGGTGGCCCGAGATCCCGGCAGTGACCGCCTCATTGTAAGCGACCCACGCGGACGGCACGGCGGCCTCGAGTGCTGTGGCCGACGCGGCGATGCCGCGCGACTGGATGCGCCGCGCGAGCAGCGCGGTGTCGAGCTCGGCGAGCGTCTGGCCGAAGTCCACGCTGACGGCGAGGAGGCGTGCTGGGGAAGGGGGGAGCTGAGCCACGGGCGTAGGGTAGCCGGGGCCGCGAGACGGGTCCACGGCGGCCGCGTCGGGCTCAACGACGACCGATTCCACGCCTTACGCTGTACTCATCTCCTCGGGCTGTGACGGGGCTTGACGGGCGCACGCCCAGGTGCGAACAACGCCCCGTTCCCAAACCGGAGAAGCCAGAATGCGCCTCGCTTTCGTCTTGTCGTGTGCCCTCGCCACCGGTCTCGCCGCCCTCGGCGGCTGCAAGAAGGACGGGGGCTCCAGCGGCAACCCGGCCGTCGTCAAGATCGTGTCGAGCCTCCCGCGCACGGGGAGCGCCAACGCTCAGACCACCACCATCGTCAACGGGATCAAGATGGCCATCGAGGAGATCGGCGGGAAGGTCGGCGACTTCACGATCGTCTACGAAGACTGGGACGACGCCACCGCCAAGAAGGGCGACTGGGACCCGGAGCAGGAAAAGCAGAACGCCGACAAGGCCGCCGCGGATCCCGACATCCTCGCCTACATCGGCACCTACAACTCCGGCGCGGCCAAGATCGCCATGCCGAAGCTGAACCAGGCGAACGTCTCCATGATCTCGCCCGCCAACACCTACACGGGGCTCACGAAGCCCGGGAAGGGCGAGCCCGACGAGCCGGGCGTCTATCGGCCCAGCGGCAAGGTCAGCTACTTCCGAGTGGTGCCGGCCGACGACATCCAAGGTCCGGCCGCCGCCAAGTGGATCAAGGAGATGGGGGGCAAGTCGGTCTACGTGCTCGACGACCGCGGCCTCTACGGCAAGGGCCTCGCAGACCTCGTGGAGGCCACGGCGCCCGACGTCGGGCTCACGGTGCTGGGCCACGAGGGCATCGACCCGAAGGCCCAGGAGTACCGGAGCCTCATGACCAAGATCAAGGCGCTGGCGCCGGACGCGATCTACTTCGGCGGTACCACCCAGACCAACGCCGGCCAGCTCGTGAAGGACATGGTTGCCGTGGGCCTCGAGGCCAAGTTCGTGGTGCCCGACGGCTGCTACGAGAACGCCTTCATCACAGCCGCCGGCGCCGACAACGCCAATGGCCGAGTCTTCATCACGTTCGGCGGCGTGGCGCCCGAGAAGCTCACCGGCAAGGGCGCCGAATTCGTGGCGGCCTACCAGAAGAAGTACGGGACCATGCCCGAGGCCTACGCGCTGTACGGCTACGCATCGGCGCGCGTGGTGCTCGACGCGCTGAAGCGCGCCGGCAAGAAGGACCGCGAGGCCCTGCGTGTCGCCATCGGCGCTTACAAGGACGAAGACGGGCCGCTGGGCACCTGGAGCTTCGACGAGAACGGCGACACCACGCTGCTGCTCATGAGCGGCAACACGGTCAAGGACGGCAAGTTCGAGTTCGTCAAGCGCCTCGACCAATAGGGGCGCGGGCGAGTGGAGCTGCTCCTCCAGCAGGTCGTCATCGGCCTAACGAACGGCATGGTGTTCGCGCTCATCGCGCTGGGCTACACCATGGTCTACGGCATCCTCGAGCTCATCAACTTCGCCCACGGCGACCTGTTCATGCTGGCGGCGTTCTTCGCCCTCACGCTGATCGGCGCGTTGGGCGTGGACGCGATGGCGGGCCCTGGGCTCTACTTCGCCCTCTTCGGGGTGGTGGCCGCCACGGCGGTGTTCGCCGGCGGGCTCAACTGGACCGTCGATAGGGTGGTCTACCGGCGCCTCCGGGGCGCTCGGAAGCTCGCCCCGCTGGTCTCGGCGATCGGCGTCTCCTTCATCTTCCAGAACATCGGGCTCTTTTGGGGCGGCGCCCCGATGGAGGTCTTCGGCGGTGGCACCGCGGCCGCCGCGCCCAAGGCGTTTCCGGACCTCCTACCCACCGACAACCTCTTCGGCCTGGGCGGGCTCCACTTCACGCTGAAGGACCTGGTGGTGGTGGTGAGCTCGGTCGTGGTCATGAGCGTGCTATTCGGTCTCGTGCGCTATACCCGCCTCGGCAAGGCCATGCGCGCCACGGCGCAGAACCCCGTCGCAGCGCGCCTCATGGGCATCGACGTCGACCGGATCATCGGGGCCACCTTCTTGATCGGCGGGGCGCTCGCCGGCTTCGCGGCGGTGATCTACGGCCTCTACATCAACACCATCCACTACCAGATCGGCTACCAGAACGGCCTCTACGCGTTCACCGCGGCCGTCCTGGGAGGAATCGGCTCCATCCCGGGCGCCGTCCTCGGCGGCCTCGTGATTGGTGTGGTCCGCGCCATCTCCGACCAGGCGATCGGGGCCGAGTGGCAGCCCGCCGTCCTCTTCTCGATCCTGATCGTGATCCTGGTGTTCCGCCCCACCGGGCTCCTCGGGAGCACGGCACGGGAGAAGGTATGAGCCCGGTCGCTCCGCTCAAGCGCCTCGCGGCTCGCCTTGGCTTCGAGGGGTGGCTGCTCGTGGTCATGCTGGTGGTGCCGTGGGTCCCCGGGCTCACCACCCTGCTGGAGGCCGAGGGGATCCGCCTGGACCGGCAGCTCACAAGCATCTTCATCTTCGCCATCCTGGGGCTCGGGCTGAACCTCCAGGTCGGAAACGCTGGGCTCCTGCAGCTGGGGATCGGGGCGTTCTTCGCTATCGGCGCGTACACCACCGGTATTCTTGGTGTGCAGAAGTATCCGTTTCAGCTGGGCTTCCTGGGCGCCGTAACGTTGGCCCCGCTCACGGCCGGGCTCGCAGGGCTGGCGCTCGGTGCCCCAACGCTCCGGCTCCGGGGCGACTATCTCGCGATCGTCACG
>SXOO01000067.1 GCA_005776725.1 Pseudomonadota bacterium | reverse complement strand
GGGCGCCACCGAAGCCAGTTACTGCACGCGGTACATCCAACGACAGTGTATCGAAAGGACGACATCGGCCTCTTTAGCGCTCGCTTCTCTGGCCCGTAACGAGCCCCTCCCTTCGTAACGACCGTCGGGAAGATCACCCGGAGAAGGGAAGGGCAGGGGCGAGCCGGCGTAGCGCAGGAAGGGCGCAGGCGTGCCCTCCACACTCGACCTATCGAGTCCCGAGATGATATTGTCCCAACGTCCTCGCAACCAGGCGAACAGTTCCGGCGTCGACGCGAGTGGCACTGCCGCCAGGGAAGTAACATACCCCTCTCCGCGTAACGACCGTCGGGAAGATCACCCGGGCGGGCAGCCGCAACACACCCCTCCCCTCGTTACGACCGTCGGGAAGATCACCCAAATAACGACGACGCCAGCACGATCCACCGGCCCCAAGAGGCCCACCCCGGCGCCTGGACCCGCAGGCGAGCTCCGACTACGCTGCCCAAGTGGTTCGGAAGCACTGTCCTCAGCGCGAGGAGCGCGTGAGCAAATGACCGTGCTCCGCATTCCCCTCGAGGCCGACGCCAACCAGCTGGGCCAAATCGCCGACTTCCTCGCGGACCTCCTCACCGAAGTCGTCGCACGACAACGGGGACTGCGCGAGGCAACCATCGAGGAGCCTGACCATCGGCAGCTCTCGCTGCCGCTCGACGTCCTCCGCACGTCCCCCGACGACGGCACCTTCCGGGACGACGAGATCCCCTTCTGACCTCACGCGCTCGCTCCAGGGTCGGCGTCGACGAAATCCCGCGCTTCGACGTGCGCGTCTACAAGAGGGGGCGGCCGACCGGCGGGGCGGGCGTCAGCCCTTTTTCTTCTCGGCTTCGAGGAGGGCAGGATCAATCCATGCGCTCACGACCTGACCCGGCTTCAACTCCACGGAGTCAGCGTCGAAGGGGCGGAGGTCTTCGAGGAACTCGGCAAAAGAGGACGAGACCTGCGTGGTCTCCTCCGTCTCGTGGTCCCAGAAGTGGACTCCTGAGCCTTGAGGCGACAGCCCAAGGCACACGTAGTTCCCGCCCTCGGCGTCGGCAATGGGGAGGAGGTAATCGGGCATTCGGTCGGAGAGGCGGTGTCGAGTCTCCTGAACATCTGCAACGCCGAAGAACGCTTGCACTCCAGAACCGCTGTCCGTGCCCACGTCGAACTCGTTGACCTCGGGGACTGCGCCGTCGTTCCTTCGGAGGAACTCGATCCAGTCGTCGTGTTCTGCGGGCGTCGCACCGGGCACGATGTCTCGGATGCTGCCAACCGTCGCCCCACGGTTTCGTCGTTTCAGTTTCACGGTCACGGCTATTGTCCTCGCAGGATGGCCGAACCGCCGGTATGCCGGACAGCGCTGTGGATGTCCTTGGGGACGAGCAACATGGTTCGGGCGTCCTCGACGTGGTGCCAGACCATGTTCTCGGGAGTCGCACGCAACCCGACGGCCTTGTTCGCCATCGCTGCGTCCTTGGCGTAGTTGCCCGTCAAGCCCTTCAACTCGACTCGGGCCTTGGCGAACGGTGAGAAGTCCGGGAACCCCTCCGCTGTGAACCGGACGCCCGATGGGTGCATCTGTCCGGCGTACCTGAGTTGATGGGGCGGCGACCGCCTACCAGCCGGACGGCGTCGTCTCCCCCCTTTGAGGCGTCACCCGACTTGGTCTCCCGGTACTCGTTCGAGTATTCCTCACTCGACTCTGGACTCTGAACTTTGGGGCGGCGCGGCGCCTCCGGCGCGTCGCGCTTTCGGTGGTCTCGAATGACCTGGACCGCTCTGCTCCACGCCTTCTCCGCAAGTGGAGCGAGCAGCTTGACCCCCTTGAATGCGGTGTATGTTACTATGGCCTCTATGAAGGTGTTTCGGGCCTCCTCAGGCAAGTCCTGGACGAATTTCGCAATACTGGGCCCGAGCTGCTTCTGTAGCGCAGCAGATACGTCGTGGAGCTGTGCTTTGTCGCTGCGGTAACCACGGATGATCTCGGTCGACTCATCGCGTCCGTCTGGATCCCATCGCAGAGTCGGGTGCCCGGAAACATACCCAAACGGCAGCTGGTCCATTGGCATCTGCCAGCTCAGCGGATCCGAGCTCATCCACCGTGCGACCTCTGGCGAGTACCAACGTGCTCCGTGGTCCGTCCACAGGGTGTTCGGGTCAACCGGCTTATTCAGCCATCCATACGGCTCTTCCCCAGCGCCCTCTGCCGCCAAGAGGGCCCCGTAGGGCTCATACACTCGCTCTTCGAGCAGCTCTCCTGCTGCCCCGGTGACCAGCACCGGACCGGCGCTGACCCCCTTGTGCAGATACCGCACATCGAAGTCGCCAAGCGTCACCCCCGCCTCATCCGGCAGCCGCACGCGCGCCACCGGTCGGTCGCCAATGGTCAGGACGACCTCCAGCGCCCCGTCGAGCGGCTTGTGCAGGAGCCCCGGCCCATATCGCCGCTCCTCCAGCGCACCGCCGACCCAGTTTCCGACGCGCTCGCCGTCCGCCCCGTACGCGTACTCGAGACCCGGCTCACCGCTCCGGGCCACCCCGACGATCCGGTCATCCGCATCGAACGCGACGTCCGCCCCGCCGTAGTCCACCACACGCCCAGCGGCGTCGTAGCCGAGCACCAACCCCGCCGCGTCGACCAGCCGCCGGGGATGCGCCGTCCCGCCGTGCACATACTGCCCAAGGCGCGCCACGAGCCCCGGCGGCGCCGTGCCTCCCGCCAGCGCCCGGCGTGTGAGGTTCTGTAGCGCGTCGTACTGGTACTCGAAGGTCGGAGACCCGAGCGCCCCGCCGAGCGTCGCGCCGATGATCCGCCCCGCCGCGTCGTAGGCGTACGCTGCCGTCTGATCGAGACCCGCACCCGGCGACATATCCACGACGTCAACTGGGGCGCCGCGCGCATCGTGGCGCACGGCCAGGTCCAGCCGGATCGCCGGCGGCGGCAGGTCCCAGAGCGCCGCCTCGAGATCCGCGGCGGTCGCGCCGCTCGTCGCCTCTACGTCCCCCACCCGAAACCGAGAGACCAGGCCCAGCGCGTCGGTCTCGTACCCCATCACGACGCCATTCCCGAGCTGCTCCGCCACGAGCGCGCCGCGAGCGTCGTACCCGGTCGCCGCCCAGATCAGCCGCGACACGTCTCCCGCAGGCACCGGCCGCACGGCGTCTACCCAAATCAGCCGGCCGGCCGCGTCATAGCCCTGTGTCAGCGCCAGGCGGACGCCGTCGTCGTCCTCGAAAGAGACCCCCAGGGCTAGACCTGACGGCGACGAGGTCTGGTGTGTCACCATCGCCTTGCCCAGCAGCTCGCGCTCTGTGCGCACCACCTGCCCGCGTGGGTCAAACGTCCAGCACGACGTCTCGACCCGCCCGAGTCCAACCCGGTCGAGCGTTACCCCGAGGAGACGCCCCGCACCACCCGTGCCGGCATCACAGCCAGCGAGCGGCGTGTCGTAGCGCCAGACGGAGACCTCGTCCACGGCTGCCGCAACCAGCTGCCGCCCCACCAGGCGCCCAGCCAGATCGTAGCTGTAGTCGATCCGGTCCCCGACCGCGTTCTCCGTGGCCACGATGCGCCCCGCGTCGTCCCATTCCCACGCCCGATACCCGAAGTCCGGGTCATTCACCCGACGGATCCGCCCCAACGCGTCGACCACGGCCGTCCGGACGACGCGGTCTCCCTGGAAGCGCTCCTCGAGCAAGCGCCCGGCCGCGTCGTACACACTGTCGCGCGTCTCCACCGGCTCCGGCGCGTCCGGCACAGTTCGCACGGTACGAACCAAGCGCCCAAGGCCATCGGACTCGGCGTGCTCCACCGCGGCAGTCATGGGGACCGGCGCGCCGCTCGGCCCCTGGTAGCTCCAGGTCATCCCGGTCTCGACTTCGAAGCGCCCAATCGTCATCGAGCGGACTACGCCCTCCGGGAGGCTCGGTGTGGCCGGCAGCCGATGCTCGATGACGCGACGGAGCGCGTCGTAGATCAGCGCCTGCTTCGCCACCTCGGCCCCAGGCGGAGGGATCGCCGTCTGGCGTGGATCGAGCGCCGTCGCGAAAGTGTTCCAGACTTCGGTGGTGAGCCCGAGGCGATTCCGCGCCCGGTACCCACTGACGAGCCACGGCCCCTCTGAGGTGCCGTGTGTCCCGACATAGGTCGCGGTGTAGTGCGGCTCCCCGAGGCCGTTCATCACGGTGACCGACTCTCCGTCCGGCGCCGCCCCGTGCTCGTGACGCACGGCCCGTACCTGGGGCCCCGGGGAGGTCAGGGACGCCGGCTCGGTGACATACTCGTACTCCTCGAGCAGCTGCTCCACGCCGGCGGGGTCGGGGCCGTAACGCCGGACGGTCCGACCGAGCGAGTCGAACTCCACCCGCGACACCACCCCGCTGGGATCGGTCACCGCCACCATCGTGTCGAGCACCGGGTCCCAGCTCGCTGAGAACACGAGGCCCGGCACCCCAACCAGATGCTCCTCGACGGGGCGCAGCGCGTCAGAGTCGTAGACGAGCTCGCGCTCCACGCCGCCTTCTAGCGCCCGCACCGGGTTTCCATGAGGGTCGAAGTCGGTCTCGGCGAGCCGCAGCCAACGGCCGGGCTCGGTACCACCCGGCAGCGCGACCGGGCCGAGCCACCCGTCCTTGGCCACCACCAGGCCGCGCTCCACGGCGCACGTACACAGCGCCTCAGCGCTCGCGCCGCAGCCCTGGTCCACCGCCGGCCGGGTGTCGTAGTGGAGCCGCTCGTACGACACGACGGGCCCGCCCACGCTCGAGCGCACCCGCGTCCCGCAGACCACGTTGCGCACGCCGGTCGCGACGTTGGAGGCGTACGCCGTCTCGGTAACCACCTCGTCCCCTTCCTTGTCGAGCCGACCTTCGACCTCTGTGCGGACGATGCGCCCCTCATCATCAACGGTGTGCACCGTCCGCGTCGTGAGCGGCTCCTCCGCCCCCTCGTAGACCTCGACCACCTCCTCCACGACCACCGGCACCCGAAGCAGCGCCACGTCATCGGGCAAACCGGCCACCGGCACGGCGTCCCAGACCGAAACCACCTCCTTCAGCCGCCGGCCGAGGCCGTCCGTGGTCAGCACCCGCCACGGCTTCCCGCGCAGCACGCGGCTCATCCCGAGGCCGAGCTCGTACTCGCTCTCCACCACCACCTGCTCGACCGCGCGATCCGGGTCTGCCAGCGTGGTCGCGAGCGACAGCCGGTAGCCGGCGAAGCGGCGCTCCTCGTCGTCGTAGGCGCCGTCGCGCACCTTGAATGCGGTCACGCGCGCCAGCTCACCCGGCCGCCCGGTCTCGACGGTCTGTCTCCAGGGCAGCGGATGCGGCGACTTCGGGAAGCGCTCCCACGGCACCCCGTCGCGCTCGGCCTCCTGCGCCATGGCGGCGCTGGAGCGGTAGAGCCACCGCTGGCGCGCGCCGAGCCCGTTGGTCACCCCGGTCATCATCGCCTGTGTCGTGTCGCCTACGAGGTCGAGCACATGCAGTCCGTTGGCCGTGGACCAGATCACGTCGCTAGAGCCGTTGCCGCTGAGGTCACCGAAGGTGACGAGGTCGTCGGGGCGCTGGCCCGACGGCGTCGCGAGGCGCGCGGTGACTTTGTCCGAGAAGCCCGTAGGGTGGCCGGTGTACAGCTCGACGTGGTAGGGGCCGATGTGGACCAGATCGGTGAGCCCGTCGCGGTTCAGGTCTTGGAGCCGGAGCGTCTCGGCGCCGGTGAGCGCCCAGCCACCGGGGTAGGTGAGCCGGGTCGCGGGCGCGAAGGTGCCGTCGCCGAGGCCGTGCAGCACCTGCAGGTGCCGGACGCCCCAGAACACGAGGTCGTCGAGGCCGTCGCCGTTCATGTCGTGGAGCTCGACGCGCGAGTCGCCCGGCACGATCACGCCGCCCGAGTCTCCCGGGGCGTCCACGTGGCGCAGCTCGCCGAGGCCGTTTGCCTCGCCCAACGCGACCCGGAGTCCGCTTCCGAGCGCCGCGAGCACGTCGGTGCGTCCGTCGCCATTGAGGTCCCCAAACGCGACGCGCGGATCGAACAGCGGCAGATCCGTCGCCCCGGGCCACCTCTCGGCGAGTGCCCGGAAGTGCCAGCCGTCGCCGTCCGGATGGATACCGTTCGCGAGGCCGTAAACGCGCCACTCTCGACCCGTGACCATCACCATCTCGGGGCGCCCGTCGCCTGTGAGGTCCATGAGGCGAACGTCGTCGAGGTGGCGCAGATCGCCCCCGGGGAGCGGGCGCGCGTGCTCGAAGTGCGTGAGGGCGCCGAACGCGCCGCGATTGCGGCGCCACTCTCGGAGACCGAGGTCGAAGCGCGCGAGATCTGTGAGGCCGTCGCCGTCGACGTCGAGCAGCGTGACGCCCCGTGAGCCCGGTAGGAAGCCGTCGAGGCCCGCGGGGGTGTGGAAGCTCGGTTCGAGCCGGCCGCCGTATTCGAAGCGCATCGGCGGGGCCTCGCCCACCCCCTGCACACCCGTCATGCGCACCTCGGTCAGGCGAGAGAGCGGCATCTCCGCGGCCTCGGCGATCTCGTCGGAGTAGGCGAGGTGCAGGGTGTTTCGCTCGACGCCGTCGACCCATACCGTGACGCGCTCGAGGCGCCGCGCGGTAATCACCCGGAAGCCCTCGCGATAGGAGATCACCGCGTCTGGGCGGGCGCCGTAGACGAAGGTGGCGCGGTAGCGCGTGAGACTCCCCGGGCGCTCCGGGCCCCAGTCAACGGTCTCGAGGTAGAGCTGGCCGAGGTGGGGCTTCCAGCCGTAGCGGATCACCTCGCCATGGACGGACGTGGTGCGCGAGAGCGCCCACGCGGTGGCACGCTCCCCCTCGGTCTGGGCGGCGTCGAAGATCAATCGGGAGCCGTCGGATTGGACAGCCTCGAAGCCCTCGGCGGTGCGCCACACGCTAACGGCGTTTCCCGCACCCTCCAGAACGTAACGCTCGCCGACCGGGACAAGGCGCCCGGAAGCCGCGAGGCCGGCGAGCTCGAGCTCATCCTGGGACGTGAAGGTCGGGACGCCGAAGCGCGTCGAGCGACGGATCATCGGCAGGCCCAGGGTCCACCCGACGCCAACGGGCCCGTTGCCGAGGGCCCCCGAGTACGAGAGGCCAAGCGAGGGGCCGTGCCCGGCGCGACCTGGGGGAAGCGGAATCGGAACAGAGAGCGAGACCTGGCCGGTGAACAGGTCAGCGGAGGCCAGATCAGCGAGGCCTTTGATGGAACCAGGACCCGCCGGGAGCTTGACGGTGCTCGCAGTGGCTGCCCCCGGGGCGGGCGCGTTGACGGCTCCCGCCGGCGCTGCGCACAACAGCAGCGCGAGCAGGAGGCGCACCGGCAAGCTCAGAGTGACGGCGCGCTCATTGGTGGTCGAGCACGTCGGCGAGGGTGGATGCCGTGCTGGCCCGGCGCATCCAGTCCGTCAAACAGGCGAGGTCCGTCGTCGCGGAGATCTCGTCGCGCACGGGCAGCGGCACATCAATCCCGCGAGCGGCCAGGACCGTAAGGAGTGCCACCGCAAGACCCTCTACCTTGCCCTCCGCCTTGCCCTCCGCCTTGCCCTCCGCCTTGCCCTCCGCCTTGCCCTCCGCGCTCCCGAGGCCGTAGTACCTCTGGGCAAACTCCGTTCGAAACTGGCGCCCTGCTGTATTCATGTAGGACTCCAATGCCTTGCGAGTGGCCTCGGTGAGGCCTTTGATGATGAGCTCATAGTAGATCTCGAGGTGGTCCGCGTCGAGCGTGGCCACTGCGGCCATCGCCGCCACGACGGTCTCCAGACCTCCCGGTTCGTTGCCGTGGGCGAGCCCGGACAGCACGGCCAGCTCCGGGGGCGCTGCATCCGCCTCCGTGATCCAAGGGACCGCCTTCGGACCGAGGACCAGGGCGAAGAAGACGTTGTTGGGGCCCAGTGTGATGGGGCGGGCTGCCCACGTCGCCACAGCGGGATCGGGCGTGACCACCAGGACGGCGACCGGGCATCTCCACCGGGCGCGTAGTGCCGCGCCGTAGACTGGCCAGGAGTAGCGCTTCGCCTCGTCGATGTGCAGCTGGGCTTCGATGGCGAACGCAAACACGGGCACGTTGTCCCGCAACAGCACGACCAAGTCGGCCCGGAACTCCACCACGGCCTGGCTGAGGTCGGCCTCGCGGACCTCGGCGGAGGTCCACGCTGGGAGATCGACGCCGAGGGCGTCGCGGGCGAGGGTTGCGGCAAGCTCCGGACGTTCGCGGAAGAGCTCGACGAGGACTTCGTGAAGGGCGCTGGGCATTGGGGCGGAGGGGTGCACGGGGGGGGCTGCGGACTGCGGCCCCTTGAGGTCGTCGGAGGTCGTCGGCATGTGTGACATGTTGGGGTCACGGCCGGCCGCGCGAGTGGACCTCCGATGCCGCCAGCGCTGTTTTCACGGGTCGCCGGGTCTGGTCCAGGTCCTGCTCTGCGCGTACGCATGACCCCACCTCGACGCGTTCTTCCTGGATCGGCCTGGCTCGTGACGACGCGGGCTGTGCACCGGCTCTTTCGTTTCGCCCCGAGTGCTGGGACGAACCACCTGATCCGCTACCTGGTGGCCTATGCGCCCGGCCGGTACGGTGTGGGTCTCCTCAGGATGACCGCACAGAGTAACCACATGCACCTCGTGGTGGTGGACCACCATGGCGCCTTGCCCGAAGCGATGCACCTGCTCGACACCTTGCTCGCGCGGGCGCTCAACGCCTGGCGGGGTGACCACGGGGCCGCGTTCGAGCGCGACAACGTGGACATGAAGGAGCTCGTGGGGTGAGAGGCGGTGATTGTGGCGCCGGCGTATGTCGCCGCCAACCCTGTTGCGGCGGGCTGCGTGGAGTACGGGCGAGACTGGCCTGGCGTGAGATCCAACGCCAGGGACGTGGGGAGCGCCGTCGAGGTCCCGCGGCCGGAGTTCCTGTTCTACACCGCAAGCTCGGGTATCGCGGGCGCCCGCCCGACACCGTGACGCTGGCCTACGAGGTGCCGTCGGATGCAGGGCCCCGAGGGCAGTTCGTGCATGACCTCGAGGTGGCAATCCACGAGGCCGAGGAGCGGGCGCGCGAGGCGATGAGCAAGGCGGGTCGCCGGTTCATCGGGCGTACCGGGTGTCTCGGGCGGAGTCCGGACGAGCGGGCCACCACGCCCGAGCCTTCGGGGCCGGGTACGGGGCCGGAGCCGGTGCTCGCGACCGACAGTGCCGAGCGCCAAGAGCGCCTTGCGGCGTGGCGGTGGTTCTGGGACGCCTACCGCGTGGCGCTCGCGCTCTGGCGGCAGGGCGTGCGACACGTGGAGTTCCCCCCTGGGACCTGGGCCGTGGCGGCCCCCGGGGGGCCCGTTCGGGGCGAGGTGCCCCGAGGCGGTGAGCGCAGACGCAACGGCCCCGTGCCGCTGCTCGAGCAGGCGGCATCTGACCCGTTGCGGCGCCAACTGACCCGTGCGAAGCGTGCGGCATGTACGTCGTGCGCTCTCCGGCCCCCGCGCTATCACCGTTCATCGAGCACTACTGGTTCGTTCGCGCTCCCGACGCGGGCTTCGACCTCAGCGTCGATGTCTTCGTGGAAGCCCGCGCCGATCTCATCTTCAACTACGGCGCGGCGTACCACCGCACGTCTCGTGGCCAGACCGTTCTGCACCACGCGCCCAACCTCGACGCGCAGCGAGACCACCCTATCCGCATCCGGCAGGTCGGGGCAGTGCACGTGGTGGGCGTGCGGTTTCGCGTCGGCGGCCTGGCGCCCTTCCTCGCGGTGCCGGCGCGCAGCCTCACGAATCAGACGCCGGCTCCGGAGCGAGCGTTCGGGCCCTGCGTGACCCCGCTGGTCGAGGCCCTTGCTGCCCTCGATCCCGACGCCTGCGCCGCGCGTCTTGATGCCTGGTTCACCGCTGCGCTCCGCTCGGACGCGTCGGTGCAAACCTTCACCCGGGCCAAGGACCTCCTGCTGAAGCAGCCCAGCGCCACCGTGGAAGGCGTCGCGGTCGACGTGGGCGTGTCTGCCCGGCACCTCGACCGGCTATTCGCCCAACACCTCGGGCTCAGCCCGAAGGTGTTGGCCCGCGTGGTGCGCTTCCAGGCCGCCCTGCAGTGGCTGCGCTCCGAGACCCGGCCGGGCGCCGATGGCCGCCGCCTCGCGCCCGACGCCCCGCTCGCCGACGTGGCCCATGCCTGCGGCTACTACGATCAGTCGCACTTCACCCGGGAGCTGCGGCGCTTCACCGGCAGTCCGCCCCGCGACCTTCGCCGCTTCTACCCGGAAGACGCGCCCACGGACTTCGCGCCCAACGTCATCCGCTACCAGTCCTGAGTCGCCCTGACGAGCTGACGTGGCGCCTCGGCGCTGAGTCTTGCTGGGGCTGGGGCGGGAGAGCTCCCCGGCCCGGTTCACCTCCGCGCTCCCGCGCTCTGGTAAATTCGGGGGCCGGCGGGCGCGTTCGTACAAGACACGCCCTGCGACGCTCGGCATGCTCGCCGCCCACGTGACTCACCACCTTCGAGGGGGCTCCATGACGCAGCACTGGTCCGGCTCTGGCACCAAATCCGATCCCTGGCAGCTCAAGACCCCGCCGCTGTCCTCGGACTACACGCTCTACAAGGACGACTCCGTCGAGCCACCGGTGCTGGTGTGTCAGGTGGGCGCCACCACCCTCAAGTACAACGCGCGCGCTATCCCCGACCTGCACGCCATGCTGGTCGCCGCGGGCGACTGGGTTCCGCTAGGCTCGGCCGACGAGCAGAAGGACGCGGCGCCCGGGACGGTGGAGGCGTGGGGACGCTCGCCGGAGAACCCCGTCGGCGGCTGGTACGGGCTCAAGAAGGGCCTGCGCGGGCGCTTCGGGATGTATCTCCCGCCGGTGCTGGAGGCGCTCGGCTTGGCCGAAGTGGAGCACAACGCCAAGAACAACCGGATGCGCGCCCGCTGACGCGCGCCCGCGGACGCCCGCCGCCGTCAAGGTGGCGAGCCGCGACGATCACGGAGACTTACGGCATCGCCTTCACGCGGGCGCAGGCCGCTTCGTTCTTGTCCTCCGAGCACATCCGCTGGCAGGCCTCCTTGCCCTCGAGGTCACACAGCGCCACGGTCACGCTGTTGTCGGCCTCACACGCCTCCTTCTCGCCTCGCTTGCAGGCCATCGGGCACATCTGGATGGCCATCCGCAGGTGCTCGCCCGCCGCCTGGGAGCGCTTGTCGCTGAGCCCGACGTACGTCTTCGCGGCTTCCACACATTGGGTGGTGACCGCGTCCTTCTTGCACCCGGCGACAGAGGCTAGGGAGACCACGATGGAGACGAGGAGAACCTGCTTGAACATGGCGGCATGATGCGCTCGACGTCCGCACCGCGTCCAGACCCGAAACCTGCCAGAGATCGTCACGTCTTCCGGCGCGGCGTGGCGCCTGTTCGCTGGAGCCGTGGTTCAGTTCCGAGGATGATGGGTGGCGCACAGCCCTCCGGGGCCCCGGAGGATCGCCCAGTGACGCCCAAGACCCTGCTGCCCACGCGGCGCCCACTGCACCGCACCCTTGTCGCAGCGTTCGTCCTGCTGGGGGCGGCCTGCGAGTCCGGGCAGACGGCTGGCTCCGCCAAGGGGGACACGGCTTCGGCCGACGTCCCTGCGCAACCGGTCGATGACGTCTCGGAGGCGGGGGACGTCCCGGCAGCTGGGGACACCCAATCGGCGACGGCAGACACCGGACAGGACGCGCCGCCCCCGTGCGGGACACGGGCAGCGTGCGCTGCGGCCGCGGAAGAGAAGGCCGAGGTGCGCCTTCAGGAGGTGCTCGACGATCCGGACGCGCTCGACGCGTTCTTGCGAGCGGTCCCGAAAGGCGCGGATCTGCACAATCACCTCACGGGCGCCGTGTACGCCGAGAACTACCTCGACTGGGCACGGGAAGACGGGAACTGCGTCGATCCCGAGACCTACGGGCTCCTCTTCGGTAACAAGTGTACGGACGAGACCGAGCCGATCCCCGAGTCTGGTCCCTTCTTCGACGCGATCATCCGCGCCTGGTCCATGCAGGACTTCGTGCCCGGCGAGGAGTCGGGCCACGACCACTTCTTCGCCACGTTCGCGAAGTTCGGGCTCGTTGCCGGCGGCCACCGGAACGAGAGCATCGCAGACGTGCTGAACCGCGCCGCCGAGGAGAACGCCCTGCGCGTGGAGACCATGTTCAACCTCGCGAAGAACGTGGGGGCCGTGGGTGCCTCGGTGTGGTCGGGTCCACTCGCCGCGGAGGACCTCCCCGCGTTCTACGACGCGATCCTGACCGATCCGGACTTCGAGGCGGCGCTGGACGACGACGTCTCCGTGGTGGAATCGGCGGCGAGCGGCTACCGTAAGCCGCTGGGCTGCGACGACATCGCCACCCCGCCGGCATGCGAAGTGGGGCTGGGCTTCCTGGCGCAGGTCGCACGGACGGGGCCCGCAGACACTGTCTTCGGGCAGCTGGTCGGCGCATTCGAGATGGCCGTGCGGACCCCCTGGATCGTGGGCGCCAATCTCTCTTCACCCGAGGACGACCCCTCATCGCTCGAGCGTTACGACATTCACATGGCGATGCTCGACTTCCTCCACGGCAAGTACACGGCTACGGGCGTGAGCCCCCTACGCATCGCTCTCCACGCCGGCGAGCTCACCCAGGAGTACCTGCCGGCAGGTCACACGCTCGGCGCCGCGGCGCACATTCGGAAGGCCGTGGAGCTGGGCCACGCGCGCCGCATCGGTCACGGCCTCGACGTGTTCTCCGAGCCCGACCCCGAGGGGCTCATGGCCACCATGAAGGAGCGCTCGGTCCTCGTGGAGATCTGCCTCAGCAGCAATATCCAGATCCTCGAAGTCAGCGGCGAGGCGCACCCGCTGCGCGGCTACATGTCTCGGGGCGTGCCCGTCGCGTTGGCCACCGATGACCAGGGGATCTCGCGATCCAGCATGGCGGGCGAGTATCGCCGCGGCGTGCTCGACCAGGAGCTCGGGTACCGCGAGCTCAAGCGCATGGCGCGGGACAGCCTCGAGCACGCCTTCGTGGAGGGTGCAAGCCTCTGGTGGTCCGTGGCCGAGGCGCTCCCCGTGGGCGATTGCACCCCCACGGAGGCGACGCTCCTGGGCGATCCGCCGGTGGGAGCGTGCGCGGCGTTCCTGGAGGCCAACGACAAGGCGCGGCTCCAATGGGAGCTCGAGCGCCGGTTCCTCGAGTTCGAGGGCGGCCTGTGAGCCTCGTGGTGCTTACGCTCTCGTGGTGATCCCCCCAGGGCTCCCGATCGCGACCCCGCGGGGTCGGCCGATTCCTTTCGGCCCTTACGAAGCTCCCCCTGGCACCCTTCGGCTCAAGCACGCGCGTGTCTTTGTGCCCGCCGGAGAGACCAAGGACCCGCGGCCGCTCCTCCTGTTGTTCGACGGGCAGAACGTCTTCGATGACGCGCCCAGCTACGCGGGTGGCTGGCACGCACATCAAGCGGTGGAGCGTCTGGCCAAGACGGTGGTCCGGCCGATCATCGTGGGGCTGGAGCACGGCGGCGTACATCGTTTCTCCGAGCTGTCGCCGTTCGCGCACGGCGCGCACCGGGCCGAGCTGGAGTCGTTCCTGGTCTGGATCCGCTCGGAGCTGCTCCCGACGCTGCGCCGCGACCTGCACTTCACCGTGGACGCCCGCCGCACCGTGATCGGCGGCTCGTCCATGGGCGGGCTCGCGGCGCTCTACGCCGTGATCGCGCACCCTGAGGCCTTCGGCGGCGCCATCGCGATGTCCCCGTCTTTGTGGGTGGCTCGCGGCGCCGCCTTCCGATGGGTCGTGGCCCACGGCGTCCCGTGTCACCGCAAGATCTACCTAGATGCAGGTGCCCGCGAGTCTCCCCGCATGCTGACGGGGGCGCGACGGTTCGGCTCGCTCCTCCTGAAGTCGGGACACGTAGACCTCCACTTCCGCGCCGACCCTCGGGGCCGGCACCGAGAGGTCGACTGGCGCCGCCGGCTGCTGCCCGCGCTGCGCTTCCACTTCGGGAAGAGCCGGTGACACCGGCGCGCGTCGGGTCGCTGGCGCTCACGGTCACGGCGCTCGAGCTGGCCTCGGGGCTGCCCATGGGCTTCGTGAGCGACTTCGTGCCGGTGTGGGCCCGCAGCGTTGGCGAGAGCCAGGCGGTCGTGGGCGCGCTCGGGGCCGTGGCGGGGATCTGGTCGGCCAAGGTCCTCTGGGGGCCCTGGGTCGACAACGTCTGGAGCTACAAGGCGTGGGGGCTCGCCGCGCTCACCGCGATGTTGGCCGCGGCCGTCGCCGGCGCTTCGTGGCCCGCTGCAGCGGTGGCGGCTCTCGTCGCTCTTGGCGTGTTCGGCGGCCTCCTCGACGTGGCCTTCGACGCGTGGCTCATCACGGCGACGCCCGCGCACGCCCTGGGGCAGATCTCCGGGCTCCGCGTGGCGGCCTACCGCACGGCCATGGCGCTGGGCGGCGGCGGCGCGATCTGGCTGGGCGGGCGCTACGGCTGGGCCATGGGGTGGTGGCTGGTCGCGGCGCTGCTCGCGTTGCTGCTGCTCGGGCTGTGGCGCGTACCAGGGCCGACCCGCGCCGCCACGGGGGAACGCCAACCCCGCTTCGTAGCGGCGCTCCTCGCATGGTTGCTGCGCCGAGACACCCTCGCGGTGGTGGCCGCTGCGGTGCTCTACCGGCTGGGCGACGCGCTCACCGCCACCATGTCCCGCGCGTTCTGGGTCGACGTGAAGCTCACCACGGACCAGATGGGTCTCCTCGGCGCCCTCGGTGGTTCGGTGCTCACGGCCGCGGGCGCGCTGCTCGGCGGCGCGCTGACCGGTCGTCTGGGGCTCCCCAGGGCGCTGGCGTGGCTCGGGGCGTCTCAGGTGCTGAGCAACGCGGTCTACGGCCTGGTCGCGATCTCGCCGAGCCCGACGGCCGTGTTGGGCGCCGGCGCGTTCGAGGCGCTGACCACGGGACTCGGGGCCGCGCCGCTGGTGACCCTGCTCATCAGCGCGACGGAGGGCCACCAGCCTGCCACTCGGTTCGCCGCGCTCACCGCCGCTGCGGGGCTGACCCGGGCCGTTGCGAGCGCCGTCTCTGGCGTAGGCGCGCAGGAGCTCGGTTATGCCGGCTGGTTCGGTGTGACCGCGGTTGTGGGGATCCCGGGCGTGCTCCTCGCCTTCGCCGTGGCGAGGGATCGCCTGATCAGGGAATTTGGCCCCTGGCGCGGCGACGGGCCTCCCACGCCACGAGGTATCGGTTAGGGGGCGGTGCGCCGGTCTCCAACGCAGGGATCGTGAGGATGCCTCCCTGCAGCTCGTCGTCCGTCTTCCACGCTTCGCGGAACTCCGGCCCGTCGACCTCGAGCTCCTTCGCCGTGAGCAGCGCGACCGACCGCTGCTCGCGCGAGGCGATCGCTGCCTTGATGAGGTCCTTGCGCCGCTTCAGGAGCCCCGCGTGGTGGGCGAGCTGCGGAATCACGAAGCGGCTATCGTCGATCAGAGCCCGGGCGACTTCGCGCAGCGGGGCCACATTCTCGCTGGCCCTCTGCAGGTCGCGGACCCAGCGGTGGGGCCAAGCGAGGTTCGTGAGGTTGAGGAGGGCGCCGTGCGGCGCACAGCAGATCAGGTACGCCCCGAGTATCGGGTGCGCGCGGCAGACCCCGATATCGAAGTCGCCGCTGGCCAATAGCTCGTTGGCGCGGTTCTTCTCCGAGACATCGCGAACGACGATTCGAATCACATTCGTGAGCTGCATGATGCTGCTCGCGAGGCCGACTGCGGCGTTCGACGCGACGCCGCCGTCTATGAGGGTGCCCGCTATCTTCGCCCCGCACTCGGCCGCACCGGTGGCGGCCTCGAAGTAGTTCTTGTTGCGGTCACGCGTCAGCGCGACCTCGAGGGCGACGAACGCCGCAACCGGGTCGCCATCCGCGATCTGGCCACTGGCCCGGAGCGCCTCCGACGCCCATACCTCCCTCTGTCTGCTGACGCCGGCGACGAAGCTCTTCAACGCAAGCACGCCGGTGACGCCTGCACCGACGAGCGGTACACACGCTGCGCCGAACTTCTCCATGAAGCCCGGGATAATGAGCTGGAGGGCGGCGGCGACCTCGCTCTTGAGCTGGGGTGGCACGAGGTCGCCGAAGATGCTGTCGGCGATCTGTCGGCCGGCAGGCCCGCTGGGCACCGGCGCGACGTTCGGTGCGCGTGTGATTGTCGCCTTGAGGTTGTTCGCGGCAAAGACGCCACCCACCCCCACGTCCATCTTCAGGCCGAGGATCTTGCCAGCGACACCGGATCTCCACTCCAGCTGCGCGCCCTCGAAGAGGACCCTGAGCAGCCCCTTGCGATCCGACTCGAGCTCCGCCAGGCCCGCGTCGACCTGGATCCGGTCACTCTCTGAGAGGGCTCCGAGCCCCACTTGGACGTAGAGATCATCGACCGCGTGGTCCTTATTACGGCGATCGTCGAGCCAGTCGTCCGAAGACTCGGTGCGCGAGAGCATACGGTGTCGCGTCGAGGCGGTGGTCCATGCCTTCAAGGTGCTCCTGAGCGTATTGAGGCTCCCCTGATCCGGTCTCTGATGGTACTGCTGCAGCGCCGCGTCGACCGCCCGTAGGTGGGTGCCGCGCCGGGCGGCAAAGCCCGCGTCTGTACGTCGTAGCCAGGACTCATGGCTCATGATGGGCATCGCGACGGCCTCCTCGGTAGGACTTCATAGAAGTCTAAGCCCCTCCGAAACGAATTGTACAGCGCGGCGGCGGTCGTGCCGGTGTGCGCTACCCGCTGCACTCGAGGCGTGCGGCGATAGTCTTTCACATCTCACGTCTGCGCGGCGTCCGTCAGCAGACGCCCTTCTCGGCACGCCGTCGCGATCTCGAGCCCTGTCTCCTTTCGCGGCGCCCCTGCGTCATGCCACACTCACCGCGTGCGAACTCGCCCCTACCTCGTTGCCTTTTCCTTCGGGCTCCTCGCATGCCAGACCGCGCTGGATCGGGACCCCTTGCCGTCGGGGGTCGAGGACTCGGTCACTCCGGATCTCAGCGGCGGACGGACGAACGTCGGAGAGACGGACGCAGGCGCGTCGGAAGTATCCGGCGGCGAGGGCTCTGACACCGAATCGGGTCTGGCGGACGCGGTCCACACAACGGAGGACGCGACGCCCCCATCCGGAGACTCACTGTCGCCGGATGTACCGGGTGGCGACCAGCCGAAGTGCACCGAGATCCAGCCGGGCATCGCCGCCGCGCGGCTCCTGACGCGGCTCGAGTACGATCTGGCCGCGGGCGACCTGCTCTTCACCACCACGACCATCGGGCGCGACACCTTCCCGCCCGAGAATCACGCGCTCGGCTTCGAGAACAACGCGGACGCGCACCTCCCGAGCCCGGCGCTCGTCGAGGCGCAGATCGAAGCCGCGCGGGTGCTCGCCGAAGACGCGGTTACGCACCGGCTCGCCCTGGTCGCGCCGTGCGCCGCGGAGGGCGGTGACGCGGCCGCCTGCCGCGACGCTGTCACCGCAGAGCTGGGCCGCCGGGCGTTCCGCAGGCCCCTACACCCCGAAGAACACGCCCTGTTGAAGCAGGTCTGGGACGCCGGAGCAGCCACCGGCGGCTCGGCCGGCGGCGTGGCGCTCACGATCCGCAGCGTGCTGCTCGCCCCACAATATCTCTACCGAGTCACCGAGGTCTTCGCGGGCGAGGACACCGGCGCCGTCCCACTGACGGGTCATGAGCTGGCCGAGCGCCTCTCGTTCTTCCTCTGGTCCTCGCTCCCGGATGACGAGCTCCTCACGGCCGCCGCTACAAAGCAGCTCGACTCGGCGGACGGGCTCGAGGCAGAGGCGCGGCGCCTGCTCGGTCACCCGCGCGCGCTCGACACCATCGACAGCTTCCACCGCCAGTGGCTCGAGCTGGACAAGCTGGCCCACGTGGAGAAGACGCTCCCACCCGAGCTCACGGCCATGGGGATCACCATCGAGGCGCTGCGCGAGAGCTGGCGGGACAGCGTGATGGCCTTCGTACACTCGGCCGTGCTCTCGCCCGGGGATGGGCTCTCGGGCCTCCTCGGCTCGAGCACGGTCTACGTCGACGACGTGCTCGCCGCCGTCCACGCCGGGGCGCCCAGCCCGGCCGAGGACTACCTGCCTTGGTCAGCGCCCGAGGCGGAGCGCGCCGGCCTCCTCACCCAACCGGCCATTCTGGCCATCCTGGCGAACGGCAGTCAGTCCTCGCCGATCCGCCGGGGGCTGTTCGTGCGTGACCGCCTGCTGTGTCAGACGATCCCGCCGCCCCCGGCCGACGTGATCATCACGCCACCCGACCCCGATCCGAACGCCACCACCCGCGAGCGCTTCGCCGAGCACACGGCAAACGAGGAGTGCGCCGGCTGCCACAAGCTCATCGACCCGATCGGCTTCGGCTTCGAGCACTACGACCACCTCGGCCGCTGGCGCGACACCGAGAACGCGCTCCCCGTCATCGCCACCGGCGCCCTCACTTGGGTGCCGGGCGATCCCGCCGCAGAGGGGCCTTTCGACGGCGCCATCGAGCTCTCGGACCGTCTGGCCGCCAGCCCCCGGGTGGCGAGCTGCGTGGCCGAGCACTGGTATCGCTTCGTCATGGGGCGCGGCACCTCGGCACCGGCTGACGGCTGCAACCTCGCGCAGATCTCCGAGAGCTTCGTGCAGTCCGGCGGCGACGTCACCGAGCTGCTCGTGGCCATCGTGCGGTCGGACGCCTTCCGGTACCGCCCGGGAGAGGCCTGGGTCCCGCCCGAGCCGGTGGACGAGAGCGACCCGCAGCTGGTGCTCCCCACCCCGAAACCCACGGACGAGATCCCGCCGATCGAGCTGCCACCAGGCGACCCCGACCCGAAGTCGCCCATCGGCTACTGGGACACGGTGCAAAGCAACGGCCTCGTCACCGGCTGGGCCCTCGACCCGAACCAGCCGAGCTACGAGGTCTTCATCATCGTCCGAGTCGACGGCCAGGTGGTCGAGCCTTACCCCCGGGCTGACCTGCCCCGACCTGACGTGAACCAGGTCACCGGGTACGCCGGAGACCATGGCTTCCGCTTCGTGCTGCCCGCGGCGGCCCTGGACGGAGGGCAACACACGGTCCAGCTCATCGCCGTGGACGTGGGAGACTCTTCCAACTTCGAGCTCGTGGGCTCGCCCAAGACGTTCCAGACCAGCTCCGCGCTGCCTCGCGGCACCATCGACGTGGTCTCCGGCAACACCGCCGGTGGCTGGGCCTTCGATCCCAACTCGCCGACCACGCCGATCACCGTGCGGTTCTACCTCGACAAACCCAGCTGGGCCGGCGGCGCGTTCCTCGGGGAGACGACCACGTCGGGCTCGCGACCCGACGTGATCGCCGTGTTCGGCCTGCCGGCGGAGGCCCTGCCCGGCTGGGGCTTCACCATGCCGGCATGGGCCCTGGACGGGGCAGCGCACATGGTCTTCGCGGAGGCCGAGGACACGGACTGGGGCCCCGCCGGCTTCCTCGATCCATCAGGCGGCAAGGCCTGGAGCGGAGGCACGCCGTGATCGGCAGACGCCACTTCCTTCGCGGCCTCGCCGCCGCCCCGCTGGTCCCGCTGCTGCCGTCGCTCACCCGAACGGCGTTCGCCGCGGACAAGCCCCCGCCGCGCCGGCTCCTGATCTTCTTCACGCCCAACGGCACCAACCCGGAGACGTGGTTCCCGGACACCGGCGCGAACTTCGGGAGCGATCCTGGCGATTTCACCCTGAAGCCGCTCCACTCGCCGCTGCTCACCTTCAAGGACAAGCTGGTGCTGCTGCGTGGCGTGCACCTGAGGTCCACGGCGAAGGGCGCGGGCGAGCCGCATCAGCGCGGCATGGGCGCCATCCTCACCGGACGCCACCTGAACGCGGGCGACATGGTCGGGGGCGACGGCTCGACCGCGGGTTGGGCCACCGGCATCTCAATGGACCAGGTGGCCGCTGCAGCGATCGGAGCGGCCACGCCGCGGAAGAGCCTCGAGCTCGGCATCCGAACCCTCGGCTCGGCGGTCTCGCACCGGATCAACTACGCCGGCGACTCGCTCCCGCTCCCGCCGATGACGAACCCGGTCCAGGTCTGGGACCAGCTCTTCAAGGGCGTCCAGAACCCTATCGAGCAGCAGATCGCCTTGAAGTCGACCCACAAGTCGGTCTTGGACTCCGCCCGAGCCCAGTACCGCTGGCTGCGTGGCCGCGTCAGCGTTGCAGACCGCCTGAAGCTCGACCAACACGCGGCGATGCTGCGGGCGCTGGAGACCCAGCTCCTCACGTTCCAGGACCTGGCCGCCTGCGCCGTGCCCGCCCAGGCGGCCCTCAGCTCGGACCCCGAGAGCGAAGCGGCCATGGCCGCCGTCTCGCGAGCTCAGCTCGACCTCGCCGCGGCCGCTCTCACCTGCGACGTCACCCGCGTCGTCACGGTGCAATACTCCAGCGGCTCCAACAACATCCGCTTCCCCCACCTCAACAGCTTCTCCGACGACCACATGCTCTCGCACGCCGGCCCCTCCGACGTCACCTCCCGAGACGAGTGGGCCTACCGCCAGAAGTGGTACGCCAGCGAGTTCGCGTACCTGCTCGCGCGCCTCGACGGCATCCCCGAAGCCGGAGGAACGCTCCTCGACCACACGGCCGTGCTCTGGTGCAGTGAGCTCGGCCAGGGCGCGTCCCACAGCCACGACGACGTCCCGTTCGTCATCGGGGGCGGCAAGGGTCTGGGCATCCCCGGAGGGCGCTATCTCACCTACGCCGGCAAGGCCCACAACGACCTCCACGCCAGCCTCCTCACCGCGCTCGGCGCACCCACCGAGCTCTTCGGCGACCCGGACTATGCGACGGGGCTCCTGCCGGGACTCCTCGGCTAAGCGACGCGGCCGGACCGATGCGGGCTCTCCGCCGTGCCGTCTGTTGCCTGTCGTGGCTTCTCGCGGCAGCGTGCGCCGGGGACGGACCCTCGCCCATCGTCGCCGAGGCGGACGCCGGGGTAAAGGCGCCGGAGCTCGACGGTCACGGTTCCGACCTCGCTCCCGACGTGCCCGGACCGAGGCTTCCCGAGGACACGAGAGCTCCTGCCCTCGACGCGGAGCCCGTCGACGTCCCACAGCCGCTCGATGGGGGCTCCGATGCTCACTCGTCGGACCTCCCGCCACTCGCCGAGGACGCCACAGCGCCCGAAGTCTTCGACCCCGGGCCGAGCCCCTGCGCGGAGGTCGAGGCGTTCACCCCGGTCTATGACGCCGATCTGGCCAAGTACACCGCCCTCGGGGCTGCGCCTCCGGGGGGCGTGGTGTTCGCCGGTAGTTCGTCGATCCGGCGGTGGGAGGGTCTTTACGAGGCGTTCTCGGACTACGCGCCAGTGCAGCGAGGCCTGGGCGGACTGCAGCTCGGCGAGCTGGCGCTGCGGGCCGACGCGCTCATCACCGTCCACCAGCCTCGAGGCGTGGTGGTCTTCTCCGGGACCAACGACCTCGCCTTCGCGGTGGAGCCCGCGGTGGTGCTGGATCGCCTCCGGTGCCTCAGGTGGCGGGTGGGCGAGGCGCTCGGCTGGGAGCTGCCGCTCTTCTTCATCGCCGTGACCCCGAACCCCGCGCGCTGGGCGCAGTGGCCGGTGGTGAGCGAGTTCAACGCGGCGGCGTCCGCCTTGACCGCCGGCGATCCCGGGCTCCACTTCATCGACGTGGCCACGCCGTTCCTCGCGACGGGCGAGCCGCCGGACGCCTCGTTGTTCGAACCCGACGGCCTCCACCTGTCGCCCTCAGGCTACGCGTTGTGGCAGAGCGCCATCCGACCTGCGGTCGCGGCGGTGCTCTCTCCGGCGTCGCCGAGTACGACGGCGCCCGCGCTCCCTGTCGGCACTCGGCTCCTTGTCGACGTGGGTCCCAGCAACCCGGAGGACGGCGAGCTGACCCCGTCTCCCGACTACCGAGGCAACCACTGGAACAACTGGCTCCCCGTGGAGGGCGGCGACTCGATCCTGGCCGGAGAGGTGCTGCGGGATCTGGTCACCACCACGGGGGCGCCGACCCCCGTGTCGCTGGTGATCTCCGGGGGGTTCCTCTGCAACGGGCGGAAGAACGGCGGGCTCCTGTGGCCGGACGCGGCGAAGCTGGGCGACTTCGCGGTCGGCAGCGCCACGGGGGACTTCTTCTACGTTCAGAACGCGGACGCGCCGGGGGCGCTGGTCCTCTCGGGGCTCTCGCCCGCGCAGACCTACACCGTGCGCCTCTTCGCAGCGCGGGACGACTCAGAGGTGCGGGCGACGCGGTACGACGTGCAGGGCAAGACCGCACTGCTACAGACGTCGGGCCCCGGCGCAGGGGCCGGCAACACCAACGACGACACCGTGGCTGCAGTGGAGGGCGTGGCCCCGGACGCCTGGGGGAACGTGTTCATCGACGTCTCCAGCGAACAGGGCGCCTTCGCGTACCTGTCGGCGCTGGAGCTGGTCGCCGAGGCCGCTCCTAGCCCTTGACCGCCTTGATCGCCAGCGCCAGCTCGGGGACTGCCTTGAAGGCGTCGGCGACCAGGCCGTAGTCGGAGATCTGGAAGATCGGGG
>SXOO01000066.1 GCA_005776725.1 Pseudomonadota bacterium | reverse complement strand
TGTCCTTGCCGCACCCTGACCCGGCGTAGCTGACCCGAGGCCCCGGACACTTCCGTCCGGCCCAGTGGCAGCACGCATGAGGTCGTTGTGACAGACGAGACGAAGAGGACGAGGCGCAGCTACAGCGCAGAGGAGCGGGCTCGTGCGGTCGCGCTGGCGGAGTCGAAGGGCGTGAGCGCGGCGGCGCGGGAGTTGGCCATTCCCATGACCAACGTGTCGCTGTGGCGTTCGGCCGCGAGAGCGCGCGGTGCGCTGCCGACGGGCGAGACCTGCCAAACACTCGGACACGGTAGCGGACGCCGGCGACGGGCCGGGGGTCCGCAACGGCCGAGAGACTCTCCCGGAACGCCGGTGGTCCCGCGCTTCGGGGAGGCCGTCTCCCGCTCGGCGTACAGCTTCTGCCCAGCAGCGTATCGCGGACGACCGACCGCTGCGCCTCAGCAGCCGGCTCAGTGCGGCGTCTTGTTCAAATAGATGCGGTTGGCCTGGCGGTTCGAGATGAACAGGTCGACGATGCCGTCGCCGTCGAGATCTCCGGCCCTCACGCTCCGAGACGGATCGCGATCTCTGGGAAGATCGACCGTGAAGTCGTCGAAGGCGGCGCCGCCCTTGTTCAGCAAGACTTGGTTCTGCTCGCCCCAGACCGTGGAGAAGAAGTCGGGGAAGCCGTCGAGGTCGAAGTCGCCCACCTCCGCCCACGTGTGGTTGGCCGACATATTGGTGGGCAGGTTGGACGCCGTCGCGTCCGCGTACTTGTAGTCCAGCTCGCCCACGAACAGCCGGTTGGTCCCGTCCACCGCGATGAAGATGTCGACGTCGCCGTCGAAGTCCACGTCGGTGGCGATTGACTCGTTGGTCGTGGTCACCACCGCCGGCAGGTGGCTCGACGTCTTGTGTACCATGGTCCCCGTGCCGTTGGTGTTGTGCCACAGCTGATTCTGCAGGCTGCCCGCGTAGCCGATGAACACGTCCAAGAAGGTGTCGTTGTTGAGGTCCATCACCACCGGCGCCTTCTCCGTGTAGTAGTTGTACGTGTTCGGGACCGAGTTGTAGGTGTCGAGCAGGTCGTTGCGCGCCACCCAGTAGGAGCCCTTGCCAGCGCCGTACACCTGGCCGCCGTTCAAGAGGGTCCGCCAGTTACCGTGGCTGTTGCTCCCCACCAGCCAATCCAGGTCGCCGTCGCCATCGATGTCTCCGAAGCTCATCCCGGCGGTCTCCCCGCTGTTCCAGCTGGGGATGTTGATCGCGGAGGTGTTCTCGAAGTGGCCGGTGCCGTCGTTGGCGAGCTGTCGCATTCCGCCGTTGACGCAGGCGAACATCGCGTCGAGGTCACCGTCGTCGTCAACGTCCTGAAGCTCGACCTCGCCGGGCTCGCAGCGGCAATTGACACCCGCAGGCATCCGCGCCGTGGACAGATCGAAGAAGTTGCCCTGCCCGTCGTTGACCCAGACCCCGGGGTAGAGGGCGGCGTCCGTGAAGCAGAGCACGATGTCGAGGTCGTTGTCGCCGTCGATGTCACCCAGCGCCGAGGAGTATGCGTCGGCGGTCTGCTCCGGGACGCCCAGCTGCGTATTGTTCGCGAACGACCCGATGGGCACGCGGTTGGCGTCCACCATGGACGCGTTCTCCTTGAAGCCGTGGTTCTGGAACAGCCAGTCCTGGTGGTTCTCGTTCATCACCACGATGTCCACGAGGCCGTCCGCGTTCAGGTCGCCCACCTCGAGGTCGTTCGAGTCTTCGCCCCGGTAGGCGGGGATGTTGGAGGGCGTGGCGTCGGTGTAGGCACCCTGCCCACCCTGCGCGAGATCGCTCAGGTACAGCGCGGGCCAGTGGCGACCGTTGCCCTGATGTTTCACCAGGATGAGGTCGGGGTCGTTGTCGAGGTCCACATCGGTGGCGAAGGCGCGGATGGTCTGCGTGAGGGTCTCCGTCTGTGGGAAACGCAGCCCCGTGTCGTTCAGGAAGTTCCCGGCGTTGTTCAGGTAGATGCGCGTCGACTGCCCGTAGGCCACGAGCACGGCGTCGGGCCAGCTATCGCCGTTGACGTCCGTGAGCAACACGTCACGGGTGTTCGCACCCGAGACCGGGAAGTTCTTGCCCGTGCCGTACGTGGCGTCAGTGAATGCCCAAGCCGCCGGGCAGGTCCCCGTGACCGGGGCCTCGCAGATGAAGCGATACCCATTCGTACACTCGGAGTCGTCCCAGCAGCCATCGGCATTTGTGGTGATGCGCGCACAGTCGTTGATGCCGGAGTCGTTCGGTTGCCCGCTGCACCACTTGGTGAAGCTGGATGTGCCGTACGGCCAGATGAAGTTGTGGTCCGTGGTCTTCTCCTGGTAGCCGATCCAGGTGTCGGTCGTGGTGTTCTGGCGCAGGAAGGTCTGCTCCAGCTGCGAGTCCACGGTGGCGAGGTTGAAGCCGTTGGCTTCGCACTTCGTCTGAGCGTCCCACCAGTTCGGCGCCTCGCTGTTGCAGAAGGCATAGCGCCGACCGTCGTAGGTCTTCATGACGCAGTTCGGAATGTCGAACGTGCACGAAGGCGGCATGGGCGTGTTGTTGCAGTTGTTGTAGTACAGCCGGTTCTGGAAGGCGTTCTCGTTGGCGATGAGGATGTCGTTGTCGCCGTCTTTGTCCACGTCGCCGATGGCTGCGCCTCGACCCGGCTCATTGTGTGTCGGGAGCACAGACACCTTCCGGAAGTCCCCTAGGCCGTTGCCCACCATGATCACCTCGACGCCGTCGCCCACGACGAGGGCGTCCGTCCGGCCGTCGCAGTTGAGATCCCCCAGCACGAGGTCATACGGGTTGGCCAGCCCGTGATCCGCTTTGTCCTCGAAGGTGAATGTGCCATCTCCGGCGTTGCGGAAGAGCCCCATGGAGAGCGCCTGAGACCACGTATAGACGACCACCACATCGAGGTCACCATCCCCGTCGATGTCGGTGGCCCGCGGGTGATACGGGTTGAAGTAGTCGCCGAAGACCGGGAGGTTCGCGACCGACTGGTCCACGAGCTTCCCGGGGATGCCGTCGACGTCCTGAGTGTTGATGTAGAGCTCCTGGGCCCGGTGCTGGTGCAGCACGAAGAGGTCGTCGAGGTCATCTCCGTTGGCGTCGAACAACAGCGACTGGCGATCGCCGTGCACCGTGTCGATCGGCAGGCGCTGGCCCTTGGGCTCGAAGATGACGGTCTGACCATATGTGAACGCCAGCGGCGCGACCACTTCGTCCGCGACCCCTCCGACCGCCGGGTTCGAGAGGCGCACGTCGACCTTCGCGTTGGTGGCGTACGCCGGCACCTTCACGCGCAGGACGGTGGGACCCAGCCGCGTCACCTCCGGCGACTCCACCCACTCCGCGGTGGTGTTCTTGCCGAAGAAGACCTTGATCCCCTGCTTGTAGCCCTGCCCATAGATCGTGGCGTAGTAACCGCCGAGCGCAGGGCCACGCTTCGGTTCGATGCCTGACCAGGCGAGGCCCGGGAGGCCAAGCGGCTCATGGTATTCGAAGCCAGCGATCAACTTGCCGTTCTGCCCGTCGGAGTTGGAGACGCGCACGTCCACGATCCCGTCCGGATGTGCCGGCGCCGTCACCACGATGAGCGTGCCCGCGTTCTTCACGACCGCGTTGAAACCGTGGACCCAGCCCACCGCGTCCCCGCCGAAGCTCACCTGCGCGCCGTCGAGGAAGTTGTTCCCCGTGATCTGGACGATGTAACCGCCCGCCGTGGAGCCGAACGCGGGGGTGACCGCAGAGATCGTGGGCGCCGGGATGACGGGGACGTAGATGAAGCCGCCGCCCAACACGCCCGACTGACCGTCGGGGTTCTGGACCTTGATCGCGACCGGGCCCACGCCCGCCGGCGTCCGCGCCTTGAGCACATTCTCGGACTCGATCTGGATGTCGACCGCGGCGACCTCCTTGTTGCCGAAGAACACGCGCGAACCCGCGACGTAGCCATCGCCCTGCACGGTGACCACCGTCCCGCCGGTCTCTGGCCCGAGGGTGGGGAACGCGGCCAGCACCTTGGGCGGCTTCACGTACAGGAACCCGCCGCCGAGCGTGTGGCTGGAGAGGTCTGGGTTGCTCACCACGACAGCGGCGGGGCCAGCCGCGCCGGGCGGTGTGGTGAGCGTGATGGTGGTGGAGTCCTTGACCTGGACGTTCGTGGCCTTGACCCCGGAGAAACTCACCTCAGCCCCGAGCTGGAAGTCCGATCCAGAGATCGTGACGATCTCACCGCCGAGGGTGGTGCCGCTCTGTGGATTGACGCCCAGGATCTTGGGCGGCGCACGGAACAGGAACGCATTCTCGAGCACGGCGAACTGCCCGTCGGGGTTGCTCACCATGAGGTCCGAGGTGCCGGGCACCTGCGCGGGCGTGGTGGCCGTGATCTTGGTGGCGCTGACCACCGTGGTGCTGGTCAAGGGCACCTCGACGCACCCGGAGAGCGTGGCGTAGTCCTCGCAGAAGCCCACCCGCGTGGCCGCGGTCGTGTCGGACGCCTTGACGAAGTTGGTCCCCACGATCGTGACGAAGGTCCCGCCCGCGCTCGGGCCGGAGGTGGGGGAGATGGACGTGAGCGCCGGTGGCGGAACGAACCGGAAGACGTCATCGAGGATGACGGTCTGGCCTTCGCTGTCGGTGACGGCCACGCTCACGAAGCCGGTGGCATGCGCGGGGGTGGTGGCCTTGATGTCGAGCCCCTCGACGGCCACGGAGATCGCGGCCGTGGTGTCGAAGAACACCAACGTCTCCGCGTCGAGCTCCGTCCCGCTGAAGACGACCGGCGTGCCGCCCTTGGTCGGCCCCTGGTTCGGCGTGAGCGCGGTGATGTTCGGCGGTGCATCGAGCGCCGCGTCATCCACGAACGTGAACGCCGCGGGCATGGTGCCCCAGGTACCGTCGGGGTTCACCACTGTGATCGCCACTGTACCGGGATCCGAGGGCGGGCTGACCCAGCGCGCGGCCGAGGTGGACTTCACGTCCAGCGTGGGCGCCGGGCGCGTGCCGAAGAGGATCCGCCCCCCGACCTTGAGCCCGGTCCCATCGAGGAGCCCCCACGTCCCGCCCGAGGTGGGCCCGGTGGCCGGCCGCAGGGCGCTGATGGTGGGCATCGCGGGCATCGCGCTGCCCAGCACATACCCGAATGCCGTGTACTTGATGGCGGACTGCCCATCCGGGTTCGTGACGGTCACGTTGACGTAGGTGCCGGCGACCCCGGGTGGGGCAACGAGCACCAGAGTGTCTTCGTCCACGCGAACTACGCCGGTGGCCGGGACCGTGCCGAACGTCACGGACGCCCCCTCGAGGAAGTGCGTACCGGAGACGATGATGGGCGTCCCTCCCTGGTCGCTGCCCACAGGCGGGAAGACACTCGTGATCCCGGGCGGGAGCACGTAGAGGTAGGGATCGTCGGCCACGTGGAGCTGCCCGTCGGGGTTTGTGACCTTGACCTGCGCGGGGCCCGGGAGGCCCGCCGGCGTCTGGATACGGATCGCGAGGGGGGAGAGCACCTCGGTGCTCGCCGCGAGCTTGCCGCCCACCTCCACCTTGGCCTGGAAGCTGAAGTTCTTGCCCGCGAGGAGCACGACCTTGCCGCCGACCACGGCCCCGACCGTGGGATCGAAGCTGTCGATATGGGGTGCTCCGACGTAGTCCCAGCCGCCGACCAGCGTGGACGACTGCCCGTCGCCGTTGGTGATGACGACGTCCTTCGTGCCGGGCGTCCCGGGCACGGTGGTGCCGGTGGCGATCGCCGAGTTGAGGACGGTCCAGCTGGAGACGGGCCGGTACCCGACGAACCCGACGCCACCGCCGGTGAACTTCGACCCGGTGAGGATCACGGCGGTGCCGCCAGACTCCGGCCCGCTCTTCGGCGTGATACCGAGGAGGTTCGGCGGCGGATCGACAGGAGACAAGTACGTAAACGCACCAGGGAGGCTGCCGGACTGGCCGTCCGGGTTCAGGGCGGTGACGTCGACCTTCCCGATGAAGCCGGACGGGGTTGTCACGGTGACGAGGCCGGGATCAACGAGGTGGACCTTGGCCGGCTTGCCGCCGAACAACATCGTGAGCCCGGGCTGGAAGTTCTGACCGTAGACCGCGAGGACCGTGCCGCCCGCGAAGGGCCCATGGTCGGGGGTGAGCGCGGTGACCTTCGGGGGCGGCTTCTCGAACGCGCCGGCCACGAGCGTGAAGGCGTTGGCGAGCGTGCCGGACTTCCCGTCAGGGTTCTCCACCACGATCGACGCGATCCCGGCGGTGGCCACGGACGGCGTCACGAAGGTGAGCACGTTCCCCGCGGGGACCGTGACGGAGGGCGACTGGACGCTGCCGACGTAGACCTTGGCTCCGGCGACGAAGCCCTGGCCGGACACGGCGACCGTGAGGCCGCCCGAGATGTGGCCGACCGTGGGGAACACGGCCTCGGGCACAGGTCCCGGCGCAGTGAACCCGAAGGCCGCCTTCAGGACGGCGGTGAAGCCGTCCGCCCGAGTGACCGCGATATCGGCGAGGCCCGCTGGGTGCGGAGGCGTGAGCCCCGCCACGGTCGTGTCCGACGCCGCAGAGACAGCGAGGCTCCGATACCCGATGAACGCGAGCGGGCCCTTCCCGAACGCGAGCCCCGAGACGGTGACCGCCTGGCCACCGAGCGAGGTGCCGTCCTGCGGAGCGATCGCGTTGACCTTGGGCAGCGTGCCGCCCGGGGCGGGGACGTAGTACGTGAACGCGGCGCTCGCGACGTCGGCCTTGCCGGAGGTGAGCATGACGGCCACGGGGACGGGGCCGGCCGCGTGCGCGGGCATCGAGACCACGAGGTAGCTCTTGTCGTCACCGCCAAGCACGGTGGCCGCCGCGCCATCGACGTAGACCTTGCTGGTGAGCGGCGCGGGGGTGACGTCGAGGCGCGCGACGGTGCCGCCCGCGGTCGGGCCCACCGTGGGGGATATCTTGGTGATGACCGGGAACGGCCCCACGTCGTTGGGGTCGTAATAGAAGAAGCCCGCCTTGCGGCTGCCGGTGCCGATCTCCGGGACGATCACCTGCACGTCCACGGGCCCCACGGCTCCGACCGGTGCGGTCGCGAGGAGCGTGTTGGGGCCGAGGAACTGCACGTCGGAGGCCACTCCGGTGCCGAAGAGCACCGCGAGCCCGGGCTCGAAGCCGGCGCCATGCAGCGTGACCACGGTGCCGCCCGTGATCGGGCCGACCGGCGGCTCCACCTGGTGCACCTGCACCACGTCGCCGGGCACGCCGTCCGTGTACTCGAAGCCGTCTGACAGGGTGGAGGTGAGGTAGTCCGGGTTGGTCACGGTGACGTCCGCGAGGCCGAGGGGGCCGGGCGGAGCGATCGCGGTGATGAGCCCGTCGCTGGCGAGGAGCACCTGGGCGGCCGCGTCTCCGATGGTGAGCGTGGCGTTCGGGTGGAAGCCCTGGCCGCTCACGATCACCTGCGTGCCGCCAGACGGCTTGCCGTACGTCGGTGAGACCGCGGCGACGAAGGGCGCCTGCAGGATGAAGTTGTAGGCGTCGTCGAGCCCGGCAGTGACGCCGTCCGCTGAGGTGACGTGCAGGTCCGCGAGCCCAGGCGGGTGGGCCACCGTGGTGACCTCGAGGGTCGCCGTGCCCTTGAGCTTCGTGGAGACCGGCACGCCGTCGATGAACGCGAGGACGCCGGGCGCGAACCCGCTGCCCGTGAGCGTGGCAGGGGAACCGCCCGCCACGGAGCCTTGGCTCGGGAGCACGCTCGTGAGCGTGACCTTCGTCCCGCCGCTGGAGTAGACGAAGCCGCCCTTCAGCTGCGCGAACAGGCCGTTGGGGTTCACCACCATGACGTCAGCGGGGCCCACGTCGCCCGCGGGCGTGAAGGCGGTGGCCGTGGTGTCGCTGACCACCTTCGGCGAGCCCGCCGGCCGGCCGTCGAGGAAGACGAGCGCCCCGGCCTGGAAGCCTGTGCCGCCAAGCCACGAGAGCGTCCCGCCGGCCGCCGGACCCAGGGCGGGCTTCACGAAGGTGAGCACCGGAGCGGTCCCGAGCACGGCCGGATCAACGTAGGTGTAGGCCGCGTTGAGGGTGGCCTCAGCGCCCGTGCCCGGGTCGCGGACGGTGACCGAGACGGGCCCCACGGCGCCCGCGGGCACCTTCGCCGTCAAGATCTCGTTGCTCACCACCACCACGTCCGACGCGGGGGTGGCGCCGAAACGCACCGAGGCGCCCGTCGGGAGGTTGGACCCGCGAATGAGCGTCCAATTCCCGCCGGTGGTGGGCCCGGAGGCCGGCTGGATCTGCGCCACCGCGATCTGGGGGCCGCCCACGACGACCTCTGGCTCATCGTAGGTGAAGACGCCCGGCGCGACGGTGTCTGGGAAGCCGGGGCACTTCACGGTGACGGCCGAGGAGCCCGAGGTTCCACCCGTGGAGGCCGGGCTGAGAGCGCCGATCCCGGTGGGGCTGCTGAAGACCACGCTGGCCGGCCACTGCCCGAACCAGACCGTACAGTTCGGGCGGAAGTCCGTGCCTTGGATGACCACGCTGGTCCCGCCGCTGGTGCTGCCGACCGCCGGGATGATCCCGGTCGCGGTGGGCGGCCCGGGCTCGATATAGGTGAACGCCGCGGCGAGCTGGGTGTCGGGGAACCCGGGGGTCTTCACCACCACGCTCACGGCGCCGGCGGCGTGCGGCGGCAGCAACACCCCGAGGCCGCCCTCTCCCGCGTAATAGGAAGCCGCGGCGAGCGCGCCGCCGAAGTACACCGCTGAGTTGTCGCGGAGGTTCTCACCCACCAGCGCCACCACGATGCCACCCTCGGTGGAGCCCGTCGCTGGGGCTACGGAGGTGAGCTTCGGCGGACCCGCCTGGACGTACGTGAAGCCCCCGGAGAGCACCGCGTCGGGCTGGCCTGGGGTCTTGACCACCACGTCCACCGCGCCAGCCGCGTGGGCCGGCAAGAGCACACCCAGGCCGGACGATCCGCCGTAGTAGACGGCGCCCGCGGGCGCTCCGCCGAAAGTGACCTGGGACTGATCCGTGAGGTTGGCGCCGGCGATCGCCACGACCACCCCGCCCTCGGTGGGTCCCTCGGAGGGCGTGACCAGCGTGATGCTGGGATCGCCCGGCGAGACGTAGGTGTAAGCGCCGGGGAGCGTGCTGTCGGGGAAACCGGGGGTCTTCAGGATCACGTCCACAGGCCCCGCGGCGCTCGCCGGGATCACGACGGTGATCCCCGTGGGCCCCTGAACCTTCGTGGGGGCCACGGACGTGCCGAACCACACCTGCGACTCGGGGCGAAGCTCGAGCCCTTTGACGGTGGCGAGACCGCCGCCGGCCATGGGCCCTGACGTGGGATCGATCGAGACCAGAGTAGGCTTGGCAGGAGCCTCGTACGTAAAGGCGCCGACGAGGGCGGAGTCGGGGACACCGGGGCTCTTGACCACCACGTCCACGAGGCCGGCGGCGTGCGGCGGCAGCAAGACGCTGAGGCCGGTGGGCCCCTGCACCAGCGTCTGCGCCGGCACACCGCCGAACCAGACCTGGGAGTCCGCGCTCAGGTTCTTGCCAGACACCACCACCGTGATGCCGCCCGCGGTTGGGCCGACGACAGGCTCCACGCCGAGCGCCAGCGGCGCGGGCGGCGCCTCGTAGGTGAACGCGAGCGTGAGGGCGCTGTCGGCGAACCCCGGCGTCTTGAGCACGACGTCTACGGCCCCGGCTGCGTGCGCGGGCGCGCGGACCCCGATGGCGTTCGGGCCGGCCCACGTGACCTCGGTGGCCTGGACACCGCCGAAATACAGCTGGGACTCGGGGCGAAGCTCGGAGCCGGTGATGGCCACCGCGGTCCCTCCGGCCGTGGAGCCGGTGGTCGGGCTCACGCCGAGCAGAGCGGGGGTGCCGGGCGCGCGGTAGGTGAAGGCGTCCTCGAGGGTGGCTTCCGGCCAGCCGGGGGCGTGGACGGTGATAGCGACCGTGATGGCAAAGGCCTGAGGCGGGACTTCGACGGTGATCGTGTCCGGCGAGACCTGCAGGACCTTGGCGTCCTCGTCACCGAAGCGCACGCCGGAACCCGGGAGGAAGTCGGCGCCGCGGACCACCGCGAAGAAGCCGCCCTCGAGCGCGCCCTCGTTCGGCTCCACACTGAGCACCGCGGGGGTGGGGTTGAGATACGTGTAACCACCGGGGAGCTGGCCCGCGAGCCCGCCAGGGTTCGTGGCCTCCACCATCACCGGACCGGTGACGTCGCCGGGCGGGATGGTGCAGGTGGCGAAGTCACCCGTGGACGACGCGCCGTCTCCCGCGCCCACGGTGACCCCGGTGCAGGGCTTGCCGTCGATGAGAACGGTCATCCCCTGGACGAAGTGCTTCCCCTTGATGGTGACGAGGGTGCCTCCGGCCTTGGGCCCTGCGGGCGGATCCACCGAGTAGATCACCGGCGGGTTCACGAAGTAGAGGAAGGCGTTCTTCTTCACACCGGACTGCCCGAGGCCGTCCGTGATCGCGATGTCCACCACGCCCGGCTCGTGGGGCGGCGCCTCGAAGGTGCCCTCGCGATCGGACAGGAGGCTCCAGGTCTGGGCCAGCTTGCCGCCGATGAGCAGCTTCGAGCCGTCGCGGAAGTTGGCGCCCTTGACGCGGACGAGCAGCCCGCCCTCGATCGAGCCGGCCTGAGGCTCGATGGAGTCGATCTGTGGTGACGGGACCTCCTCGACCTGACCCGAGCCCGGCGCGAAGACGCGGAAGCCGTCGATCAGCTCGGCCGACTGCCCATCGGGATTCGTGACCGCCAGGCTCACGGTGCCGACGGGGAGCGGCGGCGTCACGATGGTGGCCGTGGTGGCGTTGGGCATGTCGGCGGCGGCGATCGCCGTCCAGCCGATGAAGAAGGTGGACCCCTGCTGGAAGTTGTTGCCCCGGAGCAGCGCGACTGTGCCGCCGGTGGAGGGGCCCGTGCCTGGGATCGACTCGAGGATGTCCGGCGGCGCGGCGGTCTCCGGGCCCGGTTCGTAGTACGTGAAGGCCTTGGCGAACAACCCGGCGCCTCCGTCGGGGTTGGAGATCGCCACGTCGGCGGGGCCTGCCGCGCCGGGCGGCGTGCGCACCACGAGCTGATCAGGCGCCACCTTCAGGACCGTGGCGTCCCCGCTGCCGAACGCGACCTTCACCCCGTCTTGATATCCGGCACCGGTGATCTGCAGCACCGTCCCGCCGGCGACCGGACCGGACACGTGCGACAGCTTGTAGAGCGCCGGCTGCACTGCGATGAGCGTGATATCGGCGCCAGCGCCGGGGGTGGCGCCAAGGTCGTCGCGAGCGCCGCCCTGCTCCGTGTCGTTCACGTAGACATACTGGATGCTCCCGGAGTCATCGCCGCTGCAAGCCGACATCACTCCGACGATCGCGAGAGACAGTGCCTTCCGTCCGAACTTCATTTGGTCCTCCAAATATGCCGGCAGAGCATACGCCTACGACATAGCGCCGCGCTAGGGGTGACATGAGGACGCGAGCGCAATACAACTCACCCAATGCGGCTCCTCATAATCCTCGGACTCAGCGCGTGTGCCACGAGCGCACGGCTCCCCGAGACTCGTAAGGTCGACGTGGTCGAGACCCAACACGGCGTTCCCGTCGCCGATCCCTACCGGTGGCTCGAGAGCGACACTCCTGAGGTGGCCTCGTGGGTGGCGGCCCAGAACGACGCCACCCGCGATTGGCTCGACTCGGTCGAGGCGCGCCCGAAGATCCGTGAGCGCCTCGTGCAGCTTTGGGACTATGAGCGCATCGCGTCCCCTGTGGTGCGCGGGCCCAGAGTGTTCCACCTGCACAACCCGGGCACGCTGAACCAACTGCGCCTCGTGGTCCGCGACGGGGCCGGCGTGCGCACGCTGTTCGACCCAGCTGCAGAGGACGCCTCAGGCACCACCGCCATCGGTGATCACTCCCCGGATGGGGCCGGGCGACGCGTGGCGTTCACGCTGTCTTCGGGTGGCTCCGATTGGGTCACAGTGCGTGTCGTGAACGTGGAGACCGGGGCGCTCGAGCCCGATCGGCTCGAGTGGGTGAAGTTCACTGGCCTCGCCTGGGCGCCCGACGACAGTGGGTTCTTCTACAGCCGCTACGACGCCCCGCCACCCGGGGAGGCGCTCACAGCGAAGAACGAGTTCCAGAAGGTCTACTTCCATCGCCTGGGCGAGACTCAGGCCCGCGACACGCTGGTCTACGAGCGCAAGGATCAACCCGAGTGGAGCTTTGGTGGCGACGTCACCCACGACGGTCGCTGGCAAGTGCTCGTGGTGTACCGGGGCGCGGACCGGAAGAACGGGGTCTTGGTACGCGAATACGGCAGCACGGGGCCGTTCCGCGAGCTCATCGGCATGGACTTCGCGGCCAGCTGGGAGCCCGTGGCCAGCGATGGCAACACGCTCTACGTGCGCACGGACTCGGAGGCGCCGCTCGGGCGCATCGCCGCGCTCCCCTTCGACGGCTCGGCCCCCCCGCGTACCATCGTGCCCGAGTCCAGCGCGTCGCTCGACACGGCCACGCAGGCGGGCAACTTGCTGGTCGTCACGGTGCTGGAAGACGCTTCGAGCGCGGTGCGCCTCTACGGGCTGGACGGATCACCCAAAGGCTCCGTCCCTCTCCCGGGGCTCGGCACCGTGTTCGGGCTGGGCGGGCGCCCCAGCGACCCGAGCATCGCGTTCGTGTTCTCGGGGTTCCTCGATCCCGGGAAGCTCATCCGACACGACACGTCCACGGGGATCTCGACCACGCTGGCCAGCGCCGAGGTGCCCGGCTTCCAGCCCGACCGCTACCGCGTGGAGCGCGTGCTCACCACGAGCCGCGACGGGACCCGCGTCCCCATGTTCTTCGTCCTCCGACGCGGCGCGCGTCCGGACGGCGAGCTCCCGGTCTATCTGTACGGTTACGGCGGCTTCAACATCTCGCTCACCCCGTGGTTCTCCCCCGGCATCGCGGCGTTCCTCGAGCTGGGCGGCGCCTACGCCGTTCCGAACCTCCGCGGGGGCGGCGAGTTCGGCGAGGCCTGGCACCGCGCGGGGATGCTCCACAACAAGCAGAACGTCTTCGACGACTTCATCGGGGCTGCCGAGTGGCTCATCCGCGAAGGCTGGACCCGACCAGGGCGCCTCGCCATCGCCGGGGGCTCCAACGGCGGGCTGCTCGTGGGCGCGGCGCTCGTCCAGCGGCCGGAGCTGTTCGGGGCCGCCCTGCCCGCCGTGGGCGTGCTCGACATGCTGCGCTTCCACAAGTTCACCATCGGGTGGGCCTGGGAGGTGGAGTACGGCTCTCCGGACGATCCCGAGCACTTCCGTACGCTCCACGGCTACTCGCCCTACCACAACGTCAAAGACGGGGCCCGGTACCCCGCGACGATGGTGCTCACGGCGGACCACGACGACCGGGTCGTGCCGGCGCACAGCTTCAAGTTCGCCGCCCGTCTCCAGGCCGCCCAGGGGGGTGACGCTCCGATCCTGGCGCGCATCGATACCCGTGCCGGGCACGGGGCCGGAAAGTCGGCGTCGAAGCTCCGGGAAGAGTGGGTCGATCGGCTCGCCTTCCTCGTGGGAACCCTCGGCCTCTGAGGCCCGTCAGCCCCCCTCCAACGCCCCGCCGGAGCCCATTGAAAGCGCGTTGACAGGCCCTAGGGGGGGGACTAGCCTCCCGCTCCCTTTGCCCAGGAGCCTACTTGAGCGACCAACACGCCGAGCGCTTGCCGATCAACATCGAAGACGAGATGCGACGGTCGTA
>SXOO01000065.1 GCA_005776725.1 Pseudomonadota bacterium | reverse complement strand
TACTACGCCGGGCCGGCCAAGACGCCCGCGGGGATGCCCTCGGGCTCATTCGGACCCACCACCGCCGAGCGGATGGACCCGTACGTAGACCTGTTCCAGTCGCTGGGGGGCTCGATGGTGATGCTGGCCAAGGGCAACCGGACACAAGCCGTCACGGACGCCTGCAAGCGCCATGGGGGCTTCTATCTCGGCAGCATCGGCGGCCCCGCGGCGATCCTGGCGGCCGAGAGCATCAAGAAGGTCGAGGTGTTGGACTTCAAAGACCTGGGGATGGAGGCGATCTGGCGGGTGGAGGTGCAGGACTTCCCCGCCTTCATCCTGGTGGACGACAAGGGGAACGACTTCTTCCGCCAGCTCAAGTAGCGCCGGCGGGCCGCGCTGCGACGGCCACAGGCCCCCCGATCGGCCTACCTAGAGGCCGCCGGCAAGCGCCCTTCCCTCCGAGGGGGCGTGACCTCTCCCGTACCGAACGCGGGCGGGGGCTCAGACCCCCGAGGTACCCGGTGGCCGAGACCGAAGCGTGCTCGGGGCGGCAGGTTGGGCTAGGATTCGCCCGCACCGAGGAGCTCTCATGCGCCCGCCGATCCCAATTGTCCTCCCCGTCAGCCTTGTCCTCCTTGTCCTCCCGCTCGTCGCCTGTTCATCGGGCTCGAGCTCTGGCGGTCCAGACGCCACCGGGGGTGGCAGTGACTTGCCGCTCGCCACGAGAGACGAGGGCTCCACCCCTGACATCGACGAACCCGCCGACCTCGAGAGCGGCCCGTTGGACCTGGTCGCCCCAGACGTGGGCGAGGACCTGCGGCCCGTGCTGCCCTCCGGAGACACCGAGGTGACATTCGGTGTCGTCAGCGGGCCGTGCGCCATATTGGCGGACGATGTGCTCGACCCGTCGCCCAGCTTTCACGTGCAGACCTACACGTTCGACGCGGCCTTCGACCCGGCCGCCCTCGTGCCGCTGGCCCAGAAGCGCCTCTCCAGCCAGGGCGCCGGAGGGAGCTCCAAGTGCAGCGAAGCGATGAGCATGCAGACGCTTGCGGACTGCGCGGGGTTCGTCCCGCTCAAGGCAGAGCTGGATATCCTGTTCGACGTCGAGGGTCAGACCACCGACTGGCTGGCGCAGGCCGGCGAGGTCAGGGTGGGAGTCTCGGTGTCGCGAGCCTATCAAGGGCCCACCGACGACGAGTACACGGTAGAAGACGCTACGACGCTGCTGAAGAAGAAGCTGGGCGGGATCGCAGAGAGCACCGCGAATGTCTCAGACGAGGACGCCTGGGCCAAACAGTACCTGCACATCTGGACCCTCCAGCCGACTTGGGTGCCAACTCTGAAGGAGGCGTGGGATGCGCTGGACCCGGCCTTGCGCGGCGACACGGTCGTCGTGGTCACGGTCGAGGTGGGCAGCGGGCTCATCACGCCTGACGACTGCCAGTGAAACGGCCGCGGGCGACCAAAGCTGCTGGGACGCCCACCCCCCACCTCCTCGGCACGCGCAAACCCTCGTGCGCCACTCCGTCGGGCAACCAGTCAGCAGTTGCCCCCGGCGGCATGCCGTACGGACGCGAGCCGCAGCCTCACGCAGCCGTTGAGCCGACGCCGACAGTCCGCTATTGTGCGGGTGCGGCTCGCCGAAGGTAGGTGCCGTGAACAACCTCGTCCCCCCCGAGGCCATAGTCATGTCTCCCATTCGCCTGGCCCTTCTGCCTTTCACGGCGGGGTTATGTCTTCTAGCGTGCGCACCCGAACCTGTTGCCGATGTCGGGTCAGACGCTTCCACGCCATCAGGCCCGCGCGACACGGGCACGCCGTGGAGCGCAGATGGTCAACTCACTTGCGGTGATGGGATCTGCGCCGTGGGAGAGGTGTGTCCCGCGGACTGCGAGCCGCCCTGCGAGGGTCCGGGCTGCCCATGCGACCCGCCGTGCCCCCCTGACGACGAGTGCGGAAACGGCGTCTGTAGCGCGACCGAGTCTCCCATCAGCTGTCCGGCAGACTGCGCGGAGGAGGCTGCGTGCGGCGACGGTGCCTGTAACGGCGACGAGGGCTCGGCCACCTGTCCTGCCGACTGCGGCGCAGCCTGCGGCGACGGCGTCTGCAACGGCGACGAGCTCACGGCCACCTGCCCCGCGGACTGCGGCGCCCAGTGTGACGACGGCGTGTGCAACGCCGACGAGACCTCCGCCACCTGTCCAGACGACTGCGGCGCGGCCTGCGGCGACTTGACCTGCAACGCCGACGAGACCACAGCCACCTGCCCCGCGGACTGCGGCGCCAAGTGTGACGACGGCGTCTGCAACGCCGACGAGACCACAGCCACCTGCCCCGCGGACTGCGGCGCCAAGTGTGACGACGGCGTCTGCAACGCCGACGAGACCTCTGCCACCTGTCCGGACGACTGCGGCGCGGCCTGCGGCGACGCTGCCTGCAACGCGGGCGAGTCCACTGCCACCTGCCCCGCGGACTGCGGCGCCCAATGTGACGACGGCGTCTGCAACGCTGACGAGACCTCCGCCACCTGCCCCGCAGACTGTGGGGCGCAGTGCGGTGACGGCGCTTGCAACGCCGCCGAGACCAGCGCCACCTGCGCCGCCGACTGCGGGGCCCAGTGCGGTGACGGCGCCTGCAACGCGGACGAGACCTCGGCCACCTGCCCGGACGACTGCGGCGCGGCGTGCAGCGACGGCGCCTGCAACGGCGACGAGACCTCGGCGACCTGTCCCAAGGATTGTGGCGCGGCGTGTGGCGACGGCGCCTGCAACGGCGACGAGTCCACCGCCGCCTGCCCCGCCGACTGCGGCTCGGAGTGCGGCGACGGGGCGTGCAGCGCGGACGAGGACACGAAGGGGTGCGCCGCGGACTGCGGAACCCGGTGCGGCGACACCGCCTGCAACGGACAGGAGACCACGGTCAGCTGCTGGGCGGACTGTGGCACCGACTGTAGCGACGGCGCGTGCAATGGCGCCGAGGACGCGCTGGGGTGCGGCGTCGACTGCGGCCCCTCCTGCGGCGATGGGGTGTGCGCTTCACCGGAGTCGTCGGCCACTTGCCCAGCCGACTGCCCCGCGCAGTGCTCGGACGGCACCTGTAGCGCTGGCGAGAGCACGGTGGCGTGCCCAGGCGACTGTGGGCGCCGCTGCGGTGACGGCGACTGTGCGAGCGGCGAGACCAACAAGTCGTGCCCCGCGGACTGCAGCGGCACCTGCGGCGATGGCGCCTGCAATCGAGCCGAGTCCGCTCAGACCTGCCCGGCCGACTGCAGCCGTCGCTGCGGTGACGGGAGTTGCCGGGCTCCGGAGACGCCCACCTCGTGCCCACTCGACTGCACGGGAACCTGTGGCGACGGCGTCTGCTTCGCCGAGTCCTCGGTGACCTGTCCGGCCGATTGCGGCGCGGTGTGCGGCGACGGGGCGTGCAACGCCCTCGAGACGGCCAAGTCCTGCGCCGTGGACTGCGCGGCGATGTGCGGTGACGCCACCTGCTCGCCGGGGGAAGACGTCTCGACGTGCGCGATCGACTGCGGCGGCCTCTGCGGCGACGGGATCTGCAACGGCGCCGAGAATTCTGCGCGCTGCGAGTCCGACTGCGGGGTCGCCTGCGGAGATGGGGTCTGCGGCTTCTTTGAGACGGCCGCCACCTGCCTCGGGGACTGCGGCGCGTTGTGCGGCGACTACTACTGCTCCGCCACCGAGAGCAGCGCGAGCTGCCCGGGCGACTGCGCCACGAAGTGTGGCGACGGAGCATGCTCCACGATCGAGTCGGTGATCTCGTGCGCCACGGACTGCGGCAGTGTCTGTGGCGACGGCCACTGCAGCGAGGGCGAGTCCACGACCACCTGCCCGTCGGACTGCGGCTCCACGTGCAGCGACGGAGTCTGTGCCCTTAGCGAGAGCGCCTCCAACTGCACTCAAGACTGTGGCAGCCGCTGCGGCGACGGCTCCTGTGGTGTGGGTGAGAGCTCCGCCAACTGCCGGACAGACTGCGGCAATGTCTGCGGGGACGGCGTGTGCGCATTCGACGAGAAGAGCGGCCAATGTCCGGCGGACTGCGGTGAGCGGTGCGGTGACAACTTCTGTAACGGCACGGAGGACAGCGTGCGCTGCGTCCGAGACTGCAACAGCACGTGCGGTGACGCCGTCTGCAACGGCAGCGAGAACCCCGGGACCTGCTCCAGCGACTGCGGCAACGACTGCGGCGACGGCTACTGCAGCGGTAGCGAGTCCTCCATTGCTTGCCCCCTCGACTGTCCTCCCGTCTGCGGGGACGGCGCGTGCGGGGCGGACGAAGAGTGCCCGTTGGACTGCAGCGCCGGCTGCGGCGATGGGCTCTGCGCCGAGGGCGAGTCCCCGGCATGTTCGCAGGACTGCGGCAGCTGCGGCGACGGCGTCTGCGAGCTCGCCGAGGACGATGTGTGCATCACTGACTGCGGCGCTGGCTGTGGGGACGGCGCCTGCAACGGAGCCGAGAGCTCAGCCTCATGCGTGCTCGACTGCGCCGCGGTGTGCGGGGACGGGGTCTGTGTCGGCGACGAGAAGCGCTCGGACGGCGCCACTTGCCTCGAGGACTGCGGCTCGAGCTGCGGCGACGGGGTCTGTGATCCAACCCGCGAGACGACAGCCGGCTGCGCTGCCGACTGCCAGGTCACGTGCGGCGACACCGTCTGCGACGTCGATGAGGTCGGATGCGCCGCGGACTGCGGGATCTCCTGCGGGGACGGGGCGTGCAACGGCACCGAGCTGCCCCGGGATTGCGCCGTGGACTGCGGTGCGGCGTGCGGAGATGGGATCTGCAGCCCGGCGGAGCTCGGCGGATGTGTCGCGGATTGTGGGCAAGTCTGCGGCGACGGCGTGTGCGCGCCCGACGAGTCCACGGCGACGTGCGCCCGCGACTGCGGGGTGGTCTGCGGCGACGGCGCCTGCGAAACGGTCGAGCACGGGAAGTGCGCAGCGGACTGTGGGGCGTCGTGCGGAGACGGGACCTGCGCCGGCAAGGAGACCGCGGCCAACTGTGCGAAGGACTGCGGCCGAGTCTGCGGCGACGGGCGTTGCTCCGCCGGTGAGTCCGGCTGCCCGGCCGACTGCGGGGCCCTCTGTGGAGACGGCGTCTGCGAGGGGAACGAGACGAGCGCCTCGTGTCAGCTGGACTGCACGTCCGTCTGCGGCGACGCCTGCTGCGCGGTAGGCGAGGTGGGGGGCTGCCCCGCGGACTGCGGGACCGGATGCGGCGACGGGGTCTGCGGCCAGAAGGAGAGCGGTAAGACTTGCCCCGCCGATTGCCCCGCAGCGTGCAACGACGGCTACTGCAGCACGTCCGAGCTGGACTGCCCCGAGGACTGCGGGGGGATCTGCGGCGACTCACTCTGCGCCTCGCCCGGAGAGGACGGCCCCAGCTGCCCCGCGGATTGCGCCACGGGGTGTGGCGATGGGACCTGCGCCCCTGGGGAGGTGTGCGCCACCGACTGTGGAGCGTGGTGCGGTGACGGGAGCTGCGCGCCCGGAGAGTCAAGCAAGACGTGTGCTGCGGACTGCGCCGCGCTATGCGGCGATGGCGCGTGCGGTCCAGGCGAGCGGGAGAGCGGTTGCCTCCTGGACTGCGCTCACGGCTGCGGCAACGGGGAGTGCGTGGGGTCGGAGTCCAGCGGTTCCTGTGAGCGCGACTGCGGCGCGACGTGCGCGGACGGCGTCTGCGGGGAGGCCGAGTCTTGCGACGCCGACTGCCTCTCCGGGCCCTGACGGAGGCCTCCGGCTGGGATGCTCAGCGCCTGGTGCCGCCAAACCAGAAGCTCACCCCGAGGAACGCGCCGCCGAAGCCCATGAACAGGAGGATGCGCCAGATCGCGTCTACGTTGGCGAGGTCCATGCTCGTCAGCTTGCCGATCACCAGCACCAGCGTGCCGTAGCCGAGGGATCGGAGCAGGCCGCTGTCTCGCGCCAGTCCTGGCACCAAGACCAAGAGGCCCAGGGCCCCCCAGGTCAGGGTGAGCGCGGCGCCTGCTCGGCCGGCCGCGACGAACTCATGCCCGAGCAGGACGAGCAACGCGACCCACAACGAAGCCCCGAACGCACGACGCTCCCACGCCGGCAGCGCGCTCAAGACCGCGAGGGCCCCCGCTGCAGTGAGGAGCGCGAAGCTCACGAGCGCGGGGCCGTTGGTGAACGGCGGGCGAGCCCCGCGCTCCAGGAGGAACACCAACGCGGCGGCCGCCACAGCGAGCACCAGCGCTCCGAGGGCCCGGGTCGCGCCAGCGAGCTGCGGCTCGGCTCCGGCGATCCCCAGCACCAGGGCGCCGAGCCCGAGCCCACCCACGACGAGCGGTCCGAGGGCGCCGTCGAAGAGATAGAACGCGGCCACAGTGAGGAGTAACAGCGCGCCGGCGGTGGTCTCGAGCGCGCGCGAAGGCAGCCTCGATGTGGGACGGTCGTACGCGCTCACGGCGGCCTCGAGCAGCCCCGCGGCACCGATGACGCCCCCCGCCAACAGCGGTGACCCTTTGTGGAGACCCCATGCCCCGACGGCGAGCGCGCCCAAGGTGATGGAGAGGTGCAGCGTTGCTGTGCCCGCAACGGCAAAGGCGGTCGCGAACCAGGTGACGCCTACCGCCGCGAGCCGAATCGTCTCCGTCGCCGTCGACGACGCCGTCGTGAGCAGCGCGAGGGACCCGAACCCGGAGACCCAGAGAAGCTTCACCCAGCGGTGGTGACGCCCCAGGGCGGTGGCGCCGAGCATGACGAGCTGTGTCCAGATCACGGCGCCCGGTAACCACACACCGCCCTTGGAGAGGATCACCGGCGCCACCAGGGCGCCCGTCGTGGCGATCATCGCCACGGGCTCCGCCTGCGCCCGGGAGGCGAGGAGCCCTCCGATCGCCGTGGTCGCGGCGCACAATCCGTACGCCCCGCCGCTTGGCAGCAGGTCGTACAGCGCCACCGCCGCGTAGATCGTGGCGTACAACGCTACGACCCCGCCCCCAATGAGCCACTGCGCGAGGGCGCGGCGCTCGGGAGCGGCGGAGCCGTCTGCCCGGACTCGACGGCCATGGAGCCACGCGCCGAACGCCGCGAGCGCCACACCGAGACCCGCGCCGAACACCAGCCGCGCTCTCGGGGGGAACCAGCCGCGGTCCGCGGCGTAGTTGAACAGGAAGGCCAGGCCGATGAGCAGGAGCACCGTTCCGGCGCGATTCAGCAGGTTCTCTGTAGCTGGCTGTGAGGTCGACGCCGAGGGCAGCGACGGTGCCGCGATCGCGAGCGGGATGCGCCGCACCGCGGGCGCGCCCAACGCCCTGAGCTCATCCTCGAGAGCGACGACGCGGGCCTCCAGCGCGCTCAAGCGGTCGGAGAGCAACCGATTCGTGGGGTCGTCCATGCCGTCGAGCTTGGGCCGTTCCCCATGGGAACTCAATCGCGGCCCGTCGCTTCTGAGATCGGCCTCCTCGTACCACGCGCCCGTACGGGAAACGCCGGTGACAAGGCATGCACCGCGGCTACTCTTCCGCTATGCGCACACTGCACCCGCTCGAGCAGCTCCTGTCGCCGAAGTCCCGAGACGTCCGAATCGCCGTGGTCGGCGCCTCCAACGACCCGTCGAAGTACGGGAACATCATCTGCCGGAACCTGGCGGCGCATGGCTACACGGTCTTGCCCGTGCACCCGACGGAGTCCGAGATCGCTGGGTTGCCCGCTGTCCCGCGAGTGGCCGACCTCGCGCCGCCGGTCACGGTCGTCAATGTGGTCACGCCGCCTGCAGTGAGCCGGCGCATCGTGGCGGAGTGCGCCGCATCCGGCCACGACCGCCTGTGGTTCCAGCCGGGCAGCTTTGACGACGCGACCCTGGCCACGGCGCGCGCCGCTCGAACACCGGACGGGCGCGAGCTCGCGGTGGAAGACGAGGCCTGCATCATGGTCGTAGCGGCTCGCGTCCCCCGCCTGTGATACCGTGGCGCTCATGCGCCTACTCGCTCTCCTCTGCCTCCTTTGCGCCTGCTCCAGCCCCTCCGGCAACGGCAACTTAGATATCGGCACCTCGGGCGACGCGTCCGGGTTCCAGCCTATCGGGAGCGACACGTCCTCGAGCGACACCCCGGGTGCGGCGGCGCCCGACGCAGCGGGGCCCACGCCCCCCGAGGACGTGCCCTCCTCTGCGGATCTGGCCACCCCCGACGTGCCGGTTGCGGGCGAAGACACGAGCAAGCCGTCCGGAGTCGGGCAGCTCGCAGTGGATCCAGAGAGCTACACGTTCTCCTACATCTCACCCATGCCGGAGTCGCTGCTTCGCCAGGTCTCCATGTTCAACACGGGGACCGGGCCGCTCACGATCACCTCGGTCGGGCTGGTGCCCGGAGGGTCCACCGACTTCGTGGTGTCGCTGATCCCGCCGCTGCCCAAGGTGCTGCAGCCGGGTGACAGCGCGTTCACCCTCGTGGTGTTCAAGGAAGGCGCCGGCGGCACAGCCACGCTGCGGATCGGCAGCTCGGATCCCGAGCGCCCCACGGTGGACATTCCCCTCGCGTCGTTCCTCAAGGCCGATCTCAACGGCCCCGACCCCTGCGCCTCGCTCTCGCCCACCACGCTCGCGTTCGGCGCCGTCGAGCGCGGCGACACCAAGGTGCTCTCCACCACGCTCAAGAACTGCTCGTCGGAGACGCCGCTCTCGCTCAAGGACATCAAGCGGGGCACGTCGTTCTTCTTCCCGCTGACCCAGGAGATGCAGCTGGCGCCGGCGCCGGCACTCCCCACCGTGATCCCGCCGGGGGGCAGCTTGTCGATCCCCGTGTCTTACACGCCCAACCTCGCAGGGCCGGACATCGGCTTCTTCACCGTCGTCACGGACGATCCCGCCGAGCCGAACCTCAAGCTCGACGTCTCCGGCTTCGGCAAGGAGCCGCCGCCCGAAGAGCTCGGGCTCACCATCAAGCTCAGCTGGGACAGCGATCTCTGCGATGTAGACAGCCACTTCATTCAGCCCGGAGGGACGTTCTTCGACTGCGAGACGGACTGCTACTTCGGCAATCCCGCGCCTGAGTGGGGCACGCCCGGCAAGTGGCAGGACAACCCCTACCTCGACGTAGACGACGTGGACGGCTACGGGCCGGAGCACACCAACATCACGGAGCCCGTCCCCGGCACCTATCGGTTCGTGGTCCACTACTACGACGACTCCTACGAGGGCTCCTCGAGCACCGACACGAACGCCACCGTCGAGGTCTATAGCTATGGCCAGCTCCTGGCCACCTACGGACCCGTGCACCTCGACGTCACCAATCGTAACTGGGACGTGTTCGAGGTGACCTGGCCGTCGATGCAGCTCACGCCGCTCGGCAACACCTACATGACCACCACCACGGGAGGCTTCTGCTTCCCGAACTTCCCGTAGCTCGCCCCTTGGGGAGCGTCATGTCCCGAGCCTTGTTCCTGGTCGCCGTGGCGGCCTTGGCCTGCCAGGGAGAGGCGAGCGCGCCAAGCGCCGTGGCGCAGGGCAACGACATCGAGACGGACGGCGCAGCCCCTCCGCCCGACGTCCCCGTCACTCCAGGGCCCGGCGCAGACCTCAACGCGCCGGGCGACGTCCCGGCTGGGACAGGCTGCGCTGCCGATCCCGGGGCGTTCGGCTGCCCGTGCAGCGTAGACGAAGACTGCGCCGCCGGCCGCTGCGTCGACGTCGAGGGCGGGCGAATCTGTTCGCAAGACTGCGTCTCCGAGTGTCCGAGCGGCTTCGCGTGCGTCGGCGTGGTCTCGGGCAGCCAGGACCTCACCTATCTCTGTCTGCCGCGCTTCGTGAAGCTCTGCCAGCCGTGTGAGGAGCACCTCGACTGCCAGTCGAAGGGGGATGTGGGGCTCGCGGTCTGCCTCGACTACGGAGACGTCGGGAGCTTCTGCGGCGCCGCCTGTGGTGATTCGCCCTGCCCCGCAGGTCACACCTGCACCGACGTCGTCCTGGGCGACGGGACACCCACCAAGCAGTGCCGCCGCGACGACGGCGAGTGCGCCTGCAGCGCGCTCGGCAAGGCGCTGGGCATGACCACCACGTGCCGTTCGTCGAACGGACACGGCACTTGCGCGGGCTCGAGGACGTGCGCCGCGGACGGCCTCAGCGTGTGCAGCGCGCCGCTCCCCGCAGCGGAGACCTGCGATCAGGCCGACAATGACTGCGACAAGCTCGTGGACAACCTCGCGGTCAACGCCCCGTGCGCCGTGGAGAACGAGTTCGGGTCGTGCCCCGGCTCGGAGACCTGCGTGGGCGGCCTGGCCGTCTGCGTGGGCGCCCCGCCAGCGCCAGACCTCTGCGATGGCGTGGACAATGACTGCAACGGCTACACGGACGAGGGCCACCTCGACACGGACGGCGACGCGAAGGCCGACTGCTTCGATACCGACGATGACGGCGACGGCGTCTCGGACGTCCTGGATGTGTGCCCGCTGGTTCCGGACGCGGCCCAGCTCGACCTCGACAACGACGACGCTGGCGACGCGTGCGACGACGACGACGACAACGACGGCAGCCCTGACCACGACGACTGCGCGCCCAAGTCCAAGGAGGCCCACCCGGGCGCCAACGAGCTGTGCAACGGCGCGGACGACGACTGCAACGGCGAGACCGACGACGGCCTCTGCGACGACGGGATCGCGTGTACCGCGGATCTCTGCACGCCGGTGGAGGGCGTGTGCGATCACATCCCGAACGCCGCCGCGTGCGACGACCTGAGCCCGTGTACCAGCGACACCTGTACCCCCGCGGGCTGCGTCTCGCTCCCCGCTGGGACCGCGCCCTGCGACGACGGAGACGAGTGCACCACCGGGGACACCTGCGCAGTGGGCGTGTGCTTCGGGGTGCCCACGGGTGGCTGTTGCACCGTCAACGCGGACTGCAACGATCACAACCCGTGCACACAAGACGCTTGCGATACCAACGCTGGGAAGTGCTCACACGCCGAGCTGGCCGACCAGACCCCCTGTGACGCGGACGGGAGCGGCTGCACGGTCGGCGACGCGTGTCTCGTGGGCACCTGCGTCGCCGGACCGATCGCCGTGTGTCCAGCGGGAAGCGACCCCTGCGTCATCAAGGCCTGCCTCTCCACCGGGCCCGCGTCCTACAGCTGCCAGCCCGCGCCCGCGCCCACCGAGGTCAGCTGCGACGACGGGCAGTTCTGCACCACCGGCGACCACTGCGACGGCAAGGGCGGATGCACGGGCGGCGCCCCGCGGAGCTGCGTGGACTCCGTCGGACCGTGCGACATCGGGGCATGCGACGAGGCGAACGACGCGTGCGTCCCCACGCCAAAGCCCGAAGGCGCCTCGTGCAACGCGGACGACGACGCCTGTACGGTGGGTGATCGCTGCACCGGCGGGCTCTGCGTGCCGGGTGAGGCACCCGCGTGCGCCGGCCTGGAGAGCGAGTGCCTCACCGGCGTGTGCGAGAGCCTCGACGCCGTGTTCTTCGAGTGTGTGCAGGGCCCGAAGCCAATGGGGGCCCCGTGCGACGACGGGCAGTACTGCACCAGCGACGACGCTTGCGACGGCGAAGGGCTCTGCGCCGGGGGCGGCGCCACGCCCTGCGCGACGGGAGTCGGGAGCTGCCAGACCGCGTTCTGCGACGAGGGCTCGAAGGGTTGCCTCCCCCTAAAGCGACCCGACGGCTCCAGCTGCGACGACGGAGTGGCGTGCACCCTCACGGACAGCTGCACCAACGGCACCTGCGTGGGGACCGAGGACGCATGCGTGGAGGAGGCGCTCAGCGTCGGCCCCACCGGCGGCGCGGTCCCCTCGATCGCGCACCTCGGCTTCGGTCGCTACGCGGTGCAGTGGACTGCCTCGGGGGTCGGCGTGAACCAGCTGCGCCTGTCGGACGCGTGGGGGAGCCGTGAGAACGAGGAGCGGGCCTTGGCCACCGGCGCGGTGAGCACGCAGGGGCGCGTGGTCCTAGACGCCGGCGCCACCGGGACCCTGGCCACCCTGCACTACCTGGGCAAGCCGTCGTGCGCGGCCCCGGTGGGCGTGGGGTCGTGTTACTGCAACGGCACCCCAGGTGCCACCACGGCCAGCGCCCTGCACCTGTCGTCCACGCGCTACGATGGCCTCCCTCTGGCCAGCCAGGTCGCGCTGCCGTTCACGGTCTACGCCGATGGGTGCCCGAACCCCGCGGGCGCCATGAGCAGCCTTCACGGCGAGGTCCTGGCCTTTGGCGACGGGGGCTTTGCGGTGGTGGAAGCGCACGCGTTCAGCGCCACGCCTCAGGGCCAGGTCACCCCGGCCGCCAACGCCATCCGGTACGTCCCGACGGGGGCGGATCTCCAGCCGGGCGCCGAGGCGGTCCTGGTACCCGCCAGTCGCACAAAGCACCCGCACCGCTTCAGCGCACGCACCGCTGCGAACAACTCCGACTTCTTCGTAACCTGGGTCGACGACGCGGGGACGCGGGTCTACCTGAGGCGCTTCGACCGCACGGGCGCCCTTGGCGGCGAGTTCCTCGTCTTCGACGGGGGCAGCCGGGAGGTGTTGGACGTGCGCCTCGCTGCCCTGCCGGACGGGGGCGCCGTGATCGTAATGACGGTCTCTGCCGGGGATAGCAGCGGCAGCGGCGTGCTCGGCCAGCGCATCACCCCCGGGCTGGGCTTCGCCGGAGTGCAGTTCCGCGCCAACACCAACACGAACGGCGACCAACGGCTCGGAGACGTGGCGGCGTTCTCGACCGGGGGCTTCGTGGTGGTGTGGGAGGACGCCACCGGCGACGTCAACGGCTCCGCGGTGAAGGCACAGCGCTACGCGGCCGACGGCGCGGCGGTGGGGGCGGAGCAGCGCGTCAACACGGTGCTCACCGGCAACCAGGGCGCTCCGGGGGTGGCCGTGCTCGAGGCCGACCAGTGGGTGGTGGCGTTCACGGGCGCCGACGGCCTCCTCTGGTCGCGACGCTTCCTGGCTGACGGCTCGCCCGCGGTCGGCCGCCTCGAGGCGCGCGCGCACATCAAGGGCGCCGGGGACCAGGGCCTGCCGCGGGGGGCGGCGCTCACCGGGGGCAACGTCCTCGTCGCGTGGCAGACGCCGATCTTCGGCAAGCCCGGCACCGAGATCGCTGCCCGGCTCTTCTCGGCCACCGGCGCCAAGGTGGGCGACGAGCTCGCGGTGAACACGGTGTCCACGGGGGCCCAGACCGCCCCGGCGGTGGCGGCGGGAGCGTCGCGCTTCGCGATCGTGTGGGAGTCGGACCATGAGGGAGACGGCACCGGCATCTACGCGCGCCTCATGGACGGGACCGGAAAGCCGGTAACGGGCGAGGTGCACGTCAACACGAGCACGGCAGGGTCTCAGTCGGCGCCTGCCGTGGCGATCACGCCCGCCGGAACGGTCTTCGTGGCTTACGGGGGGCCCGCGGGGATCAAGGTGCAGCGCCTCTCGAAGGATGGGGCTCCGCTCGGATCCGAGCTCAGCGCGTCGGGCTCGGGAGCCGCCCCCGCGCTGGCCAAGGACGGCAACGACGACGTCCTCCTCGCGTGGGAGAGCGGCAGCGACGTCTACGTGCGTCGAGTCGGGGCGGCCACCCTGGGCGACAGCGCGCCGCTCAACAGCGGGGCAGCGGCCGGCCGAGTCGCGCTCGACGTCACCGGGGCGGGCCTCGTCGTTGCTTGCTGGCAGCGTCCCGATGGGAGCGGGGCCACGGACGTGGTGTGTCGCTACTTCGACCGGACCACGCTGCAGCCGCTCAGCGCCGAGCAGGTGCCCCACGCCCTCACCGCCGGCGCCCAAGGCGCGCCGCGGCTCGCCGCTCTGCCCACGGGGGATGTGGCCGTGACCTGGCAGAGCGCCGGGGTGGACGGGAGCGACACCGCGATCCAGCTGGTGCGGCTGGGGCTGGACGGCCTGCCTGCCTCGCCGAGGCTGGTGGTCAACCGCTTCTGGGCAGGAGAACAATCTGCGCCATTCGTGGTGCCCGTCTCCGGCGGCTCGGCCCTGGTCGGCTGGGAGTCTTCGGGTCAGGACGGCGACGCGGGCGGCGTGTACGTGAGGATCGTGCCCCCGCAATGAGCGTCGCGATCCACCAGGGTGACAACCTGGACGTACTCGCCTCGCTGCGGGACGCGTCCGTCGATCTCGTGTACATCGACCCGCCCTTCAATACGGGCGGCCGGCAGACCCGCGTGACTCAGGTCAACACCCTCGATCCCGAGGCCCACCGCGTAGGGTTCGGCGGCAAGACCTTCCGCCGCGAGATCATCGGGAGCCTCTCGTACCAAGACCGATTCCCCGACTACCTCGCTTTCCTCGGCCCTCGCCTTCGGGAGGCCGCGCGTGTCTTGCGTCCCACGGGAGCGCTGTTCGTGCACCTCGACTACCGCGAGGTGCACTACGTGAAGGTGTGGCTGGACGAGCTGCTCGGCCGCGACCGCTTCATGAACGAGCTGATCTGGGCCTATGACTACGGCGCCCGCTCACAGCGCCGCTGGTCGTGCAAGCACGACACGATCCTCTGGTACGTCATGGACCCGGAAAACTACACATTTCGCTACGAGGACATGGAGCGGATCCCCTACATGGCGCCCAAGCTGGTCGGTGAAGAGAAGGCCGAGAGGGGCAAGACCCCCACGGACACCTGGTGGCATACGATCGTGTCGCCGACCGGCAAGGAGAAGACCGGGTACCCCACCCAGAAACCGCTCGGGGTGGTGCGCCGCATCGTCCAGATCCACGCCCACCCTGGCGACACCGTGCTCGACTTCTTCGCCGGCAGCGGGACCACGGGCGAGGCCGCGGCGCTGCTCGATCGCCACGCGATCCTGGTCGACTCGAACCCGGAGGCGATCCAGGTGATGACACGCCGCCTCGCTCAGTGGGCACCGTCGCTGACCGTGTGGCCGACCCGCGAGGAGAAGCCCGCCGCGCTCCCGGAGACCTGAAGCTAGCCGGGGCTGCGGGGTGTGCTCGAGTTCCTCGAGCGCTATCCGGCCGCGGCGAGGCTTGCCGAGTCGGAGCCTGCGAGTATGGTGCCGCGCATGCGCTCTCGCCTCCTGCTCATCGCTTTACTCCCCCTCGCCTGTGCCGAAGACGACGTGCGTTTCGCTTCGGATAGCGGCGCGGCGGACGTCACGCCCAGCGGCGACTCCTCGCCGTCCACCGACAACGCCGCGCCCACAGGCGACGACACGCACGCCCAGCCGGAGGAAGACGCCAGCGCCGAGCCGCACCCTGCGTTGGTGGGCACCACGCCGGCGCCATGGTCCATACGCCCGGGAGTCGAGCTGGTCACGGCGATGGGCGTGGAGCCCGGCACGCGGGTCACGCTGTACGACGCGGAGGGCACGCGCCTCGTCTCCTTCCCTGCCGACGAGTATGGGAACGTGCACTTCGCCTACGTCTCGGCTGAGTACGCCGAGCTGGACCTCGAGAGCGCGGTGAGCGGGGCGCTCATGAAGTCCGGGCGGCCCCTGGCCCCGGGTGAGGGGTATGTCCTCCGCGACGACACGACAGACCCGCCTCGAGCCACCGCTCCGTTCCGGGTCCTGTCCACCACGGACCACCCGGACGCGGCCTTCTTCGAAGCCCAGAAGCTCAACGGCGTGCACTTCGGGATCACGGGCGTCGTAGGCGACGGAGACGTGAACGACGGCTTCAACTACATCGAGATGCGCGACGGCGTGAAGCTCTCGGCCATGGTGCGCCTCCCAGACCCCGCGCTGTGGGGCCCGGGGCCTTATCCGACCGTGGTGACCTACTCGGGCTACTCGCCCTCGCGGCACAGCTCCCCCGACCCCATCGCCGGCTTCGCCACTGTGCTCGGGTACGCGGCCGTCGGTGTGAACATGCGCGGCACCGGCTGCTCGGGCGGGGTCTTCGACGTGTTCTCTCCAGCGCAGCACGCAGACGGCTACGACATCATCGAAGCCGTAGCGCGGCAGCCTTGGGTGATGCACAACCACGTCGGGATGATCGGGGTGTCGTATCCCGGGATCTCACAGCTCTACGTGGCATATCTGAACCCGCCCAGCCTCGCCGCGATCACCCCGATGTCGGTGCTGCTCGACCCGTGGATCGTCCTCCGACCGGGAGGCATCTACAATGACGGGTTCACGCGCCAGTGGTTGTCCGAGCGCGACGAAGAGGCCGCGGCGGGTGGACAGAGCTGGACCGACCTCCGGATCGAGGACGGCGACACGATCTGCGCCGAACACCAGATCCTCCGGCACCAGAACTTCAAGTTCGAGGAGATGTTCAAGAGCCTCGAGTACTTCCCCGAGGCCGGGCTGCCGCGCTCGATCCAGCGCTTCGTCCACTCGATCGAGGCCCCGGTCTATCTCACGGGCGCGTTCCAGGATGAGCAGACCGGCCCGCAGTTCATGGACATGCTGGGCAACTTCACCGACGCCGCGGTGCGACGCTTCATCCTCTACAACGGCCGCCACGGGGACGCGCTGGCGCCCATGGTGGTCACGCGCTGGTACGAGTTCCTGGAGCTGTACGTCGCGAAGCGGGTCCCGCGCCTGCCGGAGTACATGCGCACGCTGGGCGCAGCGCAGCTGTCCGATGTGTTCGAGTCCCAGGGGCTCACGCTGGAGCCCGATCGCTTCGCAGAGTTCGCGGACGACGACTACCAGGGCGTGCTCGACGTCTACGAGGTGGAGCCCGAGGTGCGCGTGCTCTTCGAGAGCGGCGGCGGCGCTGAGCAGCCGGGCGCTCCCGTGCAGCGCTTCGAGGCAACTTGGGAGAGCTGGCCTCCCCCCGACGCCGACACTTTGCGCCTCCACCTCGGGGACGGGGAGCTGCTGGCGGATAGCCCGGCCACGGCGGGCAGCTCCACCTGGGTCCACGACCCGGACTCGGGGAAGAAGACGTTCTTCGGCCCCAAGGGCTACCAGTTCAGCGCCCGGCTCTGGGACATCGACTGGACGCGCTTCGCGGCCGACGGCGCCGCGCGCTTCACCACGCCCCCGCTGACGGAGCAGGTGGTCCTGGCGGGCCCCGCCTATCTCGAGGCGTATGTGTCGAGCGAGGCGACAGAGCTCCACCTCCAGGTGACGCTGTCCGAGGTGCGGCCGGATGGGCAGGAGGTCTTGCTGGGGACCGGCTGGCACCGCGTGGGGCACGACAAGGAGGACCCCGAGCTGAGCCAAGGCAACTTCGTGCTCTACACCTACGCGGAGCAAGACTTCAGCCCGCTGACGCCGAGTGAGCCGCGGAAGGTCCGAGTGCCGCTCCCGGGCTTCGGGCACGCGCTCCGAGCCGGGACGCGCCTCCGGGCCACGGTGTCTACGCCGGGCCGAGACCACGGCACCTGGGAGTTCACGAACCCGAGCTATGACGGGGCGCTGCCGAAGCACACGCTCGCGTGGGGCGGTGCCACGCCGTCGGCGCTGGTGTTGTCGACTGTGGCGCTATCGAACGTCCCGGCCGACTACCCCGCTTGCCCCGGCCTCCGGGGGCAAGCCTGCCGACCGGCGGAGTAGACCGGCGCGGCCCAGAAGCCCACGAGGGCTCACACCACGAGCTTGTGCCGGAACGCGTACGGGACCAGCTCTGCGGTGGTCTGAAGGTTCAGCTTCTCCTTGATGTTCCGGAAGTGAGTGCTGACCGTGCTCGCGCTGATGAACAGCTCGCGGGCGATGTCGTTGGTCTGTCGGCCTTCGGCGTGAAGCTGCAGGACCTGGAGCTCTCGAGCGCTGAGAAGTTCGTGCGGTTCACCTGAGGCCGCGCCGACGGCGAGCGCATCGGCCACGAGCTCGGTCAGGTAACGGCGCCCCTGATGGACTCGGCGGATAGCGTCGAGGAGCTCCGCGGTGGACCGGTCCTTGGAGAGATAACCCGCGGCGCCGGCTCGGATGAAGCGAGCGCCGTACTGCTCCTCTGGGTACATGGAGTGGATCAACACCGGGAGATCCGGTCGATCGCGGCGCAAACAGCGCAGGGCTTCGGCGCCCCCGCCGCCGGGCAGCGACACGTCCAGCACCACCACGTCGGTCTGATCGAGCGACGGATCGCTCAGGAGGCCCTGGACATCTGCGGCCTGCCCTGCACAGCCGAGCCCCGCGACCGCGGACAGGATGCGCGCCAGCCCTTCGCGTACGACGCTGTGGTCATCGGCGATGAACACCCGGATTGTCTTGGTCGCCTGCGTGAGCATGAAAAGACGCTAACACGCCGCTCTCCCCCCTCGAGCGCGCCTCGAAATTTTTCTAGGTGAAACTTCACCTCGCACCCGATGCCGCTGCCCCCCGCCTGGCGAGTACCGTGTGGAGGTGCCGCGACTCATTGCTGCATGTCGTGCGGGGTTGTTACTTTGAGCAGAATTCGAACTCTTACCGTCTATCTTGGCCTCCTCGGGGCCTGCGCCGGGGTGGATGCCCCCTCGACCGACGACGCGCTCGGCGCGGCGCCGATCGACACCAAAACGGGCGGTGGAGACATTCCGGCGACTGACGGAGCAGGCGGAGCGGACTCTCGGATCCCGGGCCCGTTCGACCCCGACGCGACTCCAACGGTCGACTTGGAGGCCCCCGTCGACGTCGATGGGCCCGTGGATGTCGAGACACCGGACGACACCACAGTTCCGCCAGACACCACAGTGCCGCCGGACACCACAGTGCCGCCGGACACCACAGTGCCCACAGACAGCGGGCCCCCCGCCGACGTCGAGGCCCCCGCGGATGTCGAGGCTCCCGTGGACGCCGAGGCTCCCGTGGACACCGAGGCGCCGGTAGACGCCGAGGCGCCGGTAGACGCCGAGGCGCCGGTAGACACTGAGACGCCGGTAGACACTGAGACGCCGGTAGACACTGAGACGCCCGTAGACGACGTGGAGCTCTCCGACGCGGCGCCCGGTCAGGACGTCGCGACGCCGGAGGACACCCTGGTCGAAGACACCGGCGAATCACCCGATGTGGGCCCGGTCCCCGACTGCGTGTTCGACCAGGACTGCCCGCTCGACCTCGATGGGTGTGTGCCCCAGGCCTGTGTGCTCGGCGCGTGCGAAGCCAAGGCCCTGGCAGGGCCCGCCTGTGACGACGGGGATCCCTGCACTGACGACACCTGCGCGCAGGGCAAGTGCGCGGCGAGCGCCAACACGGCACCTTGCGACGACGGCAACCCGTGCACCGGGGGAGATGCGTGCGCGCTGGGTGTTTGCCAAGGTGGCGTCCCGACCTGTGATTGCACCACGGACGCCGATTGCGCGAGCAAGGGGGACGACGACCTCTGCAATGGCACCTTGACCTGCGTGGGCGACGTTTGCGTCATCGCGCCCGGGACCTTTGTGGAGTGCGACACCTCGTCCGACACAGCCTGCCGGGTTACGCGGTGCGCTCCGGCGACTGGCGCCTGCGAGCAGGGCCCGGCGAAGGACCAGACGCCCTGCGAAGACGCCAACTTCTGCACCACGAACGACCGCTGCCTGGCGGGTGAATGCACGGGCACGCCGGCGCTCTGCTCCGACTCGAACCCCTGCACCGACGACGACTGCGACCCGGCCAGCGGTTGCACGAGCCAGTGGAACACCGCGCCGTGCAGCGACGGAAACGCCTGCACCGCCGGCGACGCGTGCTCGGGCGGCGCCTGCGTGCCCGGTCCGAACGACTGCGACTGTCAGAGTGACGCGGACTGCGCGCCCATGGACGACGCGGACGCCTGCACGCCCCCCTTGGTCTGCGACCTGGCGTCGGCGGTCCACCGGTGCGTGCCGAGCCCGATCCCCCAGCCCGTGTGCGATTCGTCCGGCGACACGCCGTGCATCGAGAACCGCTGCGACCCCGCTACCGGTGCCTGTACGTTCCTCGCGCGCGGTGAGGGGGCGACGTGCCACGACGGCTCGGCCTGCACGGACCGAGACACCTGCCAAGGCGGCTTCTGCGTGGGCGGGCCGCACATCTCCTGCGATGACCAGAACCCGTGTACGGACGACAGCTGTGATGACGCGACCGGGTGCCTCGCCCTGCCGAACACCTGGCTCTGCGACGACGGCGACGTCTGCACGATGTGGGACGTGTGCGTCGACTCCGCCTGCGTACCGGGCGCTGTCAATCACTGCGACGACGGAATCCCCTGCACGATCGACGCGTGCGGCGGGGGCGTCGGCTGCTCCAACGTGGCTGTCGACGCGCTCTGCGACGACAACAACCCGTGTACGGACGAGGTCTGTGACCCGCTCGCCGGCTGCGCCTATACCGCCAACGCAGCGCGAGTGGGGGCATGCGCGGCCAGCGCACCCGGTGCATGCGGCCTCGGAGAGTCCGTCTGCCAGGGCGGCGTCGCCCAGTGCCTGCCGGCTATCCCCGACCTCGGGAGCAAACGCCTGATCCCGGTGCCCGGCGGCCTCCTGGAGCGCAACTCAGGGCTCATCGGCGGCGGTGAGCACCTGCTCACCTCGAATGGCCGTCACCTCGTCCTGCTCGCCCAGAGCATCGACGGGGGCGACTACAACGGCTGGTCGTGGCGGATCCACGACCCGGCCAACGACTTCGCGCTCGTGGACGAAGGGCAGGCGCCCGGCTGGTCGTTCTACACAGACGGGGTGCTCGCCGACGCGCACTCGATCTACGCGGTAGAGTGGGTCGCCGTCGGCGCCGCGCGGATCGCGCGCATCGATCTCCAGTCCAAGACCGCGTGGCCCATCGGTCATGTGCTTCAGGAGGATGGGGCCGCGTGGGCTCCGATCGGCGGCCAGTACGACGCGGTCAACGACAGCTACTGGCTCGGCAGCCTCTACTCGGGGATGGTGGGCCGGTGGGGCAGCCCCTTCGAGCCGACGATGGAGCCCGAGTCCCCGGGCTTCCCCCACCAGGCGTTCCTCGCCGGGCTCGCGGGAACGGGCGTGCTCATGACAGACGGCACGTACCTCTACGCGAAGCGATGGGGTCACTACCCGGGCGACGACACCATCCGGCGCGCAGGCAGCGGCTTCCAGGGCACCATCCTGGGTGAGTCCCTCGGGGAGATCCCCGGCGCCATCGCTGACTACAGCATCTCCGGCGCCTACCACCCGGATGGCCACGTCTACCTCCCCTCGACTGACGGTGTTCATCTCCAGGCGATCCGGGTCAGCGCCAGCTCGGCCGAGACCTGCAACGGAATCGACGACGACTGCGACGGCATCGCGGACGACGAGTGCAGCCACCCCAACGACCACTGCGCGGGCGCGCTCACGATCACTGACGGCGCCAGGGATCTCGACACCGGCCGAGCGACGGCTGAGGGCCCTAACGAGGCCCTCGCTTGTCCCGAAGGCGCCGTGTTCGCGCACGACCTGTGGTTCCGGTACGTCGCGAGCTGCGTGGGCGAGCTGGTCATCGAGAGCTGCGAGTCGGCGACGACGCTGAGCGTGGCGGTCTACGCCGAAGCCTGTCCGTCAGAGCCGGCCGCCGTCTCGTGCACCGCGGCCCCGTGCAGCGCCCACACCCCACAGGTGCTCCCCGTCACGTTCGGCAGCACCTACCTCCTGAGGGTGGGCACACCAGCCGAAGGAGGCGGCCGCTTCTCGGTGACCTGTCAGCCCACCTGCGGCAACAACGTCGTCAATGGCGCCAGCGGCGAGCAGTGTGACGACGGCAACACCGCGTCGGGCGACGGATGCAGCGACAAGTGCGTGGTGGAGCGGTGTGGCGACGGGGTGATCCACAAGTCCCACCTCGAGGTGTGCGACAACGGCGCGGCGAACAGCGCCACGGTCCCAGGCGCGTGCCGGCCCAACTGCATGCCCGCCCAGTGCGGCGACGGCGTGATCGACGGCATCGAAGAGTGTGATCACGGCGACGCCAACAACGGCACGGCCGCGCCGGGCGGCGGGAACAGCGACGAAACACCGAACGCCTGCCGGCGCAGCTGCCGGCCCGCCGGGTGCGGCGACGGTGTAATCGACCAGGGCGAGACGTGCGACGACGGTAACCGAGACGCCGGCGACGGGTGCAACGCCACGTGCATCCTCGAGTACTGCGGCGACGGGATCGAGAGCGCCGGCGAGGCGTGCGACGACGGCGGCGCCACCTCTGGCGACGGCTGCAGCGCCACCTGTCAGCGCGAGAGCTGCGGCGACGGCGTGCATCAGGCCGGCCTGGGCGAAGCGTGCGACGCAGGCCTGAACGGCGACCTCCACTGCGCCGCCGACTGCACCCTGCGACCCTGCGGCGCGGCCGAGATCTGCAACGGCAAAGACGACGACTGCGACGGCGAGCTCGACGAGGGCTGCAGCGGGCCAGCGGTGTCGTACCTCGTTCTTGGCGACACCACCCCGAGGGTAAAGCCGCTCCCCAGCGACTGCCAGAGCGCCTTCGACTGCAACGACGAGAACATCTTCACCACGGATGCGTGCGTCGCGGGCAAGTGCTCGTGGAGCTATGTGCCGTGCGACGGCGCCGACGCCGACGCCTGCCTCGACGGGCGCCACCTCGTCCAAGGCGGCGACTGCGTCGACACCGGGCCCACCCTGCTCTGGGACTTCGAAGACGCGGTCAGCCTGGCCGTGGTGGACTTGAGCGGCAACGGCGCTCACGGCCTGCCGACCGGTGGCGCGAAGGCCGCCGGCGGCAAGTTCGGCGCCGCTTTCGACACGACGAGCGGCGCGGGCACGGTCGAGGTCCGAACCTTGGTACCCACGACCGACTTCACCCTCACCCTGTGGTTCAAGACCACCGCCGCCGACCTGGGGCTCGCCGGCGCCTTCGCCGGTGGCGCACCGCGCGCCTCGGGTACTCGGACGGACCGCGAGCTCTACCTGAAGGGCGGACGGCTCGGCTATCGCGTCGTTCCGGGCGTATCGAGCACCTGCGAGGGCAAGGGCCCCGCGGTGAATGACGGCGCCTGGCACCACGCGGCCCTCGCGTGTCGCAGTGGATTCGGTTGCCGCCTCGTCCTCGACGGCCAGCAGCTCTGCCACTCCTTGTACTTCGACGACCGGAGCCACCTCGCGGACACGCTGGGCCTCGTGGTGGGCTGGACCGAGAAGGGAGGCGCGGGCGCGGCCCTCATCGACCACGTCGCGCTGTTCGGCTACCCGATGGCCGACGGAGACCTCCAAGCCCTCGTGGCGGACGGGATCCTGACGGCGGCCTCGGGCAGCAACCTCGAGCGCTGCAACGGCCTGGACATGGACTGCAGCGGCGCTCCCAACGACCGCTGTGAAGACGGCAATCTCTGCTCGATCTCCGACGCCTGCCAGTCGGGGCAGTGCGTGGCGGAGGTGACCATCGTGTGTAAGGCGCCCAACAGCGTGTGCGAGCAGAACACGTGCGAGCCGCGGTCAGGTGCATGCCTCGGGGGCTATGTGGCTGCGGGCACGGCCTGCGAAGACGGCTCCACCTGTACCACCGGAGACGCTTGCGACGGCAACGGGCGATGCGCCGGAGCGGGCGCCTGCCTCGGCGGCTCGGCGTGGTTCCCGAACAGCGTGGTGGACGAGAAGGGCACCTCGATGGGGACCGACATCATCATCTATGACCTCCGGGGAGCGCCGAAGCTCGGCTGCCTCGTGCCACTCGGCAACGAGCTGGGCGCGTTCGGCAAGTGGAAGCTGGTCCAGGGCACAACAGACTCGTACTACCACCAGGGCCCCGTCGGCTTCGGCGAGGCGGAGAAGCTGGGGACGCTCAGCTATCGCTGCAAGGACGTGAAGTGGGTGTTGAGCTCGGACCTGACCGTGGGCCTCAGCCCGTTCACGATCGGCGGCAAGATCACGGTGCCCTTCCCGGACGTGGGCTTCTCGGCCGAGATGGCGCTCTCGCCACCGCCGGTGCAGGTCAACGCGCCCTATCTGGCGCTGGGGATCCAGTCCGGCGCTTCGCTGGCGTACCTCCAGGCGCCCCTGCAGCCGGACCGCGACTACTTCTTCCTCTCCGGCCTCTTCGGCGCCAACCTGACCTTCCCGGGGGCGCTGCCGATCCCCTTCCCCGGCTCGAAGTCCGTGGACATCGTCTTCGACCCCTTCGACCCCATGTTCCACATCGGGCTCGGCGGGCTGATCGAGTTCCCGGTGGGCGCCACCACCGTCAGCCTCGAGGCCCTCGCCTTCTCGAACGGCGGCAACCTGCTGCACAAGGCCTTCCACCCGATCTGGCTGGGCGAGTTCACCAAGGACGGCGACCTGAAGTTCCAGACCATCTCGAACGACGCGCACGCGTACGCCCAGGTCAGCGTAGCCTTCAGCCCCTTCAAGCCCTTGGCCGAGTACTCGAACGGCGTGGGCGAGGTGAAGTTCACGTTCACGGGCCAGGTCTCCGTGGGGCTGGACGCCGCCAAGGACGGCTTCGACGGCCAGGGCGGTTCGTCCACCATCTTCGACGCGATCATGAAGGGGACGCCCTCGTCGAACGGAAAGCAGGCCGACGTGCGGACGCTGGCCAACGGCAACCTCGCCTTCAAGATCCCGCTGAAGCGCAAGCAGAAGAAGCTGAACCAGAACGACGTGGACCGCTACGAGACCATCAAGGCCCCCGGCGGGAAGGACATCGCGCTCGGCTTCGCGCTGGCGCAGTCCGTGCTCCTGGTCGACTCGACGCCTGGCAGTCAGGTTGTCGCGCTACGCGCCCGCACGACCAAGATGCCGTGGGAGTCGGTCCCCGTGCTCAAGGACCTGCTTCAGTCCTTCAACTTCAAGCTCGACGTGAACGGCTACTGGCGCGAGCTCAACGGTGAGAGCTCCGGCGGCGTCGCCATCGAGGTGGTGACGCCCACCCCCTTCCGTATCCCGGGCCTGCAGCGCGGCATCCCGTTCAACGGCCAGCTCTACGTCGACTCGGTGAGCGGCTTCCGGCTCCGCGGCTCCCTCGACTTCGGCAAGTTCGAGTTCTTCGGCGCGTCCTTTCAGCTCGGCGAGGTCGGGCCCGTCGAGGCCAGCTGGGACGGCGAGAAGTTCTGCCTCGGGGCGGCCGTGACGGTTCCGAAGTCGATCAAGAAGGAAGGCGGCGGCACGGAGACCACCACCTGCGCGATCGTCCCGTGTTTCGGCGCGAAGGGCTTCGACGGCTCGCGCCTCGAGTGTGCGCCGTTCTGCTTCTCGGACTCCGAGTGCGGCGCCGGGAAGGCCTGCATCTGGGGCAGCTGCCAGCCAAAGCTGAAGAACGCGGCCGCCTGCTCCAGCAACGGCGCGTGTGAGAGCGGACACTGCTTCAGCGGCTTCTGTGTGGAGTGCTGGCCGGGCCAGAGCGAGTGCGGCGGCGGCAAGTTCTGCGACAACGCGGGGTACTGTACGAGCAAGCTGGACTACGGCGCCGCGTGTGTGGGCACCACCGCCGGGCAGGCCTTCATGCGCAACGACTGGTGCAACTCCGGGAAGTGCGACACGACGTGCGTCGAGTGCTGGGCGGCTGGTCCGCTGCACAAGCCGATAGGCCCGTTCGCGTACACCGACACGTGCGGCTCCGGGAACTTCTGCAGCGCCCTCGGCAAGTGCACCCCTTCGCTCCCAGGGGGTGAGCCCTGCTTCAACGTGAAGCAAGCCACGGGCATCGACTACTGGTGCAAGAGCGACGACTGCGACGACGTCACCGCGATCTGCCGGGACTGCGGACCAGGCGCCAAGGCGCAGTGCCCGAGCACGAAGTACTGCCTGGGCTACGGCTGCCAGGACAAGGTGGTCGACGGGACCCTGTGCCTCGCGAACGAGGTGTGCATCTCCGGGACCTGCACGCTCGGGGTCTCGACCACGGGAGGACCCGCCAGCTACTGCTACACCGCAAACAGCAAGAGCTACGACGCGGCCTGCAAGGTCAACCCGGAGTGCAAGTCCGGCGCCTGTCGGGCCACGGACGGCAAGTGCAGCTGCAACTTCGACCACGATCAGTGCGACGCGGGCTGGTGCGACGCCATTGGCTTCTGTCAGCCGGAGTGGCCGCTCGGGCACGCATGCGGCGGCGACGTCGAGTGTGAGTCCGGCCACTGCGCGGGTGTGTGCGTCCAGTGTACCGCGCAGGCGCATTGCCCTGAGAACACCTGGTGCGCGGCCGACGGCGCGTGCAAGCCCGAGGCGTCTGACGGGACCACCTGCCTCTCGGACATCGAGTGCAAGTCCGGGACTTGCGGCCTCGGCATTGAGAAGTTCTGCTTCACCGCCAACAGCAAGGACTACGGCGGCAGCTGCCACGTCCAGGCGGAGTGCAAGAGCGGGCAGTGCCTCGCAGGCGACGTCTGCGGGTGCGGGGGGAACCACGCGAGCTGCGCCTCGAACCAGTACTGCGACCCGGTCGGCTACTGCCAAGCCAAGCTCGCGGACGCGACCTCCTGCACCGAGAACGCCCAGTGCGACAGCGGGAAGTGCCCGGCGGGGGTCTGCGTACGCTGCCTGAACGACGGCCAGTGCACCGCGGCACAGTTCTGCGACCTCGCGGGCTTCTGCCAGACGAAGCTCGCGCTCGGCACCACCTGTGAGCGAGACGCCGTGTGCGCCAGCGGTAAGTGCGCGGGCGTCTGCATCGAGTGCCTCGGCCATGGCGACTGCGCCGCCAACGCCTGGTGCGCCGCCGACGGGCGCTGCAAGCCGAAAGCTGGCGACGGCACGGCCTGCCTCGGCAGCGTGGAGTGCGCGAGCGGGACCTGCGGCGCGGGGGTGGAGAAGTTCTGCTACACCGCGGGCAGCAAGGGCTACGGCGGCAGCTGCAAGGTGCAGGCGGAGTGCAGCACCGGCCAGTGTCTCGTGGCCGGCGTCTGCGGGTGCGCAGGGAGCCACTCGAACTGCACGGCCTCCCAGTTCTGCGATCCGGCCGGCTACTGCCAGGCCAAGCTCGCCGACACGACGCCTTGTACCCAGAACGCGCAGTGCCAGAGCGGCAAGTGCCCCGCAGGCTTCTGCGTGCGCTGCCTGAACGACGGCGAGTGCGCCGGCGGGCAGTTCTGTGATGCCGGGGGCTTCTGTCAGGCGAAGCTCACGCTCGGGACCCCGTGTGAGCGGCACGCCGTGTGTGCCAGCGGCAAGTGCGCGGCGGTCTGCATCGAGTGCTTCGGGCATGAGGACTGCGCCAGCAACGCCTGGTGCGCGGCGGACGGGCTCTGCAAGCCGAGAGCCGGCGACGGCACGGCCTGCCTCGGCAACGTCGAGTGCGCCAGCGGGACCTGCGGCGCGGGGGTGGAGAAGTTCTGCTACACCGCGGGCAGCAAGGGCTACGGCGGCAGCTGCAAGGTGCAGGCGGAGTGCAGCACCGGCCAGTGCCTCGCCCTGGGCACCTGCGGCTGCGCGGCCTCCAACGGAAACTGCGACGGCGGCCAGTTCTGCGACGCGGCAGGTTACTGCCAGAACAAGCTCGGCAACGCGAGTGTCTGTACTGCAAACGTCCAGTGCCAGAGCGACAAGTGCCCGGCGGGATACTGCGTGCAGTGCCAGTCCGACGGCGAGTGTGGGGGCGGGAAGTTCTGCGACGCCGCTGGTTACTGCCAGAACAAGGTCGCGACGGGCTCTGCCTGCATCAAGGACTCCGCCTGCGCCACGGGCATGTGCTCCGGCGTCTGCGTGGACTGCCGCAACGACAGCCACTGCGCGGGCGACCAGTTCTGCGACGGCGTGGTGTGCAAGGCCAAGCTCGGCAACTCGAGTGTTTGTACTGCAAATACGCAGTGCCAGAGCGGCAAGTGCCCGGCGGGATACTGCGTGCAGTGCCTCTCCGACGGTGAGTGCGGGGGCGGGCAGTTCTGCGACGCCGGTGGGTATTGCCAGAACAAGCTCTCGACGGGGTCTGTTTGCGTCAAGGACTCGGCATGCGCCACGGGCCTGTGTTCGGGGATCTGCGTCAACTGCAAGTCGGACGGCCACTGCGGGGGCGGCCAGTTCTGCGACGGCGTGTACTGCCAGAACAAGAAGGGGCTCGGCAGCACCTGCCTCACCAACGCCGAGTGCGCGAGCGGGCAGTGCGCGGCAGGCTTCTGCGGCTGCGCCTACGCCGACGAGAACTGCCCCGGCGGCCAGTACTGCGACGCGGCCGCCTGCTTCGGCAAGAAGGGGGGCGGAGCGCTTTGTGGCCGCGGCGGTGAGTGCCACTCAGGCAACTGCAGCGGCGGGGTGTGTACCTGCTCCAACGACAGTCAGTGCGGCTCCACCCAGTACTGCAGCGGCGGGGGCTGCACCGCCAAGCTCGCCGCGGGGGCGGGCTGCGGCGGCGGGAATCAGTGCATCTCGGGCAAGTGTGAAGGAGCGAACTGCAACGGCTACTCGTGCAACTGCAGCACCTGCTATGTGCCCTGTTGGCCCGACTTCTGGAACATCAGCTGCGGGCCATACAGCTGCAATTGCCAGACGTGCTACCAGACCTGCAACCAGTGCACCTTGTTCTAGCGCGCCGCCCCGCCTCGGGCGGAGCCGGCACGCGGTCGCCTGGCGCCGCCACCGGCTGGGTTCTTGGCGGGCACCCTCGCTCGCGTAGACTCGCGTGCGTGTTCGCATCCCTCCGCAGAGGCTTCGGAGCGCTGGTTCCGCAGGCCTTCCCGATCTCACCGCCCCCGAAGCCAGCGGAGCTCGAGGCGTTCGACCGGTACGGTGACCAGCTCACCCACGGGTTCACGAAGGTCGCAACAGTCGTCATCGTGGGGGTGGCGCTCCTCTGGTGGCCCTTGGATCTCCTGCTGCTGCCACCGGCGGTGGCCGAGAGCTACAACCCCTTTCGGCTCTCGTTGGCGATCTTCGGCCTGTCGGGCTATGCGATCTTGTCGGTGCTGCCGCCGAGCCGCTTCGCCAGCTACGCCGCAGCGGTGGGGCTCGCGGCGTTCAACGCGCTCATCGGCTGGTTCCTCGGGGCGATCGATGGCCTCCTCGGTATCCAGTACATGTACCCGCTCCCCTTCGCGGCGTTCCTCCTCATCCTGGAGTGGCGATATCGCCTCCTGGCGGCCCTCATGGCGGTCGCAGCCGGCTGGGTGGCAGTGGCGGCCGCCGCTGGCGGGCTGCCCGCGATCGCGTACGGGACCTTGAGCAGCTCCATTGGGACCGCGATGATCGCCACCATCTTCTCGGAGCCGCTGCGCAACCTGCTGAAGAGCCGCTTCATCTCGGAGCTGCGGCTCACCGCGCTCCGCGCTCACCTCGAGGAGCGGGTGACCGAGCAGGGACGCGACCTCCGCGCGCTGGCTCGCGCTCAGATCGACTCGCTGGACTCTGAGAGCCGGTGGCTCTCGCGCGAGCTCCACGACGCGCTCGGCCAGGAGATCACGGCGATGAGAGTGGTGGTGGATCTCGCGGCCATCCAGCTGGACGCGGGGCAGGGCCGGGCGGGGCGCGAGACGTTGCTCGAGCTCGAAGCGCTGCTCCGTCGCCAACAGACGACCTTGAGGCGGATCCTGGCGCGCATGCGACCCGAGGCCGTGGAGCAGCTCGGGCTCGTGGACGCGGTGCGCGGCCTGGTCGCCGAGGTGACGCGCGGCTCCAGCGTCACGGCCGACCTCGCGTTCGACGAGGGCTTCGAGGCCCACGCAGTTAAAATTTCCCCCGCCATTGCCGACACGCTCTACCGGATCCTCCAGGAGGCCCTGTCCAACGTCGTGAGGCACGCAGAGGCGAAATCGGCGTCGGTGACCCTAGAGCGTGACGGTGACGATGTGGTCCTTCGGGTCGCCGACGATGGCAAGGGGCCCGAGTTCGCGACCGAGGGCGGCTGCCACGTGGGCCTCCTGGGGATCCGCGAGCGCGCCACCCTCTGCGGCGGCCGAGCGTCCTGGGGACCCGGACCGCAGCGACGGGGGATGCAAGTCGATGTGCGCCTGCCCATCGTGCGGTAGTGGGGTCGCGTGTCCCAGAGGCCGCCCAGCCACACGACTTGAGGCCCGCGAGGCACGAGGCTGCCGCGGCGACACCTGCAGCTGGGTTGGGCTAGACTCCGCGCGGACCTTCGTGAGGCGGGCCGAATGACGACTTCACCGCGCCGCAAGGTGCTGATCCTGTCTGCGCTGATGCTTCTCCCTGCGCTGATCTGTTGGGGCATCGCCGTCAGCCTCGTGCGCGCCCAGGATCTGGAGTTCTCGGGGGGGCTCGACGCGGAAGGCGTGGTGGAGGAGGTGCTGGAGAACCGCGTCCGCTTCAACGGCCGGAACTCCGAGGAGGTGACCGAGGTGCGGGTCCGCTACACGCCGGCCGAGTCGACCTCCCCAGCGGTGGCCACCGCCGAGGTCTACTCCGCAGCGGACATGCGCCGCGGCGACGGCATACATCTTCGCTATCTGCCGGCAAAGCCAGAGCAGGTGCTCCTACGGGCCGGGTTCTGGAGCCGCACGCCGGGCGTGGTCTTCCTCACGCTGTTTGGGGGGTTCTGGCTGGCGCTCGACCTCGCGCTCACCGCGGTCCTCTGGCGCGTCACACGGGGACTCGGGCCTGGCGCATCGCGAGCCTGAGCGAGCGCTGGGCCAGCCCGCCCAACCGAGACCGCGCGTGCGTCCGCAGCGGCGGGGAATGCAAGTCGACGTCCCCCTGCCGCTAGTGCCTTGGCGGAGGTCGCGGGTCGCGTAGGCGCCCTTGAGTGACTGACACGAGCCAATGCGGGTGTTAGAAACGCGCTGATGAGCACCTGCGCCCCTGCCCTCCCCTCTCCCACCCCCGCCGAAGACGCACTCGTCGTCGTCGCGGAAGGCCCGATCCCCGACATGGAGCGCCTACTGCGCGACTGCAAGTCGGAAGGGCTCGAAGCGGCTCTCGGAGGCCAGGAGTGCTGCACTGGGGGGGGCTGCGGCCCAAAGGCCGCGCTGCTCATCCATGCGGCCGACATCTCGAGCTTCCGGCAGCTGATGAACTCGCGGTGGGCCGAGGCGGTGGGACGCGAAGGGGGCGACCCCGAGGTGCTGGCGCGGATCGCCGCGGCCACGGCGGCGGACCTGCCGGTTTGCCCCGCGTGTGGCCACATCGGCGAGCTCGTCGCGGGGGAATGCGGAGACTGCGGCCTCGTCTTCGGCTGACGCCGGAGGGCGCTTCAGCTCAAAGACCGCGCGGCCGCCTCGATCCGGTCGAGCGCCTCGTTCACGTGGCGCGCCCCGAAGATCAGCGCCGGCCGGAAGCGGATCGAGCGATCGCCCGAGCCCCCAGCCTCGAGCCCGAGCTGGCGCGCCGCGTCCAAGATGCGGTCCCGCGTGGGGGCGTCGCGCACGTCCACGGCGGCGAAGGTCCCGGCGCCCCGGGCACCGGAGAAGAGCTGCGGCATCCGGTCGCAGAGCCCCGAGAGGGCCGCCACGAGCAGCTCACCAGTAGCGCGCGTGTGGGCGATGAGCCCGTCCCGGGCCACCACCTCCAGGATCACCTCGGCCTGGGCCGCGCGTAGAGGGTCGCCGAGGAAGGTGTTGAAGAGGCGGAAGGCCTCCTGGGGCGCGAACTCGCTGCGGAGGTGCAGCCCGCCCAGCTGGAACTTCTTCGACCAGGTGACGACATCGGGGGGAGTGTCCAGCCCCCACTGCTCGTGCGCCCAGAACGTGCCGGTGGCGCCGAGCCCGGTCTGTACCTCGTCCACGATGAACGCGGCTTCGTAGTCGGTGAGCAGGCGACGCAGCGCGCGGAAGAACGCGGGGCTGGCGTGCCGATCGCCGCCCTCGCCTTGGATCGGCTCCACGATCAACGCGGCCACCGTCCCGCCACCCTCTCGAAGCGCGCGCTCCACAGCCTCGAGCGATCGGGCCTCGGCCTCGAGGTTCTCGGCGGCGTGCGCGTCCAGGGGGAAGCGGTTCGCGGGGAAGGGCACGACCGGCCAGTCGAACGCCGGGAAGTCGAGCTTGTGGATCGCCTTGCTGCGGGTGGCCGACAGCGCTCCGAGCGTGCGGCCGTGCAAGCCGCCCTCGAAGGAGATCACCTTCAGCGCGTTTACGCCCGGCTGGCGGTTCTGCATCACGAGCTGCAGGTCCTCGGCAGTCCAAGACGCCCCGCCGCGCAGGCGCCGCGCCTTCCACGCGAACGCCGCCTTGAGCGCGTTCTCCACGGCCTCGGCGCCGGTGGTCACGGTCATTACCCGGTCGTGCCCCTGCGGAGCGCACCCCATGAGGGGGCCCTCGACGAGGTCGACCCACTCGGGCGGCGGCGCCACGCCCAGCGCAGGACGCCAGGCGGCCAGCCACGCGAAGCGCTCGCTACGAAAGGCCTCCAGCAACGCTGGGTGGTTGTAGCCGATGGGGACGCAGGCGATGTGTCCGTAGACGTCGAGCAGCGTGTTGCCGTCTACGTCCACCGCGTAGTTGCCAAGGCTCTTGCGCGCGTCCTGGTAGTAGTGGACCGACCGCGCATCCTGAAAGCGGTTGTGCCGCGCACGCAGGGCCTCGGTGGCGGGCCCGGGCACGCGCGTGAGCATGTGGGCGCTCTTGGGTTCTCCGGGGAAGTGCTCGGTCATCTCACCCTCGCAGCACGTGGTTAGGCAGGTCGCCGGCAGTTTGACACGAGGTGGCCGGCGCAAGCGAGGGCGCTCAGGACGGCGCGAGCTCACCGACGCGCAGGAGGCGAAACAGCACCTTGCGGGTGAAGCGCTGGGCTGTCGTTGGAGGATCCCGGGGAGGCGGTAGCGATGTGGGAACGGGAGTCGGCAGCTCGCGTCCGTACCGAACGCCGTGCCCGCTCTCGGCCAGCCGCCGGTAACCGCGCCGCTCGTAGAGGGACAGGGCCGGGTGGTTTCGAGCATCTACGTTGAGCTCGAGACGCGCGAACCCGAGGGTCGCGGCCCGGGCCTCGGCGTGGGACAGCAGGCGGTGGCCCAGCCCGCGGCCCCGAGCATGGCTGGCCACGGCCAGAACCTCGAGCCAGGCGCACCCCTCGTTCGGACGCGGGAGTACGACCACAGCGCCGGCGAGGCGGGGTCGGAGTGACGCACAGAGCGGGGCAGCGGCTCTGGGGTCGGCGTCGGCGTCGAGCACCTCCAGCGCGTGGCCGACGTCGCGGCAATACCACGCGAGCGTCGCGCGATCCGTCCTGCCGCCGGGGACGTCACGGAACGCCTCGTGGAGAAGCGACGCGAAGGCGCGCCAGTCGAGCGAGCTTGCCGGCCTCAATTCGCCCACCCGGCTAAGCGCCCTTCGCCGTTTCGTCGCGCTCGGTCCGTCGGGCCAGCGTTCGCCACGCCCAGAGCGCGCGAGGGAGCGCCGTGGCGACGAGCCGCGCGCTGGCGGTCGCCGGACCGAGCCACAGTGTCCCGAGGCTGCGGCGACTCGCGTAGACCCTGGAGACCATGGCCTGATCAGGTGCGGCGCAGGTGTCGAGCAGGTCCACGTCGGGCTGGCCCTGGAGCCACTCGACCGTGAGCCGCTCGGCGAGGTACCCGGGCGAGAGGTCGGCGACCTGCTCGTCGAAGGCGGTCTTCAAGGCAAAGATCGACCGACCGGCCCGGAAGTTCACGTTCACGACCAGCGCCTTGTCGTGGGCAACCAGTGACTGCATCACCAGGCGCCCCTCGGCGGCTGCCCCGCGGATCACCGCTTCCAGCCACGCCGCGTCCCGAGGGGACTGCGCCATCGCCGTGCCGGCCCGCCCCTTCCAGCTCGCGATCTCCAAGGCATGGAACGCGGCGATCTGGGCCGCGCTGGCCGTAGGCTCCGTCTGAAGCGAGAGGGTGTGTCCGAGGCGTGCTGAGGCGGCCCGCTGCTTCCGGTCCGCCCGCCGGGAAGCGACGGCGGAGTCACCCTGACGGTACGCAGCCCGCGTGTACGCGGTGCGTCGCCATACGGAGTGACCGGCGGCCCGGACTGCGGTCTCGAAGTCGTCGGTGCGACCCTCGTCCAGCGGCGCCACCGGGAGCTCGGCCCAGCCCGTGGGCGACCGCTCGACGAGCCCCGTCGCGAGGAGACGGTAGGCGCAAGCCGCCACATCGGAGGCCACGAGCGGGGCGCCGAGGTACGCGTGCGGGTGCAGCCAGGTCCGGAGGCCGACGGTGCGCCCGGCGACCCGCCAGGGGGCCACGGGGTGCAGCCCCACGAGCCGCGGGCCGAGCCACGCGGTGAGGAGCCCGACACCGGCGTCCGCGAAGTGCTGGAGCGCGGGGAGCAGCATGAAGGGCTCGAAGAACGGGTTCTCCACGGCGGCGCTTCGGGCGAGCTCTCGCCACACTGGTACCAGGGACAGCGCAGAGTGCGCGGGGACGAACCGCGCTTCAGGGCCCAGACGTCCGCTCGGCCGGGCACGTCCGGCCCCCGCGCGGTGCTGAGGCGAGGGGCTCCCCACCTCAGCTCTCGTGGGACAGCGCCGTCATCCTCGCGGCGTGTCGCTCTTTGAGCGCGGTGACACCGGCCATGACTGTCCTCCCCGCCTCGAGCAGCCGCCCTCTCAGCGAACGCCGGTAGGCCGCGACCCCGTAGAGCGGCACCGGACGGGCGCCCCACGACGACTTGTACGCCTCGGCGCCTCGAAGGAAGTCGAAGCGCTGGCACCCCGCTTCGATCGCGAACCGCAGCTGGCGAGCCATCAGGAGGGCGCCCACGCTGAGCGGCCCCACGCTGGGGGGGCTCCCGTGGGGATCGACGACTCGGCCGCTCTGATAGAAGTACGTCGTCCCGCCGAAACGCGTCCCCACCCATGCACCGACGGGGCGCCGACCGATCCACGCGGAAGACAGGATCCGGCGCGCCGGGTCCAGCTTCAGCCAGCGGCGAAGGAGCCCCTCGAGCTGAGGGTCCACGAGCGCCCCGGCGTGCCCCCAGCGGGAGGCGTGGGTCTCGAGCAGCGCCTCGATGCCGGCGTCCAGGTCGTGGGCGGCATGGTCCACAAAGACCAGGCCAGCCCGAGCGGCCTTGCGCTCCTTTTGACCCAGCCATAGGCGCCGCTCCGTGGGGAGGCCCGAGAGCAAGGCGTCCCACGTGGGCGGGAGCGCCATCGCCGGCGCCACCTCCATCGGCTGCACGTACACGCTGGCCCCTACCGCGCACAGGGCCGCGGCGAGCTCTCGCACCACGAAGCCCTCAGCGGCGCAGCCTTCGAAGGCGACCTCGTCCCAGGCGAGCGCCTGGAGCGCAGCGGCCCACTCCGGCGCGGGGGCCACCGGCCGGCCGATGAGGTCGAGGTGATCCGGGCATCCCACCAGGGACGTCGCGAAGGTTAGGCGGCGCCCAACCAAGCGAACGGGCAAGAGCGCGTGGCCGTCCGACACCATCAACGTGCCGTTGCGATGCTCGCTGTCGGCGGCATCCCACCAGGCCCGTGTGAACGCCCACGTCGAGAACGGGCTCGGCGCCAGGGCCGTCTCCGCGAGCTGGTCCCAGTGCGCTTCGCCCAGCTCCATGAACTCGGCGAAGGGCGCGATGCGGACCCTTGGGGCGGGCTCGGCGCCGGCGCCTAGCCATCGCGCGGAGCTCTGCAGGGGGTCGGTCCATCGGGGGTCGGTAGCGATCGGGCACCTCGCACGGGGCAGACTCAGTGCAACGGGCCACCCCGACGAGGACTTAACGGGTCGCTGTTGTCGCTTTGGCTCAGACACCGCCCTGGCGAGCCAGGAGGTCGCGGTGGGGCGACCCACGCGGGTTGGACAGCTCGCCAACGCTGTGTGACACGAAGGGGACAGCCCCCTCGAGGACGGGTAGATTCCACGTTCGCCGCCGTGCTCTGTCCATCGCCGGCGGTCGCGCCACCGCCCGCTCACGCCGCGACCACGTGATGCCCCCAAGGAGAGAACCGCATGAGAGTAGCCATCCGGAGCCCCTGGGACGGAGCCGTCGTGGGCGAGGTGCCCCTGACCGACCCTGAAGCGCTGGAGCTGGCAATCTCCCGGGCCACGCGCGCCTTCGAGGTGATGCGCGAGCTGCCCCGCCACGCGCGCTCGCAGATCTTGTCGCGAGCCGCCGCGCTGGTCGAGGACCGGGCGGAGGCGCTGGCTACGCAGGTCGTCCGGGAGAGCGGCAAGCCGCTCCGCTTCGCCCGCGCTGAGGTCACGCGCACTGCGCTCACCCTGCGCCTCGGCGCCCACGAGGCCCTGCGCCTGGCAGGCGGCGAGATCCCCATGGACACGGATCCCCGGGGGAACGGGCGCCTGGCCGTGACCCGCTGGGTCCCGAAAGGCCCCATCGCGGGCCTCGCGCCCTTCAACTTCCCCCTCAACCTCGTGGCGCACAAGGTGGCGCCGGCGATCGCCGTAGGCACCACGATGGTGTTGAAGGCGGCCCCGCAGAGCCCGCTCTCGGCGTTCGCGCTCGCCGAGCTGCTCCGCGAGGCCGGGCTGCCAGACGGCGCGCTCGAGGTGGTGCACTGCCCGCCCGACGTGGCCGAGCGACTGGTCCGGGACGACCGGCTCAAGGTGCTCTCGTTCACCGGGTCGGACCGGGTGGGCTGGTATCTGAAGTCGATCGCGGGACGGAAGGCGGTGCTCCTCGAGCTGGGAGGCAACGCCGCGTGCCTCATCGACGAGACCGCCGATCTCGCGGCCGCGATCCCCCCGATCGTCACCGGGGCCTTCGCCCAGGGCGGCCAGATCTGCATCAAGGTGCAGCGGCTCATCGCCACGAGCGAGGTCTACGAGGCCACGCTGGCCGCGGTGATCGCCGCCGCGCGGGCGGTGCCCTGCGGAGATCCGATGGATCCGGCGACCGTGGTGGGACCGCTCATCGACGAGGGCCACGCAGCACGTGTGCTCGAGTGGATCGACGAGGCCGTCGCTGGCGGCGCCACGCTGCACTGCGGGGGCGAGCGCCACGGGGCGGTGGTGACCCCGGCGGTCATGAGCGGCGTGCCGCGTGACACCCGCTTGTTCCGAGACGAGGTCTTCGGCCCCGTGCTCTGCGTCGAGCGCGCGGACGGGTGGGACGACGCCCTCACCCGCGCCAACGACACCCGCTTCGGGCTTCAGGCCGGCGTGTTCACCCGCGACCTCGGCCGGGCGCTCAAGGCGTTCTCGCGCCTGGAGGTGGGCGGCGTGATCGTGGGGGACGTGCCCACGTTCCGAGTGGACTCCATGCCCTACGGCGGCACCAAGGACAGCGGGATGGGCCGCGAAGGCGTGGCCGCGGCCATGCGAGAGCTGGCCGAGGAGCGGCTGCTCGTCCTCAACGCAAGCTAGGACCGCGGCGAGGGTGCGGCTGGGCTCCCGAGGCCCGAGGCCAGGACGCGGGCCTCTAGGAGGGGCTCTATCGCGGCTGAGTCCTCGAGCGAACGCGGCAACGAGAGCAGCCGTATGCCGCCGCCGGGGCTGCGCTGTGCCAGCCGGTCGAGCATGAAGCGGCGAGCTGCCTCGAGGTCCGTCGCGCGGCAGTGCGTGGAGAAGACGGCGTAGAGGTTGCGCACGAACGCCTCCGCCAGCCCCGCAGGCAACGTGTGCTCCGAAGGGTGTCCCTCGCGACGAAGCACGGCCAGCAGCGGCAGGGGCCGCGCGGGGAGCCCGCTCGCCTCGAGGTCGCTGAAGTCGGGCTGCAGGTACGGCAGCGCGTCGGGGTCGATCGCGGAGAACCCCGCTCGGCCATACGCCACGAGCCGCGTGAGGGTGTCGTCCCTATCCAGCCGAATTGGCTCCTGCTCCGCGGCCAGCAGCAGCTCTCGCGCGCCCACGCCCCAGGCCTCGAGGTCGCGCCGGGCCAGCTCGGTCGGGACCTCGCGGAGGCGCTGGGCCAGGCCCGTCCTGCGGTAGGCCGGCGCCACGAAGACGTGGGCGAGATACGCCACGCAGACCCCGGAGGCCGGGTCGAAGGTGGTGTGACAATCGCGGACCGCGGCCAGGCTCCCGTCCGGCGCGCGCGCGGCGAGGAGGTGGTAGCGCACCCGAATCCCCTCGGCCGACTGCCCCTCCGGGTGCGCGAGCCAGCCGTCGATGACGCTGCGCCGCTCCAGCTCGCCACGCACGCCGAACCAGGCGTCGAGGCAGCGATAGGCCTCGTCGACCTCGGGCGCCCGCGTCAGCTCTTCGAGCGTGGGGAGCACGTCAAGCGCTCAGCTCCCGAACGACCGCGCCCACGGCGTCGGAGAGCACCTCGAGCCCCTCGTCGAGCTCCGCGTCCGTGATCGTGAGCGGCGGGAGGAAACGCACACAGTTGGAGTAGAGGCCCGCACGGATCGTGATCAGGCCTCGGGCCAGCGTCGCCGCATTGATCCCCTGCGTGGCCTGCATCCAGGGCGCGCGTGTGGCCGGGTCCTGGACCAACTCCATCGCCAGCATGGGGCCGAGACCGCGAACGTCCCCGATGAGCCGGGGGTGCTCCGCCTGGAGCCGCAGGAGGCCATCGCGGAGCCGCTCGCCCAACGCCGTCGCGCGCGCCAGGAACTGCGGCGACGCAAGCTGGTCCAGCGCGGCCAACGCAGCCACACAGGCCATGGGGTTGCCGGAGTAGGTGCCGCCGAGCCCGCCGGGGTGTGGTCCGTCCATGACCGAGGCGCGCCCCACCACCGCGGACACCGGCATGCCGCCGCCCAGCGACTTGGCCGTGACGACGAGGTCGGGGACCACGCCGGCGTGCTCGCACGCCCAGAGGCGCCCCGTGCGGCCCATGCCGGACTGCACCTCGTCGAAGACGAGCAGCATGCCGTGGAGGTCGCACAGCTCACGAAGGCGGCGGAGGAACGGCGCGGGCACGGGGATGAAGCCGCCCTCGCCCAGCACCGGCTCGATCACTACCGCGGCCACGTGGGACGGGTCGACCGTGGCGGTGAACGAGTGGTCGAGCGACGCCACCTGCCACGCGACCCACTCGTCCTCGGTCATCCCGGCCGGCCGACGGTAGGCACTTATGAAAGGGAACCGATACACCTCGGGCGCGAAGGGACCGTAGCCCTTCTTGAACAGGTTGAACTTGGAGGTCATGGCGAGGGTGAGGTTGGTGCGCCCGTGGTAGGCGCCCTCGAAGACCACCACGCCCTGCCGCCCGGTGGACGCGCGGGCGATGTGGACGGCGGCCTCGACGGCCTCGGCGCCGCTGTTCATGAGGAGCGTGCGTTTCTCGAAGTCGCCGGGTGCCAATGCGTTGAGCCGCTCGCAGAGCGCCACGACCGGCTCCAGCGTGGCCACGATCGAGCACATGTGGAGGATGCGCTCGGCCTGCTCGTGTAGCGCGTCGACGACGGCCTTCGGGGTGTGCCCCACAGCCAGCGTCCCGATGCCGCCCGCGAAGTCGAGGAGCTGGTTTCCGTCGAGATCCGTGACCAAGGCGCCGTGGGCGCGCTCGATCGCGATCGGCGTGAGCCTCGCGGCCCCCCGCGGCACCGCGGCGTCACGGCGAGCGACCAGCGCTCGGCTCTTGGGCCCTGGGATCTCGGTGACGAGGCGAATCGCGCGTTCCGGTGAGGACATGCCGCGAGCCTCACCCGGGCCGCCGGCGAACGCAAGGTGTCGACCACGCGCCGGCGTCTCCGCGCGGCGACAGTGATTTCCCGGGGTGGAAACCGGTCGATACAGGCGCCGCGACGACGAGGCCGCTCAAACCAGCGCTTCCCTTGTGGCCCGGGGGTTGCTACGTGACACACCATGTTCATCGCGCCCTATTTTCTGCTCGCGACCGTGGGCCCCCTGCCATTGATCGACAACGTGTCTGTCAGCGGCTTCTCGTGCGCCGACCCCACCTTCGTGGGGTATCGCCCCGGCACCGAGGTCACAGTCGACTGCACGGTCCCGATCACCGTCACCGGCTTGGCCGCAAACACCGCGAAGATCCGGCTCGAAGCCTGGACCGTCTCCGCGTCGTCCGCGGGCGGGTTCGGGCTCACTTGGTCCACGTTGAAGGAGGACGAGATCACGGTCGACAGCTGGATCGTCACTTCCACGGAGACCTTCGACCGCCAGGTCTCGCTCACCGGCACCGCGCCGGACACGAGCGAGGACGTCGAGCTGTGGCTCGCAGAGCAATACTCCCTGGGCCGCAAGCTCCGCTTGGCCGTAGAGGTGGACGCGAACCACACCGTCCTGGAGACCAGCGAGCTCGACAACACGGGCGCACCCGGGATTATCTTCAATGGCTTCTTCCTCACGCCGCTCACGGGCGTCGTGCGCTTCGGCGGCGTCTCCACCACGCTCACGGAAGGCGCCGTAGAAGCCGTGTCACCCGGCTGTTGCTCAGTGGGAGCGCTGGTCCTGTCGTCTGACGCGGCGCTCACCTGGGCCCCCGGGGGGGCGTTCACGCCGATCGCGCTCGAGGCGCCGGACCTCACGGTGTCCCAGCTCAGCGCCTCTGCCGCGTCCGGCCTCACGGTCAGCGCCACCGGGTCCGTGACCGTGCCTACGATCGCCACCACGTTCACCGGGGTCCAGGTCACGCTGGACGTGGCGCTCGACGAGAAGGGGATCAAGCCCGTGTCCTTCGGCCTCACGCTCCCCTCCGGCGTGAGCTACCACGAGGCCAACGTGTTCGCGGGCCCCGTGGCGCGCGGGTCCTCCAGCGTCACCTTCGGCACGGTTCGGCTCGGGAAACGCCATGACCTCAACACCATCGTCGGCACCCTGACCGGGGGCTTCCTGCACGGTGGCGGGCTCCCGTTCTACCTGCGGGTCACCAGCCTCGGCGCCAGCACGAAGGGCGTCGGGGGCAAACACTCGGGGCCGTTCTATCAGGGGAACGTCGGCTTCCTGCCGGACGACCCGCGGTCTCCGCTGCTGGGCCTGCCGCGCACCACCTCGAACGAGCTCCGCTACGGCCGTGAGCCCCTGATCGCCCAGGCCCGCCCCACGTTCTTGCTCAAGTCGACCGGGCTCTTCGGCACGGTCACCTTCGGCCTCGGCGCCGGAGCGATGCACTTCCCGGCCGTGAGCACGGCATGGCCGGCCTTCTCGGTGGTGCTCGACAGCAGCGCGCTGAAGTCCGGCTCACTGCCCGCCGACTTCGCCGTCGCCTTCGAGCAGTCTCCGGACTGCCCGTCGTGCCCCTCCTCCGCGGGGGGCGTCGGCAACACCGTGCAACCGGCGGGCAAGATGGGCGTTGGCGCAGACGGCGGGATCGTCGTCGCGGTCGAGGACGTCCAAGAGCCGGTGTGGGGGCCCGCGGGCAGCGATGCGGTGCGCGTCTTCGAGCGCGAGGGGAGCTCTGGCGAGGGGGTCCTCTACATCCCGGGCTTCACGCTCCCGGGCACCGCGAAGCCACGCCCAGGCGCGCCTCCGCCCGGGGTGATCGCGAGCAGCGTCCCCCCGCCGTCCGCGACCGATCGAAGCGCGTCCGAGAGCCTCCTCGGCTCCCGCGCCGTCACGCTGAAGTCGGGTGTGCTGGTGCCCACCGCGCACTACAGCCTCCCCGACTCCGAGGCGCGCCGCGGTAACCACTTCGCGGCGGGCGTCACCGTGGGCCCCGAGCGATACGCCGACGCCACTACCGGCCTCCCGAAGACCGGCGTGGGCACGGACGAGACCGGCTCGACTACGCGCGTCCGCTTCGGTGGCCCCAACGAGCCCGGGGGTTGCGACGGCGCGCCGTGCGACGTGGTCGGCAACGCCGGCACGCGCTACGTGGTGCGCCCCGCGGGGGTCACCGGCGCATTCAATACGGACACCGAGCCTGCGCCCGAGGTCTACCTCTACGACCTCCCCTTCACCCGCTTCGCGTTCCGGCAGGTGCTGAACGGCGTGGACCCCTACTCGTGGCTCGACGGCGCGGTCGCCGTGGACACGCCCGGCGGCTTCGACGTGGTCTTCACGTCCATGACGCTCGAGTGCACCGGGGCGCTCGGACCGGCGCACGTGATCCCGTGCGACAGCTCTCTTGGGCCCGACTCGACCAACTGCGGGGAGAGCCTCCATGCGTGGAAGGCGCCGATGGTGCCGCAGACGCTGGCGTTCGTCCCGGAGTTGGACATGGAGGACTTCTGCGATCCGGGCGGCCGCGATCTCGAGGTGGGCTCCGAGGTGACTCTGGCGGCGCTGGACAAGGTCGTGGGGGTCACCGCCAAGTGGACCCCGGCGGGCAACCCGACCGACGAGCGCGTTACTGGCGGCAGCGACAACGGCCTCGAGCGGCCCGCGTCGCCGGGCAGCGACGCCGAAGACCGCCCCTTCCCGGTAGCGCTTCACGAGACGGTGCTGCTGGAGCACTCCGGCAACGAGCTCGGGTGGTTCGTGTTCAACATGGACTTCGCGGCGCCCTTCTTCGACATGCTGAATGCGGACGTAAAAGTGGAGAACGCCACGGAGTCCACCGCCGCCCCGACGGTGGTTCGCCAGAGCGATGGGTCGGGCTCTCCGAACAAGGCGATCGACTGGAAGAACGAGGACCCCTGCACGCTCGAGAACCTCGGGGACTGTGCGCCGCGCGCGCACTACACCTGGGGCGGCACGGGCTTCGAGATCGACCTGCCCGTCTGGTTCGACGTGGACGAGGCCGGCGAGCGGATGCCGCGCTTCGGCGGCGTGATGCTCGAGCACAGCCTGGTGGTGGCGCAGGTGAACGCCGGCGTCGAATACCTCACGCCCGAGAACACCCGCGTGGTCTTCGGGGCCAGCGCCGACTTCGAGACGCTTGCGCTCGAGGACGTGATCCTCGCGATCGACGTCAACGACGTCCTCTCCGTCCTGGGCGTGGACGACCTCGTGGCGAGCCTCGGCATCCCGGATATCGGCGGGAAGGGCCCCTTCGAGGCCATGATCGGCGCGGTCCAAGCCGAGTTCGCGGAGCTGCTCACGCTCACGGGCGACGCGATCATCGCCCGCCTTCGCGAGGAGGTGGAGCTGGCGTTCGACGTGGCCATCGACGCGGTCGTGGTGTCCTTCCCCACGCTCCTCGACGACACGGTGGCGGTGGTCCTCGAGGTGAAGGCGCTGCCAGCCGTGTTGGCGAACGCGCTGGTCCTGTCGCTGGACGAGCTCCTGGCCGAGGCGTTGGTCCCGTTCACGGCGGCGCTGGACGCGGAGCTGTCAGAGCTCCTGAGCCTCTTCGTGGAGCTCTCCGCCGGAGCGGAAGTGGCGCCGTGCGACGCGCTACCGGACCAGTGCATTCGGGCGCGGGAGATCCTCGCGGCCGTCGACGATGCGCTCGCCGACGCGATCGAGGCCCTGAACGCGCTCGCGGATCCCCTGGTCGACACGGACGGCGTGGACCTGGCGCTCAACTCCCTCGACGGGGTGATCGGCGACGCGCAAGCCACCGTGACCGCAGGGCTCGACCTCTGCACCACGCTCGAAGTCGACGTGCTCGGCTCGGGCCTCGCCACGTTCAAGAGCCCGTCGCTCACCGTGAACCCGCTGCTGATCCTCCTTGCGGCCACCGCGGCGCCGCAGGTCCAGAGCGTGCTCGACGAGCTGAAGGTGCTCGAGTTCGTGGAGAACGCGAACCGCCTCGCGTCGATCCTGCCGCTGCCAATCGAGGTGGACGAGATCGAGTCGGACCTCGTGGATCGCGCGCTCGACCTCCTGAACGAGGCCAACCTGGTCATCCCGTCCTTCGAGGCCGAGCTCAAGATCCAGGACTACAGCACCGCGCTCACCGGCGCGGTCAGCCTCGTGGGCGAGGTACAGGCCGGCCTCACGGGGGTGGAGACCGAGCTCGACGCCGTCGCGGCCGAGGTGAAGCCGATCCTCCTCACGCTCGAGGAGGACGTCGCCGACCTCGTGCACCTCCTAGAGGACGTGCGGACCTTCATCGCCGAGGTGGACGCCATGGTGGCGTGCGCGCAGGACCCCGTCTGCGGGGGTGGGGTCTTCTACGGGAAGCTCGAGGTGGACATCATCGCCGCTCTCGACGCCCAGCTCTCGGCCGCCACCGACGGCGCGCTGGCGGTCTTCATCAGCCTCGCCGGCGACAATCTCGTGCTCTCGCTGCCCTCCGTCCTCCGCGAGCCCATCGACGTCGCGCTGGCGGATGTGGCCGCAGAGGTCGAGCTGGCGCTGCCTTCGCTGGAGCTGCTCCCGGCGCTCTCGACCGGGGCCGACCTTCGGCTCGCGCTGGTGGACCTGCTCATGGCGTCCCCGGCCGTGGAGTTCCTCACCCTCAGCTTCCAGAACCACTTCGACCTCCTCACGGAGGACGTCTCGATCCTGGTGGACGACCTCTTCGGCCACGTCGATGACCTGATCGCGGACCTCAACGCCTCGCTGAACAACGCCGCGGCCGACGCCTTGGCGAAGGCGAACGCGGCGATCGACGAGCTGATGCCCGAGCTGCCCATCCAGGCGGCGCAGATCGACGGCTACGCCCAGATCGCCGGCGACGCGCTCGAGCGACTGCACGTGGGCGCCGAGTTCACCATGACCGGCAGTGAGGAGGACGACACCCGCGTCTTCGGCGCCGCGCTGGACGTGACCAGCTGGGCCACCAACGGGAAGGGCGACGCCTGCGCCCCCACGGACGCGTCCAGCATGCTCGACGCCGTGATCTCTGCCCAGAACCTGCCGCTCAAGGTGGGGCCGGGAGAGCTGACGATCGAGGACCTGCACCTCGGCTTCACGCTGCAGGGCAACGGCTCGGGCCCACCCTCGCTCATCGGGCTCTTCGGGGGCATCACCACGGACGGTGCGTTGGAGTTCAACGACTTCAGCATCTACGACATCGCCTTCGAGGCGGGCGTCGGGTCGCAGGAGACGTACGTGGGCGCCAGCGCCGGCGCGTCGTTCAGCTCCATGGCCATCAACGTGTCGTTCCTGGTGGGCCGGACCTGCAACGACGACGTCCTCACGAGCCTCGACCCGCAGGCCGCCGAGTTCATCACGCTGCCCGGCGGGGTGTTCAACGGGGTGTACGTCCGCGGCGGCGCCAGCATCCCCATCATCGATCTCGGCTGCCCCCTCAACCTCGGCCTCAGCGCCGACGTGGGCTCCTGGTTGCTGGGCGGTCCCCCGCTCACGCTGGGCGGTCTCGTCGGGGGAGGCGGCTACGGCAAGATCGGCTGCATCGGCGCCCTCCGCGGTCAGGCCACGGCGTTCGCCGAGCTCTCGGGCAACGTCATCAAGTTCCGCGGAGAGGGCTGGGGCGCCGCTGGCGTGGGCCTGAAATGCGACCCCGAGACCTGGAGCACGCTCCAGAAGTCTCGCGACGACAAGAGCTGTGGCACCGGCGACGCCAGCCTCAGCCTCACCTTCCAAAACGGCAAGTGGACGGTCCCGTCCCCCAAAGTGAGCGCGGTGCACTGATCATGAGTACGCGAACCCACCACGCCCTCTTCGTCATCCTCGCCCTCGCCGGCAACGCCCTCGCCCAAGAGGACCAGCTGGTCTTCTCGGCGATCCCGACTCGCCTCGGCTCGATCTCCGCGACAGGGCCTGGCCCCGCGGTGGTCGTGACCTGGGGAGCCCCCGACGCCATCGCCGGGCTCACGGAGTTCAGGCTCTACCGAGACGGCGCGCTCCTCGCCACCATCCCGTACGCCGTCCGCCCGGGAGTGGAGATCGAGGCGCTCTACGCCGCGCCGGAGAACGAGCGCCGAGCCCGAGAGCTCGAGACGAACCTCGAGGCCGCCGGCGTCCTCACCACCCCCTTCGGCGAAGCGGTGGCGGCGCAGCTCACTGACGACTCGTTCTTCGCGCACTTCAGCAGCCGGCTCGATCCGACGCTGGCCGTGGCCCGCGGCCTCGGCTGGGTCGACCGCACCGCGAGCGGGACGGTGAAGTACCGGCTCGACGGCGTGATCGACCCCGGCGGCACCTCGGAGGAGATCGTGGTGCTGGGTACGGCCACGGTGGACGCCAGTACGCCGTGGAAGGCTCCAGCGGCCACCGCGTTTCGGGTGCTCCCGGCCGGCGCGCTGGCGCGGTGCGACGCACCGGAGGCGATGCGCGCCCACGGCGTATTGGCCTTCGACTGGGAGACACCGGGCACCGGCGGCCCCGAGCGCTTCGCGCTCAGCGAGGCGATCGCGGGCTGGGATCTCTATCGGAGCGACGCCCCCGCGCTGTCTGATCCGGCGCGCGACCTCGCGGCCGAGGCAGAGCTGCTCGCGCACGACGACGCCGGCTTGGTGGCGTTCTCGGGTCTCGTGAAGGTGAACGACGTCCCGATCCTGGCGGCCTCGGATCTGCCGGTCGAAGAGACCACCTACGAAGGCTGGTCGCCCGCGGCGCCGCAGGTGACGCTGGGACGACTGGAGACCGCAGAGGCCGGCATGCGCCCGGGCGAGACGTACGCGTTCTATCTCGTCCCGCGGGATCGCACCGGTAACTACGGCGAGACGACCTCGGTGCTCGGGAAGGTCCCCGACACGCTGCCGCCGCCGGCACCCTGGAACATCCGCGCGGTGCGGCGCCCCACCCTCAACGGGGGCGCCACGCCGGACACGCAGTTCATTCGCTGGCCCCAGGTGAACGTGCTCAACTTCGTTGAGGAGCACCCGCACCGGACCTACTGCAACCTCGAGGACGCGAAGTTCACCCGCGAGCTGGCCTACGTGGGAACCGCCGAGACGTGCCCCACGGTGGGCGAGGGCGCGCGCGTGAGCCTGCGCGTGGCGAAGTACGACATCTATCGGTTCGAGTCGCCGGCAGACGCGCAGGGCTTCAGAGACTCCGACGGCGACGGGGTGAGCGACCTCTTGGAGCGAGCGCCGCTGGGCGACCCCGCGGCCTCGCCGCCGCTGTCCGAGCCCGGGACCGCCTGCGACCCGATAAAGCGCCCTTTCGGTGCGCCGAACTTCAAGGTCGGCTCGATCGCGGCGAAGGACGCGGTCCCCGACACCCGCCAGCGCGAGGTGCTCGAGTGGGCCGACACCGTCGAGGAGGCCGATCTCGGCAAGGTCTTCTGGTATCGCGTGGTCGCCGTGGGCGAGACCGGCGCGCGGGGCCCGATGTCGGCCCCGGTGCGCGCGATGTTCCCGGCCTATCGCCGCACGGCGCGGCGCTGGGTCGACCCGCCGATGAGCTGCCACGAGTACATCACGTACCACCAATGCAACAGCGACGACCGCCCGATCACCGATCTCACAGGGACCGCGGCGCAGGCCACCATCCAATGTGGCGACAAGACCTGGACCTTCGAGCTCACTGAGCCGCCCCCGGGCGCTGGACTGCCGTCAGACGCGGTGGTCAGCGAGAAGTGGGGTCAGGGGATGTGCGGCGGCCAGAACGAACAGGCCATGCCGAACGAATGCGCCGGCAAGGACGTCGTAATCACCTACTACGACGACGCGGGGAACGTCATCGCGCAGGTCACGGTCGGGAAATACAACGGGGACATCTGCCTCTGTGCGCAGCTCAATCAGAACTGCTTCGATCCCCCGCCCTCGGTGGTGGACAGGGGCTACGAGCCCGTGCCCTACGACCCGGCTACCGAGTGTGTGTCGGTCTATCGACGCATCGGCGAGGAGCTCCAGCGGGTCGAGACCATCTGCGACGAGCTGGTGGAGGACTACGAGAGCTTCTACCCGGACGACCTCCTCGGAGGTCCCGCCTGCCTCTTCCAGGCCGTGACCAGCGCCACCGGCGCCATCAGCGCGCGTTTCCCCCTGGGCTGTGAAGAAGACAGCCAGGCGGCCGCGGAGGTGCCCACGCTCGCGGGCCTCGTCTTCCCGGCGGGGGCCACCACGGCGGAGGTACGGATCATCCCGCCGGAGCAGCCGGTACTCGGGTTCATCGCTGAGCTCCGCCGGGCGGACGGCACCGATCGCGTCACCAGCTTCGTGCGCCTCGGCACACTCGGAACACTGGGCGAGGTGCTCGACACCATCGAAGTGGGACCGGAGCCCGCTACCGGAACCACCGAGGAGTGGTGCCTGCGAGCGCGCACCGTGGTCTCCAACGCTGCGGCCACCACGATCACCGACACGCTCTCCGACTGGACCCCCGATCTCTGCGTCCTGCGAATGGGGCCCGACGCGGTGGAGCCGGAGTACATCCCCTGGCCCGAGATCCCCACCCCGCGTGAGGCCGAGGCGCTCGTAGCGCTCTACCTCGACGGCGACGGCTTCCCGGTGGTGCACCTCGGCGGGCCGAAGCTCACCTGCGTGAACGAGTCGCTGTTCCCGAAGTGCGTGGGCACCGAACCGGACAGCCCGAAGGTGGACGCCATCGACAGGTGCCTGTGGCCGCTGGTGCCGCTGGAGCGTCAGGAGTGCGCCATCACCTGCGACACGATCACCGAGTCGCTGGAGGGCCAGCTGGGCTTCGTGGCGTATCGCCAGGGGCGCGCGAGCTCGCTCTCTGCGGCCGCCGACTACGCCCAGGTGTCGCCGCTCATCAACTACGTCCACTGCACCCAGATCACGCCCGACGTGAAGCCGCCCGAGGGGCAGGTCGTGGCCCCCCCGGACCCGATCGACACCCACGCCGACCCCTACGTGGGCCTGGCGGACTTCTCCGGGGTCTTCGACGGCGAGGCGGGCCCGCCCTGGAGTGGCGTCGAGCTCTTCTTCGTAGATCGCGCGCCGCACATCGCCGGCTGGGAGTACCGCTATCAGTTCGTGTACTTCGACGCAGCCGGGGAGATCACCGAGACGCGCACCTCCAACTGGGTTTCGGCGGATTGAGTCACATGAACACCCGACTTCTCCTCACCCTCGCCCTGCTGGCCCCCGTCTCCCGCGCCGCGTCGCCGCTCGAGGACGGCACGGCCGCCAACGTCTGGGTCCTGGACGCCAACGGCAGCCCAGTGGCCACGTACCGGGTCGGCGCCGACTTCACGACGTCCGCGGCGATCAGCGGCGGCGGCATACTGGCGACGGCGCTCGATGGCACCACGTTGCTGGTGCCTGGCACCACGGCGTCCTCCGACGTGCTGGTGAATGCGCTCAACAGCAGCGTCCCGCTGCCGCTGCTGGCGCCCCCCATGTCTGTGGTGGGAGTCACCGCGGCCCTCAACAGCTCCGCGGCGCCTGCGTCGCCCACGGTGGACATCCGCCCGGCCGCGGGCGTCTACACCACCACCACGCGCGTCACCATCGACGCCTACCCCTCGGCCACGGGCTCGGATCCCGTGGAGCTCTACCTGACGGTCGGCTCCGACCCCGAGTTCCTCGTGGAGGGCACGTCGGCGGTCGAGGTCTTCGTCCTGAACGGCGACCACACGATCACCGCGCGGGTAGTCCAAGGCACTGTCCAGGTCACCCAGAGCGCCACCTATACCCTGGACGGGACGCAGCCCAAGCGGCGCGACACCGACGGCGACGGGATCCCGGACTTCGTGGAGAAGCAGAAGGGGCTCGACCCGTTCCGTGACGACACCCGCGACGACCGGGACGGCGATGGCTGGACCGACTGGGACGAGGTGCTCCGTGGACTCGACGCGGACAGCCCGGGGATCACCCCCGAGGACACGGACGGCGACGGCTGGAGCGACTGGGACGAGGAGCTCCGCGGCACCCTGACGGGCGACGCGATCTCGGTCCCGGTCGCCTCTACGCTGTACGGCGTCGAGTACAACATCTCGGGGTCCACCTTCGACGACGCCGCGGGCACGGTGCCCACGACCGACGAGGGGCTCGTCGTGGTTCGAAACACGCTCGGACGCGTGCTGGGCTGGGCGGTCGGCGCGGGGAGGACGAGCGCTGCGGCGGCAGAGGATCCCGCGGTCCTCTCGGTGGGCGACCCGATCCTGATGCTGGGCGAGGACTTCTTGGACATCCCGCTCGCGACCTTCGGGCCGATCCGCGTGGCGGGCGACACGGACCTGGTCGTCCTGGCGGCTGCCGGCCGGCGCACGAAGAAGGCCTGGCTCACGGGGTCTCCGGAGGTGCTCCCGTCGGAAGTGGCGGCGCAGCTCGAGGCGGAGTCTGCCGACTGGGTCACGGTTTCAGACTACCTCGAGGTGTACGAGGCGGAGCTGGCCGCGAGGCTGGTGATCGACGCGACGACGGTGCTCCACACGGAGTCCGCGCTGGGCGTGGCCCTCGTCGAAGCGGTGCTGGGCTGGACGCTCACGGCGGAACCCGGCGGGTCCTTCTTCGTGGTGGCGCCGGTTCGCCTGGGAGAGCCCAGCCCGCTGCGCACCGGCGAGGCTGTGAGCGCGGTCCCCTGGGGCGGGACGCTCGCGGAGGTGGCCGCCCTCGGCGACCAGAGCACCTTCTCGGGCGGCGTGGACGCAGTGGCCGTGCGCGCCACGCTGTTCGCGGCACCGGACTCGCCCACCGACTCCGCGACCGACGCCCTCGCCCTGAGACTCCAGCAGCCCGAGGCTGGGACGGAAACGGCCACGCTGGCCTATCAGTCGCGCCTCATCGCGTTCGCGGGGCGGGCCGCCGTGGACGGCTTCGTGCCGCTGGACTCCGTAGGGACCGATCCCTGGCGCCCCGGCGATGACGCCGACTCCGACGGTCTCTCCAACGAGGCCGAGCTGGCGGCCGGGCCTCTGCTGGCGAGCGACCCGCTCTACCCCGACAGCGACGACGACGGCCGGGGTGACCTCGGCGATCCGTGTCCCACCGACGCCAGCGACGCGTGCCTCGAGGATCAGTCGTTCGCGACCGACGTGGACCACGACGGCGTCCTCGACGCCATCGACAACTGCTTCGGGACGTTCAACCCCACCCAGGAAGACACCAACGGCGACCTCATCGGAGACGCGTGCAACGCCGCCGCACGGATCGCGATCCCCGTGGCCAACCTCGAGGTGCTCGAAGGCTCGGAGCTCACCTTCACGAGCATGGTGTCCGGGGTCGGCGCGGTCTCTTACGAGTGGTTCCTCGACGGCTCGTCGAAGGGGACCGGGGACTCGCTGACGTTCACGGCCTCGAGCGCGGAGTGGGGCGGCTCGGTTGTGGTGGAGCTCTGGACCGTGTTGGCGCCAGGAAAGATTCTGACCAAGTCGGACGAGCGCCTCGTGCGCATCCTCTCTGGCGACGCGCCCGTGCCCTGTCTGGCCCTCGACTGCTCGGACAGCAACGCGTGTTCGGACGACTCGTGTGACCTGGACCTCGGGTGCATCAACACGCCGATCCCGGGCTGCAAGCCGTGCGACGACGCCGGGGACTGTGACGACGGCGCCACCTGCACCACGGACGCCTGCCTCGGGGGGGTGTGCGTCAACACGGCGCGCTCCGGCCCGGCGTGCGACGACGGCAACGCGTGCACCACCGGAGACAAGTGCCTCTCGGGCCTCTGCGCCGGCGGAACTCCCACGAATTGCGATGACGGCGACCCGTGCACTGTGGAGTCGTGCGTGGCCCCCGGCGGGTGCGTCATCATCGACGATCCCACGCCCGATCCGATCCTCTGCCCGGAGTGCGCCACGGACGCCGATTGCGCCGCCGGGAGCTGCACGGGCGGCGTGTGCTGCATCGGGAACATGGTGATCGACACACCGTTCGTGTGGAACCCAGGGGATCCCACCCCGAGCATCTGCATCGAGGCGGGCGTGGAGTTCAGCCTGGTCCTGTCGACCACGGTCGCGGGGTCCGTGAAGCTGAAGTCGCCCGCCGGGGTGAGCCTCGCCAGCTCGTCTTCCACGAAGTCTCTGTTCGCGGAGGTCGAGTCCGCGCCGCTCCCCGGCGCGTACACGGTCACGCTCGGACACAGCGTCGCAGTCACGCTGACCTTCTTCACGGGTGTGGACGAGGAGGACGTGGTCCCCGCGTTCGGGACCGCGTTCACCACCCCGATCGGCACCGTGGGGGCCGAGGTCTACCAGCGCTTCAACGGCACCGCCGGCATGCGCGTGTCCGTCCGGTCCATCATCAACGACGACCCGTGCAACGACGTCTCCGTACTCAACCCGGATGGGACGACGCTCTGGACCCAGTACTCGTGTGGCACGCAGTTCTCGGACGCCGTGACGCTCCCAGTGGATGGCGAGTACGCGGTCTACGCCGATCCGACCGGGGCCACCGCCTCCGGCGTGACCACCACGATCTGGCAGCTCCCCGCAGACCCCGTAGTCGTGGTCACCGCCGGCGGCCCCACCGGGAACCTGCCGCTACTCACGCCAGGGCTGAACGGCTCGTTCCAGTTCGTGGCCTCGGTGGGGGATCGCCTCGCGCTGCAGACCAACAACATCAGCTGCACCAACTACGATCTCCTCGCCCCGAGCGGGGTCAACGTGGTGAGCGAATACTCATGCGGCGCGCTCTTCGTGGACCCGGTCATCCTCGCAGAGACGGGGACCTACACGTGGACGGTGAACCCCGTGGGGACCGGGACGGGCACGAGCCAGCTCACGACGTACCTGCTCCCAGCCGACCCCGTGGTCGCCGCCAGCGTCGGTGGGGGCACCACCTCGCTCGACCTCCCCTACCCCGGGCTCTTGGGCACCGCGGAGTTCTCCGTGGTCGCCACGGCCCGCGTGGCCATCACGTTCACGAAGGCGGGCACCATGGGCTGCACCACCTACACGCTGAAGGCGCCGTCGGGCGCCACGGCGTGGTCCCAATACTCGTGCGGCACGCCCTTCATGGACGCGACTGACCTCACCGAGACCGGGACCTACGCGCTCACGATCAACCCGGGCAACAACGGGTCGGGCAACAACACGTTCAACATCATCGCGGTGCCTGCGAACGCGGCCTTCGCGGGCGTGATCGGCGGTCCGGTCGTCGCAACGGCGAACACCGTCGTGGGCCAGAATATCGACGTGACCTTCACGGGAGCGGCGGGACAGAACTTCGCCTTCACTGGGGCTCCGGGCTCGAAGAGCGTTGCGTACACCTTGACCGACCCGGCCGGCGCGGTGGTCCACACCGGATCCAAGATCGGGAGCTACACCTCGCCGACCCTGGTCCTCGGCAGCGCGGGCACGTACCGGCTCACCGTGAACCCCAACGGCGCGGACGTCCTGACGGTGAACGTCACGCTCACCTCGCCGCCCTAGTAAGGCCGCGAAAGATTCTTTTGCCCGGTTTCCGGGGCTGCGGGTCTCAAGGGATGAACGGCGCGCCGATGGGCGGCGCACCCCACCCCTGAGGAGCCCTCCATGAAGACCCGCATCGCTCTCACCGCGTTCTCTGCCGGCGCCGTCTCCGCGACCGCCAGCGCCGACAACTCGCACCTCTACATCGTGGGCGGCGTCGCGGAGCCCGGCTATGAGGCCGTGGGCGCGCTGGTCGACGGCGGCGAGTGGTACTGCTCCGGCACGCTCGTGGCGCCGACCGTGGTGATCACGGCCGGCCACTGCCTCGAGGGCATGGACCCGGGGTCGCTGGGCTTCTTCATCGGGAACAACGCGAACGACCTCGCCTCGGGGCGCGTCCTCAAGGTGAAGAGCGGGCACATCGAGCCCGGCTACCCGGGCGACGACACCCACGACATCGCCGTGGTCGTGCTGGCCGAGCCCGCCACGGCCGCCCCGATCCCGGTCATGCTGGCCCCCATCCCCGACCTCACCGGCAAGTCGGCGTTGTTCGTCGGCTTCGGCCTCACCTCGCCGAACGGCCCGTCAGGCGAGAAGCGGTCGGTGAGCATCCCGATCTCCACGGTGCGGCCGAACGAGCTCGAGTATGCCGACCCGCAGCGCAACACGTGCAACGGGGACTCTGGCGGGCCGGCGCTCTACCCTTTCAACGGGCAGCTCCACCTCGTGGCCGTGACCTCCGCGGGTGACGCCGATTGCGCCGAGTGGGGCGTGAACATCCGGACCGACGCGTTCGCGTCCTTCATTGCGCCGTTCTTGGACGGGCAGCTCGACCCGGTGGCTGCACAAGAACCCGGCGAGCCCACCGAGCCCGACTCGATGGACCCCGACGTGGAGGAGTGGGACGAGGCGGAACCCGGGATGGAGGAGACCGACGAGACAGAGCCCGGGGCGGAGGAGTGGGACGACTCGGACCTCGACATGGGCGAGCTCGACGGTGACGAGACCGACGGCCCCGAGCTGGACGAGACGGAGGTCGACGAGGCAAGCCCAGCCGACGGGGCCGACGGGGCCGATGGGGCCGACGGGTTCGAGGAGACCGGGGTCGCAGTCCCCGCCGTGGACGAGGGCGCGCCTCAAGGTCCCGTGGCCAGCGACGACGCAGGCGGTGTGAAGCCCGGGAGCAAGGGCGGCGCCGCCGCCGGATGTACCTCGGTGGGGAACGACGACACGGACCCCGCGATCGCGCTGGGTATGGTTGGGCTGGCCTTCTTTCTCATGCGCCGGCGCGTCGCCTAGAGAGACGGCCGTGTAGAAACAAGGCCTTCTGAGGCTGGGGTGGGGATTTCACCGGAGCACGGGAGCGCGGAGGTGAACCGGGCCCGGGGAGCTCTGCTGCCCCGGCCCCAACATGAATCGTCTCCCACGGGCGCCGAAAGGCACGAGCCACCCAGCCGAACGAAGGTCGGCAGCGTTGCGGCGAGGCCCGCGCCGAGTGCATGCTCCGCGGGCTTCGCCGGCTGCCGTGGAGGGTCATGACCCGCTCCGAAATCGACGCCCTGTATCGCCGCTTCGGCCCGCTCGTCTTCCGCCGCGCCCGCACCCTGCTACGCAGCGAAGACGACGCCGCCGAGGCGGTGCAGGAGGTCTTCATTCGGGCGTTCGGGGGAGCGGAGCGCTTCGACGGCCGGTCGACCCCCTCCACATGGCTCTACCAGATCACCACCCACTACTGCTTGAACCGCCTCCGCGACGCGGGAAGGCGGCAGGAGCTGTGGGAGGAGAACCTCGGGGGAGCGCCCGTGGAGGAGGTGCTGGCCAGCGACCCGGCGCGGCTCGTCCTCCTGAAGGGGCTCCTGGCCGAGGCAGAGCCCGAGGAGGCGGCCGCTGCGGTGTACGTCTTCGTGGACGGCATGAGTCACGACGAGGCGGCGCCGCTGCTCGGGGTCTCTCGTCGGACGGTTGGTAACCTCTTGGACCGCTTTCTCAGCGCCGCTCGCAAGCGGCTCGGGAGGACCCCTTGACCCCCACGGACCACCTCAGCGCCCTCAAGCTCGAGCAGCTGGCGCTCGGCGAGCTGCCGCCGGGAGAGGCCCGGGCGGCGGGCGAGCACCTGGCCGGCTGCGCTCGGTGTGCCACGGCCGAGTCCGAGCGCGCGGCGGCGGAGCTGGCGCTCTTCGCGCACCCCGTGGATCCCGCCGTGCAGCGGATCCACGCAGCGGTCGGGGGCCGAGTCCCGCCGGAGGTCGAGCGCCTGTTCACGGGCCGCATTGAGCGCCCTTGGTGGCAGCGGGGCGCGTGGCTCGGGGCGTTCCTCGGCGCCACCGCGGCGGCGATGGTGGTGATGGTCACGCGTCGGCAGGCGACACAGCCGGCGCCACTCGACGGGGACGTGGTGCGCGTCAAGGGCGGTCTCGGGCTCACGGTCTACCGAGAGCGAGGCGGCGAGGTCACCACCCTGCTCCCTGGCGACACGGCCACCGAGGGCGACCAGCTGAAGTTCGGGCTGCGCGCGCCCGCCGCCGGCTTCGTGGCCGTCCTGGGGCGCGAGGCGAGCGGAGCGACCTACGTGGCGCTCCCGGCGTCCGGAGAGTCCATCGCGGTCAGGCCCACTGACACCGAGCTCCCGGGCGCGGCGCGTCTCGACGGCTCTGTCGGCGACGAGCTCCTCGTGGTGCTCTGGTGCCCGGAGGGCTTCCAAGGCGCGGCGCTGGCAGCGCAGGAGATGCGCGGCTCCGATGAGCTGGGCTGGCGCCCGGCAGTGCCCCCGGGGTGCGTCACGGAGAGCTTCCCGCTGAAGAAGGTGGCCGCGCCGTGAGCCGCGCGGTCGTCCGGATCCTCGTGGCGCTTGTGGCGCTCGTGGCCCTGGAGGCACACGCCGCCGTGCACCTCGTGGCGATCGGCGCCAATCGTGGAGAGCCGGACGAGACCCCGCTCCTACACGCCGAGCGCGACGCGTCGCTCTTCGCAGGCGTGATGCGCCGCCTGGGCGGCGCCGAAGACGTCGTAGAGCTCTACGGCGAGGACGCCAACGCCGTACGCGGCGCGCTGCAGGCCGTGGGCCGGCGCCTCGGGCCGGGCTCGCAGCTCGTGATCTACTACTCGGGCCACGCGGACGCCCGCGGCCTGCACCTCACCGGCACGCTCCTCCCGTATCGCGAGCTGGAGAGCACGGTGCTGGGGCTGCCAGCGCGGGTGCGGGTGCTGATCCTGGACGCCTGCCGGAGCGGCGCCGCCACGCGCGTCAAAGGCACCACGGCGGGCAAGGACTTCGTGGTGGGCCCTGAAAGCCCCAGCCTGCCCGAGGGCACGGCGATCATCACCTCGAGCGCCGCTGGCGAGGACAGCCACGAGTCCGACCGGCTCCGCGGCTCGTTCTTCACCCACCACCTCGTCACGGGGCTGAGGGGCGCCGCCGACCGCAACGCGGATGGCCGGGTGACGCTGGGCGAGGCGTACGACTACGCTTACCACCAGACCCTCCGCGCCAGCGGCACCACGCCCAACCTCCAACACCCCACGTTCTCCGTGGACTTGCGCGGCCGCACTGACGTGGAGCTCACGCGCCTCGACCGCGACAAGAGCCGCTCCGGACGCCTCGCGTTCGCGCGCGGAGGCAACTACCTCGTCCTCGAAGAAGGCGACGCCGGCGCTGTGGCCGCCGAGCTCACGGTGCCTGCTGGGGGCGGCTCGCTGCTCCTCCCGCCGGGGACGTACTTCGTCCAGCGGCGCGATCGGACCGCATACGAGGAGTGGACGCTGTGCCTCACGGCCGGCGCGACCGTCGCCGCAGACTCGACGCCCGGACGGACCGTGGCCTACGCGCGCCTCCTGCGAAAGGGGGGGCACGCGGAGCCCGCGGTGCACGGCCTACTCCTGATGGGCGCGGGGCGCGGCGGGGTGCTCGGTGGCGTGGGCGGCCACGGCGTGCTGGCCTACACCATCGACTTACCGGCGCTGACCCTGGGCGTGCGCGTCCGGGGCGGGGGCGGCGACCTCGGAGGCACGCTCGAGTCCACGACCCTCGAGCTCGGCATGGGGCTCACGGTGGAGCGCGTCATCGACCTCGCCTGGCTCAGCCTGGCGTTCGGCGTCGCGGTGGAGGGCGTTCTACACCACCAGCGTTTCGAGAGCCGCGGGGACGCGCCGGCGCGCACCGGCTGGGGCGTGGGGTTCGCCGCGTTGTTGGCCCTGGAGCGCGAGCTCGGCGCCGGGTGGCTCTTGCGCCTGGAGGCGGGGCCGATCGCGCAAGTGCTGGAGAAGGCTGTGGTAACGGACGGCGTGGTCACCGGCAGCGAGTGGGCGAGCCCGGTCACCTGGTGGTTCGCTGGGGGTCTCGGGTGGCGGTTTTGACGCGGCGGCCTTGGCCATGTGGCGTGGTCGCGCTCGCGGCCTGCTCGGATCCCGTCGTGGGCGCCGACTATCGCGGCGAGCCGCTCTTCTCCGTGCCGGGCCAGGTGCTTCAGTTCGACTCGACCGCGTTGTCC